>JBBQGJ010000029.1:0-33222 GCA_038322925.1 Mycobacteriales bacterium
CTACCCACAGCCAGCGGCCAGGGTCGATCATATGTCCACAACCCGGCGCGTCGCCGGGGAACTGTCGGACCCTCCCGCTAGCGTCAGGGTCGTGCTCCACGAACTGCGGATCAGCGGCCTCGGCGTCATCGACGAGGCCGCTCTCGAACCGCACCCAGGGTTCACCGTCGTCACCGGTGAGACCGGAGCCGGCAAGACGATGATCGTCACCGCGCTCGGTTTGATCACTGGTGGTCGAGGCGACCCGTCGCGGGTGCGGGCCGGCTGTGACCGGGCCGTCGTCGAGGCGCGGTTCGAGGGCGAGGTCGACGGCACGGCAGCGCCGATCGTGGCCTCCGTGGGCGGGCGGCTCGACGAGGACGGCTCGGTGATCGCGATCCGGTCGGTCGGCGCGGACGGTCGGTCCCGCGCCTACGTCGGCGGGCGCGCCGCACCGCTGGCCATCCTCACCGAACTGACCGATCCGCTGGTCGCCGTGCACGGGCAGTCCGAGGCACTGACGCTGCTCCGGCCGGCCCAGCAGCGGGCCGTGCTCGATCGGTTCGCCGACCTCGACAGCGACCTGACGGCCTACCGCAAGGTGCGTGCCCGATGGCAGGAAGCCGCCTGCGATCTGGCCAATCGACGGGCACGGGCCCGCGAGAACGCGCAACGCGAGCAGATGCTCCGGTTGTCGCTGGCCGAGATCGCCGAGATCGCCCCGCTGCCGGGGGAGGACGCCGATCTGATCGCCGAAGTCCGCCGGAGGGAGAACGCCGACGCCGTGCGGGCCGGCGCGCAAGGCGCGCTGACCGGGTTGGTCGGCGACGAGACGCTGACCGACGTACCGACCGTGGTGGGGCTGATCCAGGCCGCCCGGCACGACCTGCAGGCCGCCGGTGATCCTCGCCTGACCCAACTCTCCGGCCAGCTCGACCAGGCGTCGGTGATGCTGGCCGATGTCGCGGCCGATCTGTCCGGGTTCCTTGCCGACCTGGATGCCGACCCGGCCAGTTTGGAGCAGCTGCTGTCGCGGCAGGCGGTGCTCAAGACTCTCACCCGGCGGTACGGGGCCGATGTCGATGCCGTGCTGGCCTGGGTCTCCGACGCCGAACACGAGCTGGACACCCTGGACTCCTCCGACCACCGGTTGGCCGAACTCTCCGACAATGTCGACAAGCTGGCCGCAGCGACGGGGCAGGCCGCGCTGGCGATCTCGGAGCGACGTCGGGAGGCGGCCGCTCGGCTCGGCGATCTGGTCACCGACGAACTCGGTCACCTCGCGATGGGGCGAGCCGAGGTCCGGGTCGCCGTCTCGCAGCGCCCGGCCGGCTCGACGGACGCCGATGCTGTCGAGATCGACGGACGCTTCATGGCAGCTGGTGTCGACGGGATCGATCAGGTCGAGATCGTCATGACGGCACACTCCGGGGCTCCCGAGCTGCCGATCGCGAAGGGTGCCTCCGGCGGTGAACTGTCCCGGGTGATGCTGGCCCTCGAGGTGGTGCTGACCGATGCCGACCCGGTGGCCACCCTGGTGTTCGACGAGGTGGATGCCGGTGTCGGTGGCCGGGCGGCGACCGAGATCGGCCGGCGGCTCGCACTGCTGGCCCGCAATCATCAGGTGATCGTGGTGACCCACCTCGCGCAGGTGGCAGCCTTCGCCGACCGTCATGTCGTGGTCGACGCCGGGTCGCTCGGCGCGGTCGGGCGGTCCGATCTGCGGGTCGTCGCCGGTGTCGCGCGGGAGGTGGAGCTGGCCCGGATGCTGGGCGGGACCAACGGCAGCAGCGCCCGCGCGCACGCCAGGGACCTGCTTGCTGCGGCCGTCACGGCACCCAGCAGGCGGCGCAAGGCGGGGTAGCCGGGCCCGTCGTCGGTACCGCAGCGCTCCCACAGTCGCACCCGCCGTCGCAACCGCAGCCGTGGGCACAGGGTCCGCCAGCGATCCAACAAGTGCATCCGACCTGATCACGCCACTGATCGGGACCGGAAAGGTGCGACACGGCCCGTTGCCTACCGCCGTATCCTGCCGCTCACTGTCACGATCGAGCAATGAAACTTCTGTCACGCCAGTCGCGCGCGTTGCCGGGAGTCACAGGCGTCGCACGTGTGTCGCGACGTAGTGACGCGTTGCTGGGACGGGTCGGTCACAAGGACATCGTCATCTTCGACCACATCGACATCGACCGGGCCACCGCGGATGCGCTGGTCAAGGCGGGTGTGACGGCGGTGATCAACGCATCACCGTCGATTTCCGGCCGGTACCCGAACCTGGGCCCGGAGATCCTGGTCGCCTCGGACATCATCCTGGTCGACGGGGTCGGCGAGAAGATCTTCGGCAAGGTCAAGGACGGCGCGAAGATCCGCATCGACGGCGGCGCGGTATATCTGGGCGAGGAACCGGTCGCGCAGGGCACCGAGCAGAGCCCGGAGTCCGTCGCCGACCTGATGATCGAGGCGAAGACCGGGATGTCCTCCCAGCTGGAGGCCTTCGCGGCCAACGCCATCGAGTACATGAAGCGGGAACGGACGTTGTTGCTGGACGGCGTCGGGGTGCCGCAGATCAGCACCGACCTCGAGGGCAAGCAGGTGCTGGTGGTGTCCGCCTCCGCGGACAACAAGGCTCAGCTCAAGTCGCTGAAGAAGTACATCTCCGACTACCGGCCCGTGCTGGTCGGCGTGGATGGCGGCGCCGACGCGTTGCGTGAGGCGGGCTACACCCCCGACCTGATCATCGGCAATCCGGAATCGATCGACTCCGAGACACTGCGCTGCGGTGCCGAAGTGGTGATTCCCGCGCACACCGACGGGCACGCGCCCGGTCTGGAACGGTTGCAGGACCTCGCCGTCGGCGCGGTCACCTTCCCCGCCACCGGGACGACCGAGGACCTCGCGCTGCTGCTGGTCGATGCGCATGACGCCTCGCTGATCGTCACTGTCGGCATCAGGACCACGCTGACCGACCTGCTCGACCGCGGCCGGGGCTCGACGGCCTCCACCTTCCTGGTGCGGATGCGGGTGGCGAACAAGGTCGTCGAGGCGCCCGCCGTCGCGACGCTCTACCGCTCCCGCATCTCCTGGTGGGTGGTCATGCTGCTGATCGTGGCAGCGGCCGCCGCCATGGTCGCGGCACTGGTGGTCTCGGACGTCGGCGGCATCTACGCGGACCTGCTCCGCGGCTGGTGGAACCAACTCGTGGAATGGGTCAAGGGGCTCTTCGGATGATCTCGATGCGCTATCACATCGTCTCGCTGGCAGCCGTCTTCCTGGCCCTGGCACTGGGCATCGTGCTGGGTGCCACCAAGATCTCCTCGCCGTTGCTGTCCGGGCTGCAAAGCGACAATCAGAGCCTGACCAGCCAGCAGCAGGAGCTCAGCTCGACGAACACCGATCTGACGAACCGGGTTACCGGCGACGAGAAGTTCGCCGGGGCCATCGGTCAGTTGGCCGTACGCGGCACGCTGCCCAAGACCAACGTCGTGCTGATCACCACGGCCGACGCCGACCCTGCAGACCGCGACGCGGTGCTGAGCCTGCTGAACCGGGCCGGCGCCACCGTCACCGCGCAGATCCAGGTGACCAAGGACTTCACCGACCCGGCGCGCGCCGACGAACTGCGGTCGCTGGCCGCGAAGTCACTGCCCACCGGCGCGACGTTGCCCGAGGTGCCACAAGTTGGTGCGGTGGCGGGTGGTCTGCTCGGATCGGTGATCGTCGTCAAGCCGGACGGCTCCGGTGCACCCAACCCCGACCAAGCCGCGGCGGCCTTGGCCGCGCTGACCAGCGGGGGTTTCATCTCCGTCAGCGGCACCCCGGCGCCGGGGAGCTCCGTGATCATCCTGACCGGCGGTGCGGTGACCGGCGGCTCCGAGGCAGACCGGGCGGCGGCGATCGCCGACCTCGCCTCGCAGCTGAAGAAATCGGCCACCGGTGTTCTTGTTGCCGGCCGGACCGGCACCGAGGGCGGAACCGGTGCCGTCGGTGTGATCCGCGCAGACACCGCGGCCAGCGCAGCCGTGACGACCGTCGACAACCTGGACACCTCCTCGGGCCGGCTGGCTGCCGTGCTCGGGCTCGTCGAGCAGAACGGCGGCGGGGTCGGCCGGTACGGTCTGGCCGCGACCGCCCAGGCTCAGGTGCCGATGCTCGCCACCGGCTGACTCTCTTCACCGAATCCGCCGCTCCGCACCGCAATCGAGTCGCCAGGATCGGTCCTGTCGGGGCAACCGACAGGACCGGAACCGGCGACTCGATGAGCGTCTGCGGTGGCCGTCGCTGCCTGTCACCCGTTTCTCGTTCGGGGGTGTCGACCTGCGGCGACGCCGCGGCGGGGCGCCGTGATGTTAGGGTGAAATCCCGTGGGGCGCTCGCCGTCAAAGGCGGTCGCCGAACCCGTTCGTCGAGGTTGGCGACGGACCATTGCCGGACATTCCGGTGGTGGCCACTGTCGGATACGTCCGACAACGGACACGGGGAGTTGCCTTGGTACAAATGCCGCGGATCACCAAGCACATCTTCGTCAGCGGCGGCGTCGCCTCATCACTGGGTAAGGGTCTGACGGCATCGAGCCTCGGCAGGCTGCTCACCTCCCGCGGATTGCGGGTGACCATGCAGAAACTCGACCCGTACATCAATGTCGACCCCGGCACGATGAACCCGTTCCAGCACGGCGAGGTCTTCGTCACCGAGGACGGCGCGGAAACCGACCTGGACATCGGGCACTACGAACGGTTCCTGGATCGCAACCTGTCGGCGGACGCCAACGTGACCACCGGCAAGGTCTACTCGCGGGTGATCGCCAGGGAACGCCGCGGCGAGTACCTCGGCGACACGGTGCAGGTCATCCCGCACATCACCAACGAGATCAAGGACCGGATCCGGGCGATGGCCGACCTCGATCCTGACGGGAAATCGCCGGACGTGGTGATCACCGAGATCGGCGGCACGGTCGGCGACATCGAATCGCTGCCGTTCCTGGAGGCGGCCAGGCAGGTCCGCCACGAGGTCGGCCGGGACCATGTCTTCTTCCTGCACGTATCGCTGGTGCCCTACCTGGCGCCGTCCGGGGAACTCAAGACCAAGCCGACCCAGCATTCGGTCGCCGCGCTACGCAACATCGGCATCCAGCCGGATGCGTTGATCTGCCGGTCCGACCGGGAGATCCCAGAGCCGCTCAAGCGCAAGATCTCGATGATGTGCGACGTCGACGCCGAGGCGGTGATCTCTACGCCGGACGCCCCGTCCATCTATGACATCCCCCGGGTGCTGCACCGGGAGGGCCTGGACGCCTACGTGGTGCGCCGGCTCAACCTGAGCTTTCACGACGTCGACTGGACGGTGTGGGGCGATCTGCTGGACCGGGTGCACCACCCCGCCGAAACGGTGCGGATCGCCATCGTCGGTAAGTACATCGACCTGCCTGACGCCTACCTGTCGGTGACGGAGGCGCTGCGTGCCGGCGGGTTCGCGCACCATGCACGGGTCGAACTCGTCTGGGTCGCCTCCGACGACTGCCAGACCTACGCCGGTGCGTCCGCAGCGCTGGGTGACGTGCAGGGTGTGCTGATTCCCGGCGGCTTCGGGGTACGCGGCATCGAGGGAAAGATCGGTGCGATCAACTACGCCAGGATCAACCGCATCCCGGTGCTCGGGCTGTGCC
Organism: Mycobacteriales bacterium; assembly: GCA_038322925.1. Taxonomy (GTDB): domain Bacteria; phylum Actinomycetota; class Actinomycetes; order Mycobacteriales; family Nakamurellaceae; genus Nakamurella. Next base: position 5,642 of record JBBQGJ010000029.1, read on the forward strand.
TGGGCCTGCAGTGCGTCGTCATCGAGGCAGCGCGCAACCTGGCGGGGTTGGGCGGCGCGAACTCCGCGGAGTTCGACGCCAACGCCGCGGACCCCGTGATCGCCACCATGGCCGACCAGACCGACGTGGTCGCGGGGGCCAAGGACATGGGCGGCACCATGCGACTCGGCGCCTATCCGGCGCGGCTCGTGCCGGGCTCGCTGGTCGCCGAGATCTACGGCACCACCAGTGTTTCCGAGCGGCACCGGCACCGGTACGAGGTGAACAACGCCTACCGGGACGCGCTAGAACAGGCCGGCTTGCACCTGTCCGGCACATCGCCGGATTCCTCGCTGGTCGAGTTCGTCGAACTCGACCGGAGCCAACACCCGTTCCTGGTCGCCACCCAGGCGCACCCGGAGTTCAAGTCGCGGCCGATCCGCCCGCATCCGCTGTTCGCGGCGTTCGTCCGGGCGGCGCTGGATTACCTGGAATCCGAGCGACTGCCGATCGGTGAGGACGAGATGGCACCGCTGGACTCCGTGGCCGATCCGGTGGGCGTGCGATGAGGGCTGTGCCACAACGGTTCTCGGGTGGCATGTCGGAGGGTACGTCGGGCGGCAGGCGATGAGCGACTCGGCGACGACGGCGCGGGCGCTGTTCTCTGTGACCTCCAGCCAGCGGGTGTTCGACGGCGCCGTCACCGCAGTGCGGATCGACGACGTGGTGATGCCGGACGGCAAGACCGCCAAGCGGGAGGTGGTAGAGCACGACAACGCGGTGGCCATCGTCGCCCTCGATTGGGCCGGCGGCGCCGGCGCCGATGCTGATCCCGATCCCAACTCCGAACCCACAGTGATCCTGATCGAGCAGTACCGGCACCCGCTGGGCCGCCGGCTGTGGGAACTGCCCGCCGGGCTGATGGACGTGGACGGCGAAGGCGCGCAGCAGACCGCGGCCCGGGAACTCGTCGAGGAGACCGGGTACGCCGCGGCGAACTGGTCGGTGCTGGTCGACATCGCCCCGTCGCCGGGTTTCTCGGAGGAGATCGTCCGGATCTTCCTCGCCACGGACCTGACGCGGGTCGGCCGGCCGCATCCCGGTGATCACGAGGAGGCCGAGCTCCGGGTGGTGCTGGTCCCGCTGTCGACCGCGGTGCAGGCGGTGCTCGACGGGCGCATCGTCAACGGCATGGCGGTGTCCGGGATCCTGGCGGCCGAGCGGACCCTGCACGAGGGTCCGGTCGAGCGCACGCACATCGGAGACCTGCCGTGGGCGAGCGCTACCGGCGCCGACATCCCGGGGGCGCCCTTCCTTGCGGGAGCAGAGGATCGGTGACGGCTGCGTCATCGGTGACAGGCCCGGGAGGCGTCACTCGACCGGGCGGCGACACACCCGATGACGCCGCGGGCGATCTCGTCACGCCGTCCGCGGCGCTGACCTCGGCGCTGCGGGTCTACCTCGACCATCTTGCGGTGGAGCGCGGCGCGGCCAGGAACACGCTGCTTTCCTACCGCCGTGACCTGGAGCGTTACCTGCAGTTCCTGGCTCGCGCCGGCCGGACCGAGGCCCACCAGATCACTGCAACGGACGTGTCCGGGTTTCTTGCGGTGCTGCGTACCGGGTCACCGGACCATCCGCCGCTGGCCGCTTCCTCGGCGGCGCGGGCGGTGGTCGCGGCCCGCGGTTGGCACCGGTTCCTGTTCGCGGAGGGGACGGTGACGACGGACGCATCGCGTGACGTCCGGCCACCCACCCCGGCTCGCCGGCTGCCCAAGGCCCTGCCGGTCAGCACCGTAACCGCGTTACTCGAGGCGGCGTCGGGCGACGACCCGCGTGGGCTGCGGGACCGGGCGCTGCTGGAGCTGCTGTACGCCACCGGAGCGCGGATCAGTGAGGCCGTCGGACTGGACGTGGACGACGTCGACGTCCGCGACAGGGGCCGCCCCGCCACCATCTCCTCGGCGCAGGGACCGGCCGGCCGGGATGCCGAGATCGACGAGAACCCAGACATGCCGGCGTTGTCGGTGGTGCGGTTGCGCGGCAAGGGCTCCAAGGAACGGTTGGTCCCGGTCGGCTCCTACGCGGTGGCTGCGGCGCAGGCCTACCTGGTGCGGGGGCGGCCGGCGCTCGCGGCGGGCCGGGCAACCCGCGGGCCGGCGGGCGCGCTGTTCCTGAACAGCCGCGGCGGCCGGCTCACCCGGCAGGGTGCTTGGCAGGTGCTGCGCGACACCGCGGAACGCGCCGGGATCGGTGGCCGCGATGGCGCTCCCGCGGTGTCCCCGCACACGCTGCGACACTCGTTCGCCACCCACCTGCTCGAGGGTGGCGCCGACGTCCGCAGCGTGCAGGCGCTGCTGGGTCACGCGTCGGTGACCACCACGCAGATCTACACGCTGGTCACGGTCGACTCGCTGCGTGAGGTGTACGCCACCGCTCACCCGCGGGCCCGCTGAGCCCGGCGGACAGGACCGCGCGAATCGGCGGTATCAGGCTCAGCACCACGCTCTCTTGAGGACGGCGGTGCCCACTGGGTATTTGCTCTGGGTATTTGCTCTGGGTATTTGCTCTGGGCATCTCCTGTTGCCCCCTCCCTCGCCGGTCCGCCCGGCTGCCCCGCAACCGACCGGAGGTTGACCGATGCCTGCGGCCCGGCGATGCCAGAGCACCGACATGGTGTTGGTGCACAAGGTGTTTCGCCGCGAGCTCGGCCTGTTGCCGGCGATGATGCGGTCGGTCGAACCGGGCGATGCCGCCCGGGCAGTCGTCGTCTCCGCGCACTGCCGCGAGCTGGCGACGGCGCTGCGGCACCACCACGCCGCAGAGGCCGAGCTGCTGATGCCCAAGCTGCGGCGCCGCGCACCGATGGATCCGACCGTCGAACCCCGGATCCTCCGGTGGCACACCACCCACGTCGCGCTGCTGGACGAGCTTGATGGGCTGCTGCGGGTCTGGGACGACGCCGCCGACCCGGAGCTGGGCAACCTGCTGGCCGACATCGTGACGGAGCTCGCGTCCGAGGTCGCAGATCATCTCGACGCGATCGAGCAGGCGCTGCTGCCGTTGGCCGACCAGCACATCACGCCGGCCGAGTGGCTGCAGCTGGGCCTGCGGGCGGCGGGCTGGATCCCGGTGACCCGGATGGCGGTGCTGCTGGGTGCGCTGCTGGAGGATGCGACGCCGCAGGAACGGCAGAACCTGCTCGGAAAGGTGCCCGGCCCGGCCCGCCTGCTGTTCCGGATGGTCGGCCGCGAGCAGTACGCCCGGGAGATGCGGGTGCTCCGCGAGGGGGTGCTGGCCGCGGCCTGATCGGGCTCTGCTCAGGCCACGCCGGACCCGCGCGTGCCGCGGCCGGCGGTCACTCCTTCTGCTGCACGTCCGCATGAATGCCGAGCCGAGTCGAAACCTGGGCCAGCCGTTGGTCCCGAGTCCACAGGCGCGCGCCCGGGGTGAGCAGGGTGGCGGCCAGCAGCTGGGCATCGACGTACCCGATGCCCGAGCCGTGCAACGCCTGAGACCCGATCAGGTGAAGGATCTCGTCATCGTCGGCCACCACGGCCTGCGGCTGGTTTCCCAGCAGGTCGAGGATCTCGTCGCGATCGGCCAGGGTGCCGAGCGCGAGCTCGCCGGTCACCCACGGGTGAACCACCACATCACCCTGCTCGAGGAGAGCGCTCAGAGTCGCATCGCCGGCACGGAGATGGTCGATCCAGATCGACGTGTCGACGAGGATCACCCAGATTTCCTCCGGTCGCGCGGCGGTGCCGTTGCGGACGGATCGGTGCCGCCGAGCCGGGAAAGTCGCAGCGCGCTTTCCCGTTGGATCAGCGCGATCAGAGCTTCGCGAACGAGCGCGGACTTCTCGTGCACCCCGGTCAGTCGTTGCGCCTCCGCGAGCAGGGTGTCATCCAGGGCAAGCGTGGTGCGCACGGGTTCACCTTCCGTCGTCTCCACCGTGCTCGAATCCGGCACCATTTGATGCTACCTTTCGTGCCTGTCGTCGCTGGTAGCGATGCGAGGCATTCGGCGTCATCCGTCGTCCGGATCGTGTGCGAGCGGCACGCCGGACCCGCTGGAGCCTCGCCCGAACGCGTCGGACATTCGCACGGGCCGGTCGGGACCTGGCAGTGGCGCGGCGGCGCCGGCCGCCAGTGCCGTCGTCCGTCCGGTTCGCAGCCAGCTGCCCAGGGTGCCGTCCCCTTCCGCCAGCGTCCTTCCGAGAACCGCGGCGACGGTGACCAGCAACGCCAACCCGGTGAACCAGGTGACCAGGGCCAGGGCGATCCCGAACGCACCGAACTGGGCGAATTGCTTGGTGACGGTGGCTGGCATCCACGCCGAGGCGGCCAGGGTGTACAGCCAGGACCCGATGCCGGTGACGAGCGCAGTCGGTATCAGTGCCCGCCAGCGGACGTCGCCCCTGAGCATCAGGTGGGCGGTCCACCACCAGACCCCGGTTGCCGTCACCAGGCCGATCGCCCATAGCGCGGCCGGTTCGGTGGGGATCCGGAGCACGTCGCGCGCGAGGGTCAGCACCAGCATCAGCGCGACGATTCCGCCCATCCAGACGGCGCCGCGACCCCTGTTCCGCGCACCGCCACCGGCCGGGCGGCGCCAGGCGCGCAGGTACACCCGCTGCAGTGCCGTGGTGAAGGAGATCGCGAACGCGACGGCGACCAGCGCGCCGATGACGCCGGTGGCGGCCCTGGTCTCGTCGGCCGAGGTGAACGCCTGCTGCAGGGTGCCGTACGCGTTGCCGCTGATGCCGAATCTGCCGCTGACGTCGATCAACACCTCGTCGCGGACGCTGTCCGGCGTCAGCGCCGTCACCACGATCAGGAACGGAAAGAACGATACGAACGCCTTGGGGGCCAACGCGATCGACCGGTCGACGAACTCCACCTCGAGCAGCCGGGACCACACATCGCCGATGGCTGTGCGCTGCCACCGCTCCGCATGGCGGGCGGCGGTGGTCCGGAGCTGCTGCGTCCTGCTGCCGGCCAGGCCGGAACCCGAGCCTGGCGCCGAATTGTCCGTCATGACCGGATGCTAGGCGCACCCACCCCCGGGCGGGCGCTGTCAGGTGGCCGGCGCGACCGGGTCCGGCGGTGGTGAAGGCGAGCGTGAGGCGCCTTTGGACCCCTTGCGGCCGATCAGTTTCCGTTTCGGCCGGTCGGGGTCCTTGACCTTGAACATCGGTTCGTCACCGAAGAACAACTGCAGCCACTTGGCGTCGGGATCGACGTCGATGAGCAGCGCCTTGAACAGCAAACTGGCCGGGATCGCCAGGATCGCGCCGAGCGGACCGAGGATGTACGCCCAGATGATCAGTGACAGAAAGCTCATCGTGGTGGTCAGGCCGACCGCGTCACCGACGAACTTGGGTTGCAGGACCGACTGGATGACGAAGTTCAGCACGCAGTAGACCACGATGACGGTGATCGCCAGGCTGGGTCCGCCGACGAGCAGCCCGAGCAGCGCGGGCGGGACCAACCCGATGATGAACCCGATGTTCGGGATGTAGTTGGTGACGAAGGCCAGCAACGCCCAGAGCCCCGCCGCGGGGATGCCGAGGATGAGCAGCGCCGCGCCGTCCAGGATGGCGACGATGCCGCCGAAGATGGTGGCCACCGCGAAGTATTTCCGGGTGCCGGCGGCGAAGGTGCCGAGCGCGGTCAGCACGGGCTCGCGGCCGGGCCGCCTGCTGACCATCCGGTCGCCGAACACCGAGCCGTCGACCGCCAGGAAGATCAGCAGCGTGATGATGAAGAACAGCGAGGTGAACACGCCGGCCAGGCTGGAAAGCAGGCTGGCCGCGTAGGACACGATCGTGCTCTTGTCGACGCTGCTGAGCATCTGCTGCACGTCGGCCTGGGTGATGCCGAAGCCCTGCAGCCAGGTCTTCAGCCCCGCAAGTTCGTTCTGGAGCTCGTCGGCGTACTGCGGCAGCAGGCTGGCCAACCGGGCCACGCCGATGATGCCGGCGACCATCAGGCCGATGATGATCGCGTACATCCCGAGGACCAGCACCAGCGTGGCCAGCCAGCGGGGGGCGCCGCGGCGAATCATCATGCTGCGCAACGGGTCAACGGTGATGACGAGGACGAGCGCCAGGAATACCGGACCGAGGATGTTCGGCACGGCGTGCATGCCGGCGGCGACGATCACCCCCGCCGCCAGGCCGAGGACGATGATCAACCCGCGAGGCAGGCCGTAGCCGATAGCGGCTGGTGGTCGCAGCGGCGCGTCGTCGCCGGCCGATTCCGTCACCACCCAGGTCGCGGCCTCGGTGGTGTCGGTGGCCGGCTGACCCGGGTCCGGTGCGGTGGCGCCGGTGTCGGGTGGTTCGGCGGCTGCGCCGGTGGGCGCGCCGGATGCGTCGGTCATGGTCGGTGTCCGTTCTCCGCTGGGCTACGTCTGCGAGCGCTGCCGTCGACTGGAGCCGACGGCAGCACTGGACCCTTCGATGGGTGTCGCTGCGATCGGCGGTCGGAGGTGGCCGACAACACGGTCACGAACCGTCACCAAACCCTCTCAACGGCAGGGATTCGGTGACATCATCCTTGACGGGTGAAGCGCCGGCGCGTGGCGGGCCGGAAACATAGGTCACAGCAGTACCAGCAGAACCATTCCGGAGGTGCGGGACATGTCGGACACGCCCAGCGGGACCCCGCCGACCGAACCGCTTCCACCGGTCCAGCCCGCGGTGGACGCCCCCGACCTGCCGACCGCGCCGGTGTCGAATCCAACGGCGGCAACGGCGGAGCTCACCCGGGAGCCGACCGCCCCGGACAAGGGCGCGGCATCCGGGTTCCGCCGGGCGCTCGAGCACGGTCCCCAGGCGCGCGTCTGGCGCATCACCTCGATCGTGCTGTTGATCTTGGGCTGTGTGCTGGCGCCACTGGGTCTCACGGCCGCGTGGGCCAAGAACCTGGTGACCAGCGAGACGGCCTACCTCGAGGCCGTCGGGCCTCTCGCCACCAACCCGGTGGTGATCGAGGCGGCGCAGAACAGGGCCGTCGCGGGTATCGACGACGCGATCACCAACCTCCATCTCGCCGACAAGCTCGGTGACGAGCTCACCAACTTGGGCCTGCCGCCGAAGCTGGCTTCGCTGGCGGAGGGTTTCGCCCCCCTGCTGCGGGCGCAGATCACCGAGGTCATCACCAACGTGGTCCACAAGGTGCTCACCAGCGAAGAGTTCGCCACGGCCTGGCAGAAGGCGAATGCCGAGGCGCACAAGGCATTTGTCGGGGTGATGACCGGCGAGAGCACGGAGCAGGTCTCCGCCGTCAGCGTGAAGCTGGGCTCGTTGATCGGCACCATCAAGGGCAAACTCGCGGCCAACGGTGTGGCCTGGGCCTCGCAGATCCCCGACGTCCCGGTGCAGTTCGACATCGCGAACAACGCCGACGTCAAAAAGATCCAGGGGTACTACGACCTGTTGAACACGCTGGGCACCCTGCTGCCGTGGTTGGCCATCATCTTCCTGGTCGCATCGATCGTCATCGCTCCGAGCCGGATCAAGGGGCTCTTCCGGGTGGCAGTCTGGTTGGCCGTGTCGATGGTGGTGCTGGCCATCGGGTTGTCGATCGGTCGCTCCTACGTGGTCAGCGCGGCCCCGTCCCAGCCGGAGGTCACCAAGGCACTTGCCGCCCAGCTGACGGTGAACCTGCGCGCGAGCGTCAGGGCCATCCTGATCGCGTCCATCGTGATCGCTGCGGTCGCCTGGATCTTCAGCCCGTGGAAGTCTGCGACCGCGCTGCGGGCCTGGCTGCGCAGCCTGACCGGTCGGGTCGAGGACTCCCGCTGGCGGCTGGGTATCCAGATCGGCGCAGGGGTGGTCGCGGTCGTGCTGGTGCTCATCCTGGTCTCGCTCGACGACCCCAGCCTGTGGGTCGCGCTGCTCCTCGCGGTGATCGCGGCGCTGGCCGCCGTGATAGCGGCGAGTGCGCTGCGCCGCGGGCCCACGGCGCCCGTCGCCGGCCGGCCCGAGGTTCACGAGACCGTCGACGCCCCCTGACGGTCTCGCCGACTGGCGGGCGCTCGCCAGCGTCCAGGCCAGGCCCGTGCCCTTCGACTGCGCCTTCGTCGTCGGCGCATCTGCAGAGCGGATGACTTGCTGAGTCCGCGAATGCGGATCTACAGTGCCGTTCATGCCGCAGTTCCGGATTCGAGAAGCCGCCGAGCTGCTGGCTGTCAGTGACGACACCGTCCGCCGGTGGATCGACTCGGGAGCGCTTCCCGCCGGCAAGGACGAGGCCGGCCGGAAGGTCATCGACGGCGTCGCGCTCGCGGCCTTCTCCAGGGAGCATGCGGCCGCTCCCGCCGCCGATCCGTCCGGGGTGGGCCGGTCGGCACGGAACCGGTTCGTCGGCCTGGTCACGAAGGTGATCGCGGACGGGGTGATGGCCCAGGTCGAACTCCAGTGCGGGCCGCACACCGTGGTCTCCCTGATGAGCAGTGAGGCCGCGCGGGAGTTGCAGCTCGAACCCGGCCGGATGGCCGTGGCGGTGGTCAAGGCGACCACGGTGATCATCGAAACTCCCGGAGGAACCTCGTGAGTCGTCATGTCCGGAAGGTGCTCGTCGCCGTCACGGCGGCCTGCGTGGCGGCGACTGCGGTGGGCTGCACTTCCAGCGGGAGCAGTTCGGCGTCCTCCAGCAGCGCGTCGGCCGCCGCGAGCTCCGCCGTGTCCTCAAGTGGCAAGGCTTCGAGTTCCGCCTCGTCCAGCGCCGGCGGGTCCAGCGCCGGGGGATCCAGTGCGGCAGCGTCAGCACCGCCCAGTGGTTCCGCACCACTGACCGTGTTCGCTGCGGCATCGCTCAAGGCCACCTTCACCCAGATCGGAACGATCTTCCAGCAGGAGAACCCCGGGTCGACTGTCACCTTCAACTTTGCGGGGTCGTCCGATCTGGTCGCGCAACTCATCGCGGGCGCGCCCGCCGATGTGTTCGCCTCCGCCGACACCGCCAACATGACCAAGGCGACCGACGCCGGCCTCGTGTCGGGCACGCCACTCAACTTCGCGACGAACACCCTGACGATCGTCACACCGCCCGGAAACCCGGCCGGGATCACCTCTTTCGCCGACCTCGCGAAGCCCGGTGTCGCCGTGGTGGTGTGCGCTCCGCAGGTGCCGTGCGGGGCGGCGGCGCAGAAGGTCGAGACGAACACCGGTGTCACGCTCACCCCGGTCAGCGAGGAGAACTCCGTGACCGACGTACTGGGCAAGATCACCAGCGGGCAGGCCGACGCGGGCCTGGTGTATGTCACCGACGCCTCCGGCGCGGGTGACAAGGTCACCACTGTCAGCTTCCCGGAGTCGACGACCGTGGTGAACACCTACCCGATCGCGACCCTGACCGCGGCCACCGAACCCTCGTTGGCGATGACGTTCGTGGAGCTGGTGACGGGGCCGGAGGGCCAGCAGCTGCTGGCCGCGGCCGGGTTCCAGCCCGCGACGTGACGACTGAACTGACCGCCGCGAAGTGACCACCGCGTGATCAACTCCCCGGAATCGGTTCCTGCCCGTCGAGGTCGGGGGCGGGCAAGGACCGATTCCGGATTGCCCCGGTGGGTGTTCGTGCCCGCGGTGCTGGGCGGAGCGTTCATCCTGCTGCCGCTGGCCGCGATGCTGCTGCGGGTCCAGTGGTCGCAGTTCTGGGCACTGATCACCTCCGAGTCGTCGGTCGCCGCGTTGTGGCTGAGCCTGAAGACCTCCACCGCAAGCACCGTGCTGTGCGTGGTGCTCGGAACCCCGATGGCTCTGGTGCTCGCTCGATCGACCTTTCCTGGGCTCCGGCTGGCTCGTTCGCTGGTGCTGCTGCCGCTGGTCCTGCCGCCGGTGGTGGGGGGAATCGCGCTGATCTACACCTTCGGCCGGCAGGGCCTGCTCGGTGGAACCCTGGAGTTCCTCGGGCTGCGAATCGCGTTCACCACCACCGCGGTGGTGATCGCGCAGACGTTCGTGGCGCTGCCGTTCCTGGTGTTGAGCCTGGAGGGCGCGCTGCGCACCGCGGGCCGGCGCTACGAGTCGGTGGCCGCCACGCTCGGCGCGAACCCGACCACCGTGCTGCGACGAGTGACTGTTCCCTTGGTGCTGCCGGGGTTGATCTCCGGGGCCGTGCTGGCCTTCGCCCGGGCGCTCGGCGAGTTCGGCGCGACGCTGACCTTCGCCGGCAGCCTGCAGGGGGTGACCCGCACCCTGCCGCTGGAGATCTACCTGCAGCGGGAGACCGACCCGGATGCGGCGGTGGCGCTGTCCCTGCTGCTGGTCGTGGTCGCGGTGTTGATCGTGCTGGCCACCCGTGGCCGAACCAGCGACGGGTCGCTGTGAGGGTGGCGGCGTCGGTGTGCGGGCCCGAGCCGATGGCGGCCGGGGCGGGCGCGCTGCAGCTGCGGGTCACCCTGGCTCAGCGCGATCTCGACCTGGAACTGCAGGTCGATCCCGGTGACGTGGTGGCCGTGCTGGGCGCCAACGGCGCCGGCAAGTCCACCCTGCTGTCGCTGATCGCCGGATTGCTCAGACCCGACACCGGTCGGATCTGTGTTGACGGGGAGGTGCTTCTGGACACCGCCCGGCGCGTCTGGACGCCGCCGCACCGCAGGGGTGTCGCGCTGCTCGCGCAGCAGGCGCTGCTCTTCCCGCACCTGACCACGGCCGCGAACGTGGCATTCGGTCCCCGGAGCAAGGGCTGTTCCCGGACCGAGGCAAAGGAGATCGCGGCACGGTGGCTCGAAGCCGTGGACGCGTCCGGGTTCGCCGACCGGCGGCCGGATCAGTTGTCCGGCGGTCAGGCGCAGCGGGTGGCCATCGCCCGCGCGCTGGCCGCCGATCCCGCTCTGCTGCTGCTGGACGAGCCGATGGCAGCGCTGGATGTCGCGGTAGCACCCGCGCTGCGTCAGGTGCTGCGCAGGGTGCTGCGGCGGGCCGGCCGGACGGCGCTGCTGGTCACTCACGACCTGCTGGACGCGCTCACCCTGGCGGACCGGGTGATCGTGCTCGAGCGCGGGCGGGTGGTCGAGGACGGTCCCGCCCGGACGGTGCTGACGGAGCCCAGGTCGGCGTTCGCCGCCCGCATCGCCGGGATCGACCTGGTCGCCGGAACAGCAGGAGACCACGGCCTGACCACTCCGCAAGGGCTGCGGATCCAGGGCATCCTGGACCCGGCGTGCGTCGCGGGGGAGCCCGCGGTGGCGGTGTTCAGCCCCAGCGCGGTCGCCGTGCACCTGACCGAACCCGGCGGCAGCCCGCGGAACCACCTGCCGGTCACCATCACCGAACTCGAACCCCGCGGCGACTTGATCCGGGTGCATGCGATCGAGAGCGCCGGTGGGTCAACGGGTCTGGTCGCCGACATCACCGCGGCCGCGGCCGCCGACCTCGATCTGGTCCCGGGCAAGCGGGTGCACTATGCGGTCAAGGCGACGGAGGTTGCCGTCTACCCGGCCAGGGCCATCGTGACGGAAGCCACACCATCGTGAGTGGCGGTCGGGTGCTCGCGGTTCTGCCGTTCGCGCCGGCACGGTGCGGCGCGAACGGCTGACCGGAGCTTCCTTCCCACCGAAATGCTTCTCACTCAAACGTGCAGTGCCGGTTACGCGTCACGACGCCGCAGCACCAGCACTGCGGCGCCCATCGCGACGACCACCCACAGCACCAGCACGCCGAATCCGGTCCACGGCTCGAGGGAGCCCTCGTCCCGGATGCTCGTGGTGAAGGACTCGCCCGCCTGCTCCGGCAGATAGTGGGCGACGGCCTGACCCCAGGTGCCCGGCAGCACCTGCAGCAGTCCGGGGAGCACCAGGATCAACCCGGCGAACGCGGTGATCCCGCCTGGGGTGCTGCGCAGCAGCCAGCCAAGTGCGGCGCCGAGCAGCCCGATCAGGGTCAGGTAGACGCCGGTTCCGATCACCACCCGCAGCACCCCGGGGTCGGTGAGCGAGGTTGCGTGACCGTAGTAACCCAGGAATGCCTGCGCGGCCAGGAACGCCCCGAACGAGCTGGCCACCATCGCCAACAGCGTGATTCCGCCGAACACCGCCGCCTTCGCGGCCAACACCGGCACCCGCCTGGGTACCGCGGCCAGGCTGGACCGGATCATCCCGGTGGCGTACTCGCCGGAAACGAAGAGCACGCCGAGTATGCCGATCAGCAACTGTGCGCCGATGCTGCCCTGCAACGGTGCCGACGGCGCGGCGTCTTCGGGTGCGACTCCGGCGAAATCCTTGCCGGTGTAGTAACCGATCACCATGCCAAGGCCGATCATCACCAGCACGGCCGCGCCGAGGGTGACCCAACTGGAGCGCAGGGTGCGGAACTTGATCCACTCCGACTCGACGACGCGGCGGAGGCTGACGCCGTTCGCCACATAGAGATGGCGGTGCGCGGAGGTTCCGCCGATGGTGGTGGTCATGCTGCGATCTCCTTGTGGTCGGCGACGCGGTGCCGCAGCACGGTCTGGTGGTCGGCGCTGGGGTGGTCGGCGCTGGGGTGGTCGGCCCTGGGGTGGTCGGCCCTGGGGTGGTCGGCGCTGTGGTGTTCAGCGTTGGGTCGGTCTGCGGTCGAGCGGTATTCGACGGCGTCCTTGGTGAGCTCCATGAATGCCTGCTCCAGCGAGGCCTGCACGGGGGCCAGTTCGTAGATCGGCAGCCCGGCCTGCGCCGCGGCGGAGCCGATCTGCTCGCTGGTCAGCCCGGTGACGGTCAGCTCTCCCGGTTCAGGGCTGCTGACCGCCACACCGTGGCCGACCAGCAGGTCCGCCAGCCGCGTCGCTTCGGGTGTCCGCACCCGCACCGACTGGCTGGAGGCCTCCGCGATGAAGTCGGTGACGGAGCTGTCGCGGATCAGCCGGCCGCGGCCGACGATGATGAGATGGTCGGCGGTGAGAGCCATCTCGCTCATCAGGTGCGAGGAGACGAACACCGTCCTCCCTTCGGCGGCCAGGCTCTTCAGCAGCGTGCGGATCCACAGCACACCTTCCGGGTCCAATCCGTTGACGGGCTCGTCGAGCAGGATGGTCGCCGGATCAGCCAACAGCGCGCTGGCGATGCCGAGTCGCTGGCCCATGCCGAGCGAGAAAGCGCCGGCCCGCTTCCCGGCGACGTCCGTGAGACCGACCTGATCGATCACCTCCCGAACGCGCCGGCGGCCGATTCCGGTGGTGGCGGCGATCGCTCGCAAGTGGTTCTCCGCGGAGCGCCCGGTGTGCACGGCGCGAGCCTCCAGCAGGGCCCCCACCTCGCGGAGCGGTGCCCGATGCTCCGCGTACGGGCGGCCGTTCACGGTGATCCGCCCGGAGGTCGGCGCGTCCAGGCCGATGATCATGCGCATCGTGGTGGATTTCCCGGCGCCGTTCGGTCCCAGAAATCCGGTGACGATTCCCGGTCGCACGGTGAAACTCAGGTCGCTCACGGCGGTTTTGTCGCCGTATTTCTTGGTGAGATTGCCGGCTTCGATCATCTGCACTCCTTCGCGTGTGGTCAATGGATGACGGTGGGCCTCAGCGGATCCGTGGAGCGGTGCGTGGCATCCACAACCCCGATGGAGCAGCCCTTTTCGCGTCGGCGTCGCCGATATGCTCCAGAGCCTCCGACACCTGCCCCACCGTCATCGGTCCCCGTCCTACCAAGGGTGGATTGGGTGTCCTGAATTCACGCTGAACGCCGGGCCGGTGTTCAGCGGGCATTCATCTGATGCAACGGGCGGCATGGTCTCGCCCCGGATCGGCCCGGGCGGGACGGCTGCGGCCGCTGACCCAGCGGGACACCGTGAGGTGACTGCCGAGGTCGGGACCGGCGACGAACGAGGAGATCCCGGCACGCGCAGCTGATGGCGATCGCGTGAGTGACCGGGCTGGTCTCTCCCGGCACCGAACAGTCCGCGGACGAGCTTCTCGTCGAGCGCGCGCCGAAGGGCCGTCACCGTCGGCAACCGGTTGTGCGCGTGGCCGACCCACCGGACACCGCCCGGTGTGACATTGTCGCTGGTGGGCGGGTCGCGTTGTTCGACCGACCGTCCGCCGCATAGGCTGGCGCGGTCGTCGGGATGACGATGTGTCAAACAGGCGGGAGTTTCTGAGCCGATGAGCGAACCGGACGACGCAGCGTGGCACGCCGCGGCCGGTGCACCCCCCTCGGACGATGGCTTCCCTGACCGGGATCCCGGCCCGCCGTTCGAGTACTCAGCTGGTGCGCCCGCCCATGCGGAATTTCCTGGTCCCGAGCCCGGTGACGTCGAGCCTGCTGCACCCACCGACACCGCACCCGTCTCCACCCCACCGACAGACACTGGACCCACAGAACCCGCGCCCACAGACACCCCGCCCATAGACACCGCACGCACAGACACCGCACGCACAGACACCGGACCCACCTCCACCGGGCCCGGCACCGACCCGTCGGTCGCGGCGTCCTCGTCACCGGCGCTGCGTGCGCTGCGCGGTCGCGACCCGGTTCCGGCGCCGTTGACCTCGCACGGACCGGCCACGGTGCTGGCCATGTGCAACCAGAAGGGCGGGGTCGGGAAGACCACGTCCACGATCAACCTCGGCGCGTCGCTGGCCGAGTACGGCCGCCGCGTGCTCATGGTCGACCTGGATCCGCAGGGTGCGCTGTCCGCGGGCCTTGGCATCGCCGCGGACCGCCTCGACCACACCATCTACAACCTGATGCTGGGCCCGTCCACGGCCATGACGGACGTGCTGGTGCCGACCGGGATCGAGGGGGTCGACCTGATCCCGGCCAACATCGACCTGTCCGCCGCCGAGGTGCAGCTGATCAACGAGGTGGGCCGCGAGCACACCCTGGCCCGCGCGCTGCGGCCGCTGCTGCACGCGTACGACTACGTGCTGATCGACTGCCAGCCCTCGCTCGGCCTGCTCACCGTCAATGCGCTGGCCTGTGCGCAGGGCGTGATCATCCCGCTGGCCGCCGAGTTCTTCTCGCTGCGCGGCGTCGCGCTGCTCGTCGACACCATCTCCAAGGTGCGGGAGCGGATCAACCCGGACCTGTCGGTGCAGGGCGTGCTGGTCACCATGTACGACGGCCGGACCGTGCACGCCCGCGAGGTGGTCGCGATGCTGCACCAGCGGTTCGGTGACCTGGTGTACGACACGATCATCGCCCGCACGGTCAAGTTCCCGGAGACCACGGTGGCCGGGGAGCCGATCACCACGTACGCGCCGGCGTCGTCGGCCGCGGAGGCCTACCGGGCGCTGGCCCGCGAAGTGATCGCACGATGACCATCGCTCCCGCGGGTCCTGCCTCGACCGGGCCGGCCCGGGTCGACGGCGTTGCTCTAGCCCCGGATCGGTCCCCCGCCGAAGTGAATGCCGCCGAAGTGAATGCTGCCGAGGCGAATGGTGCGGACTGGCCGGCTGCCGCCGGCCAGTCCGGCGAGGCTGTTGGCTTCCAGCAGGCCGCGGATTCCGTGGATTCCGGTCGCCGGCCGTTCCACGTCCGGCTGTCCAACTTCGACGGCCCGTTCGACCTGCTGCTGCAGCTGATCAGCCAGCACCGGATGGACGTCACCGAGGTGGCGCTGCACCAGGTGACCGACGATTTCGTCGCGCACATCCGGGCGATGGGCAGCGACTGGGACCTGGACCAGGTCACCGAGTTCATCGTGGTCGCGGCAACCTTGCTGGACCTCAAGGCGGCCCGGCTGCTGCCGGACGAGAGCGCGGTCGACGACCTCGACGACGACGCCTTCGGCATCCGCGACCTGCTGTTCGCCCGGCTGCTGGCCTACCGGGCCTACCAGCAGGTCGCGGCCCTGTTCGCCGAGCTGGAAGCCGGTGCGCTGCGCCGGTATCCGCGGGCGGTCACCCTCGAACAGCGCTACCTCGGCCTGCTCCCGGAGGTGCAACTCGGGCTGACGCCGCGGGAGTTCGCCGCGCTGGCCGCCGGTGCCTTCCGGCCGAAGCCGCCGCCGCCCACCGTCAACCTGGACCACATCCATGCCTCGCGGGTCTCGGTGGCCGACCATCAGGCCGCGGTGCGATCGATGCTCGCCGACCGAGGGATCGCGACGTTCGGTGAACTCGTCGCCGGCTGCGCTGTCACCTTGGAGGTTGTGGCCCGGTTCCTGGGATTGCTCAACCTGTACCGGGAAGCGCTGGTGGCGTTCGACCAACCGGAGGCGCTTGGCCTGCTGACGGTGCGGTGGACCGGACCGCCGCCGGAGGCCGCGCACGACCCGGACCAACGAGCTGACGCAGTGATGGACGAGGAGTACGAGTGAGTGGCGAGCAGGTCACGCTGACCGACGACCGGTCGGGTGAACCGGAGTCGCAGGCCGCGGAACCCGATCCCGCTGTGGATACGGTCGGGGTCCCGAACGCCGATGCAGTGGGGCCGGACGGCACCGGTGCGCTGTTCGCCGACCCCGACATGGTCCCGGATCACGACCTGGTCGGCGCGCTGGAGGCGGTGCTACTGGTGGTCGACGCGCCGGTGACGGAAACGGCGTTGGCCGCCGCGGTCGGCCACGGCCCGCTGCGGGTGCGCGACGAGTTGACGGCGCTGGCAGCGCGGTACACCGCGGCGGGGTCGGGCATCGAGCTGCGCGAGATCGGCGGTGGCTGGCGGCTGTACACCCGGGACCGATTCGCTCCCGTGGTCGAGCGCTTCGTGCTGGACGGTGCGCAGGGCCGGCTGTCCAAGGCGGCGCTGGAAACCCTGGCCGTCATCGCCTACCGCCAGCCCGTCACCCGGGCGCGGATCTCCGCGGTTCGCGGGGTGAACGTCGACGGCGTGATCCGTACGTTGACCGCCCGTGGGTTGATCGAGGAGGCGGGCACCGACTCGGACACCGGGGGACTGCTCTACAGCACCACCGAGCTGTTCACCGAACGCCTCGGCCTGTCCGATCTGGGTGAGCTGCCTTCGCTCGGCCCGCTGTTGCCGGATGTCGATGCGGTGGACGATGTCTGACGTCGGACCGACACGCGGGGACCGAAATGCGCAGCAGGGTAAAGGGAATCAGGCGGAATTTACGCCAGCATCAGCTTCGGCGGCTACGTCCACCGAAGGCGTTCGGCTGCAGAAGGTGTTGTCGGCCGCCGGTGTCGCCTCCCGCCGCAAGGCAGAGGAGCTGATCCGCTCCGGGCGGGTGAAGGTCGACGGCATCGTGGTCCGCGAGATGGGCCTGCGCATCGACCCGGATGCGGCGGTGGTGCACATCGACGGCAACCGGGTGGTGCTGCGCGAGGACCAGGTCTACCTGGCGCTGAACAAGATGCCGGGGATGCTCTCCACCATGTCCGACGATCTGGGCCGCCCGCACATCGGTGAGCTGCTGGTCGACCGCAAGGAGCGGCTGTTCCACATCGGCCGGCTGGACATGGATTCCGAGGGCCTGCTGCTGCTGACCAACGACGGCGACCTGGCGCACCGGCTCACCCACCCGTCCTATGGGGTGCCCAAGACGTACATGGCCGAGATCCCCGGGCCCGTCCCGCGTGATCTCGGCCGGCGGTTGCGCGCCGGGATCGAGCTGGAGGACGGCCCGGCGAAGGTCGACTCGTTCGAGGTCGTCGACGTGCACAACGGGCGTGCGGTGGTCGAGGTCGTACTGCACGAGGGCCGCAACCACATCGTCCGCCGGCTGCTGGCCGCCGTCGACCACCCGGTGTCGCGGCTGGTCCGCACCCAGATCGGCGACGTGCAGCTGGGCCACCAGCGGCCCGGCACACTGCGCAAGCTGAACCCGGTGGAGATCGCTCAGCTGTACAAGGCGGTCGGGCTGTGACCGCACCGGCGCATGACGGGACGCTGGGCACCGCACCGGCTTTCGTCATCGCCATCGACGGTCCGGCCGGCACGGGCAAGTCGACGATCGCGCGCCGGGTCGCCTTCGCGCTGGGCGCCGGGTACCTGGACACAGGTGCCATGTACCGCATCGTGTCGCTCGCCGTGCTGGACGCCGGGATCGATCCCACCGACCCGGCTGGCGTCGCGGAGTTGTTGCCCCGCTTGACATTCGACACACCGACCGATCCGGCCGGGCAGCGTCATGTGCTGGCCGGCAGGGACGTGTCTGACGAGATCCGCGGCCAGGACGTCACTCTCGCGGTGACGCCGGTGTCGGCCAATCCGGCGGTGCGGGCCTGGCTGCTCGGCCGGCAACGTGAGCTGGCCCACTCCGGGCGGATGGTCGTCGAGGGCCGGGACATCGGCACCGTCGTCACTCCCGATGCGCCGCTGAAGATCTACCTGACCGCCGACGCCGCCGAACGCGCGCGCCGCCGGCACCGGCAGAACTCCGTCAGGGCCGGCGTTCCGGCCGGCGGCACCGGCGAAAGCCGCGAAACCGTGAGCGTTGGCGGAGGCAACACTGACGGCAGCGCCGACAGCATCGACGACAGTGGTTCCGTCGCAGCCGATCTGGCGGCCGTCGCGCTCGATCTGCACCGCCGGGACTCGCACGACTCGACCCGGCAGCACGCCCCGCTGCAAGCCGCGAAGGACGCTGTTCTCATCGACTCCTCCGAGTTGGCCGTGCAGGAAACCGTGGAGCGCGTGCTGGGTCTCGCAGCGGAGCGGGGCATCCGGTGAGGTGGTTCAACCTCGGCGGCTCGGACGATCCGCCGCCCGAGCACACCGGGCCCAAGGGCATGGACCGTGGCCGGCGTATCGGCATCACCCTGTGTTTCTTCATGTACCGGATGCGGGTCTGTGGGATGGAGCGGGTGCCCGCCTCCGGTCCGCTGGTGGTCGTCGCCAATCATCAGAACTTCATGGACGGCGCCGTGCTGTTCGGGATGTTGCCCCGGCGGGTGTCTTTCCTGGTCAAGGCAGAGGCGGTGAAGGGTCCGCTGGGGTGGTTGCTGACCAACGTCGGGCAGTACGCGCTGGTGCGCAGCGTGCCCGACCGTGAGCCGTTGCTCAAGGCCCTGGCCCAGCTGAAGTCCGGCGGCGCGATCGGCATCTTTCCCGAGGGCACCCGCGGCGCCGGCAACGTGACCTCTGTGTTCGCCGGCGCCGGCTGGCTGGCGGCGAGGGCGGGCGCCACCGTCGTCCCGATCGCGTTGCGCGGCACGGCGCGTCCGCAAGGGCGGAAGCGGCGGCGTTTCAAGCCAGAGGTGCACATGCTCGTCGGGGATCCGTTCGAGGTCCCGCATGGTGGCGGCAAGACCGCGGTCAGCGCCGCCACCGAGAAGATCCGTGAGCAGCTTGCGGCGCTGGTCGTCACCCTCGACAGCGACATCGCCTCCGGCGCATCAGTGAAGGCAGCACGATGAGCGAGATCGACAGGGAAGAAGAAATTCTCCGCCTCAGCCTGGACGTGGATGCCGCGCCGGGAGACGGAACCTGGTCCGAGGACAGCGAACTCACCGGCTGGGAGGAGGAGGGTGAGTCGCCTGGCGAGGACGGCCCGACGCTCCCGGTGCCAACCCTGGCCGTCGTGGGCAGGCCCAACGTCGGCAAGTCCACCCTGGTCAACCGGATCATCGGCCGGCGCGAGGCGGTGGTGCAGGACATCCCCGGGGTGACCCGGGACCGGGTGTCCTACGAGGCGCTGTGGCGCGGACGGAAGTTCACCGTGGTGGACACCGGCGGCTGGGAGCCGGACGCCGACGGGCTGCAGGGCGCGGTGGCCGCGCAGGCGCAGCGCGCGATGTTGACCACCGACGCGGTGCTGGTGGTGGTGGACGCCTCTGTCGGCGCGACCGCGACCGAGGAGGCGATGGCCCGTGTGCTGCGCCGCTCGCGCCGCCCGGTGATCCTGGCGGCGAACAAGGTCGACGACGAGCGGGCGATGGCCGATGCCGCCGCGTTGTGGTCGCTTGGCCTCGGCGAGCCGTACCCGGTGTCGGCGTTGCACGGCCGCGGCTCGGGGGATCTGCTCGACGCGGTGCTCGATGCGCTGCCGGATGCGCCCTCGGAGTTCGTGGGAGTGTCGGGCGGCCCGCGCCGGGTCGCGCTGCTGGGGAAGCCCAACGTGGGCAAGTCCTCGCTGCTGAACAAGCTGGCCGGTGACTCGCGTTCGGTCGTCGACGAGGTGGCCGGCACCACCGTCGACCCGGTCGACTCGCTCGTGCAGCTCGGCGATCAGACCTGGCGGTTCGTCGACACGGCGGGGTTGCGCCGGCGGGTGAATCAGGCGCGGGGAATGGAGTTCTACGCCTCGCTCCGCACCCAAACCGCCCTGGAGGCAGCGGAAGTCGCGATCGTGCTGATCGACTCGTCCGAGCCGTTGTCCGAGCAGGACCAGCGGGTGATCTCGATGGTGATCGACTCCGGCCGTGCGCTGGTGATCGCGATGAACAAGGCCGATCTGGTCGACGCGGACCGCCGGGCCGAGGTGGAGCGCGAGCTGCAGCATGATCTGGTCCGGGTGACCTGGGCCGAGCGGATCAACATCTCGGCCCGGACCGGTCGCGGCGTGCACCGGCTGGCGCCGGCGCTGGAAACCGCGCTGGATTCCTGGGACCGACGGATCCCCACCGGCCGATTGAACTCCTGGCTCGGTGAGCTGATCGCTGCCACCCCGCCGCCGGTTCGCGGTGGCAAGCAACCGCGGGTGCTGTTCGCCACCCAGGCCGCCAACCGGCCACCCACGTTCGTGCTGTTCACCACCGGGTTCCTCGAGGCGGGCTACCGCCGGTTCATCGAGCGGCGGCTGCGTGAGGACTTCGCGTTCGTCGGCTCCCCGGTGCGGGTGAACGTCCGGGTGCGGGAGAAGCGCGGCGGACGCAAGAGCTGATCACCGCAGCGGCGGGAGCGGTGCGGCTGCCTGCTGAACGGGATCCGGGCCGAGGACCGCGCGGTCCGCCTCCTGCTGGATGCGGTGATCGAGCCGCACGGCGGCGAGCCGGATGGCCATCTCTGGCAGGGCCTCCCGGCAGATGGATTCGTGCAGGTCCCGGATGGCCTGGTCGACGCAGGCCACGATCACCTCACAGGGCACCCGGCCGGCGAACCGCGGACCCAACTCCTCGACGATCCCCGCCATGGTGTCGGCGGCGCCGGGCCGCCCGTTCGTCGGCGTGGCAACGCTGCCCGGTCCCGGCGTGACGGCGAAGACTGAGGCTGAGCGGCCCACGGAGTCTGCAGCCCCGGTCAGCGTGGTCCGCGTGACGGCGGTCAGGACAGGTGAAGTCATCGGGCACCTCGTTGTGCACGCGCAGCGACTATCGGAGGCGACGACTCCGGGCGAGCGGGGATACCCGTCGGTCGTTGTTGACCGACTTCCTGGAACGCGGGTCGACGTTTCGCGCCCGGGTTGTCACCCCTGCCAACATCCATCGACCGCGTGAACCCAGCAAGGGCCAAAGGTCCCGTCGAGGCTGCCATAGGCAGGGCGCGGATCCGGCTTTTGCCGCCGTTCCGCGGGATGGGGGGTGCGGCAGCCGCCACGCCCGGCGATTTGGCCGCCAACGGCGACAACCGGATGCACCGTGCGGTCCGCCGGCGGGCGTGAGACCTGGCCTGACACGGTGCCCTCCGTAGCCGCTGCGGCCGGCCGTTCCCGCAGGCCACAGGTCTTTGTGCCCTTGTCGGCGAGCGCTATCAGCGGGATCGTAGGAACAGCGTGCGGACCTTGCCGTGAGAGGACCAGCCATGTCCACCAATGAGAACCGCCGCGCCGGTATCGAAGCGCGCGCTGCGATCGGAAAATCGATCGCTCCGGTGACAAGGCACGAGGTGGCGATGCAGCACTATCTGGCTGCGGCCGCCTACCACGAGAGGGTCGAGCCCCACCGACCCGTCACCAGTTCGGCCGGGCGTGAACGGGGCCGGGCCGCCGCTGTCGACGTGCCGTCGAAGGGGTCCGCCGGACCGAGCAAGGGTGGCGCGGGCCCACGCAAGGGAACGACGGCTTCGGCCGCCGCTGACCCGTTGATCCACCAGACTCATTCTCGCAGAAGCGATCTCATCGTTGTCGGGGTCGACGACTCGGCGGGATCGGCTCGTGCGGTGGACTGGGCTGCCGCCGAAGCAGCGCGTCGCCATGGCTCCCTGCGACTGGTCCACGCTGCCGCGGACCTCACACCGTTCGGGGCGGAGGGCGCGGTCTACGGCGTGGTCAATATGGACTTGGAGGGGTTGGACGAGCGCGCCGCCATGGCGATGAGCCGGGCGACGGCACTGCTCGACCGGGTGGCCGCGGACGTCCGGAGGACCCATCCGACGCTGGAGGTGAGCACCCGGCTTGTTCGCGACAATGCAGCGGCAGCGCTCCGGCAGGAATCCGAGGACGCGGGAATGACTGTCGTCGGCTCACGCGGCGCTGGCCGGCTCACCGGTGTGATCCTCGGCTCGGTGGCGCTGAGCATCGCCTCGGACAATCCGGCCCCGGTCGCCGTTGTCCATCGGCACGATCCGATCGACGCTACCGGTCCTGTGGTGGTGGGGGTGGATGCTTCGCCGGGTAGTGAGGGCGCGATCGCCCTGGCGATCGAGGAGGCAGCCCTGCGGAATACCGGGCTGGTCGCGGTGCATTCCTGGAACGATTTCGTCATCGATCAGGAATTCCCGGAGCTGCCACTGGTGGTCGATCTCGAAGCGATCGAGCAGGAGGAATATGCCCTGCTGTCCGAGCAATTGGCGGGATGGCAGGACAAATACCCTGACCTGCAGATCCAGCACAATGTGGTTCGGCGCCGGCCGACGCACGCGTTGTTGGAAGCCAGCAAGAATGCCCAACTACTGGTCGTCGGTTCCAGGGGGCGGGGGGGATTCACCGGATTGCTGCTCGGCTCGACCAGCCACGCGCTGGTCGCACACGGCTTCTGCCCGGTGATCGTTTGCGCGCCAGTGAGTCCGGTCGCGTCAGCACACCAGACGGATGGCGCGCCGGCCTGACACCGGCGCGGCGGGGGTGCCCGTCGTTGTGGCGTGCGCTGTTCGTCGAATCCATTCCGGCTCCGGTGCAGGACCTTTGGCCCTTTCGAACACGCCGGGAACCGCTGAGAGTTAGCAGCAGCAACGACTTCCGGGTGACGACCGGGCGCGATCGGGAGACGGAGGAGGGATCTCATGCACATCGAGCCATCCACGAGGTCGACGAAGACCCCGCGTCAGCGGACGGCGAAAGACTGGCGGCCGTCGGTGGAGACGCCAACCTGCATCAGTGCGCGCGACGTGATGAGAGCGGACCCGGACCGGGTGGATGCGAACGACTGCCTGCAAGAGGTCGTGCACCGCATGCGCAGCCTGATGGTGGCCTCGTTACCGGTGTGCAATCCCGAGGGTGACCTGTTCGGCATGATCAGCTACGGGGACATCGGCTCGCGCAACAGCATCAACGACGGCGCTCTGTCGACCGCCACCGCCGGCTCGCTGGCCGAAACGCCAACGGTGACGATCGACGTGGATGCCCCCGTCGACCGGGGCATTCTCCAGCTGATGGGCATCAAGCAGGTATGGATGGTTCCGGTGCTGGAGGGCAAGCGTCTGGTCGGCGTCATCCACTACTCAGACCTGAAGCGCTACACCTGATCCGTCCTGCCGGCTGGTGAGGTGGGTGGGCGACGCCGGCGATATCGGTCGGCGATTGTTGCGTCGGCCCCGCTCACTCCCGCCGCCGCGGTCCGACTCGGCGCCGGGTGTGTTGACTGGGCGCCGACTGATGTCGGCGCCCAGTGCATCGTTGTGGCGCCGAGTGTGCCGCCCCGCCGAATGGGGCGCGGGCTCCCGTGCGCCGTTTGCGGTTGATCAGACGAAAAGGGTCGATTCCATCAGCGATTCGCTGTGCCACGCGGATGAGCGCGGGAAGCGGGCGCCGACCGGCGGACCCGGCACTGGCACGGGCGTGGGTACGGGTTCGCTGTACTCGGTCTGACCGGCCCGCGGGAACCGGCAGCCCACCGGCGGCAGGTAGGCGCGCCGAACGTTCGTGCTGGTCGCTCCGGTGCCGGAATCGGGCCAGCCGCGGGGGTAGCGGGCTCCGATCGGGAGGGTGCGACGAGCAAGTACGGCGAGGCCTGCAGTGGCGGAGTCGGGGTGCTGGACGGCGTTCTCGGACATGGGGGTGGTCCTTTCCATCGTGGCTGATCGTCGGGCCCGGCGGCCAACTGACCGCGGCGCGCCCCGCCAGGTTCAGTGCTGGGGGTCCTCGCTGACCGGGGGCGATGTCGTTGACGATGCCGGGAAAGTGGCGTCCAGCCGATCCACCGATCGCCGGATTGGCCGGGTGACGGCGGCCTCCACCGATCGGTGGACAAGGGCCGCCGCGGTCCGTCAAGTGGCCGGGAGTTCCGCTCGCGGGGAAGCCATTCCTCGACCCGGCGGGGAGTCGCCGCCTACTCCGGCAGCGGGCTCCCGCCGATAGGGAGCAGACCCGCCGAGACGAGTTCGACGGTGCCCGTCACCGCGATCGCCTGGACCAGCAGCAGTGCGACCAGGACGAGTAACTGGACCGCTCCCGCCTGGACCGGCGAGGCCCCGGCCAGCAGCACGCCGACGAACGCGCCGGGCAGCGTTACCAGGCCCACGGTGCGGGTCTGGTCGAGCCCGGGCACCAGGGCGAGAGCGGCCGAACCGCGCGCGACCAGGGTGACCCCGTCCCTTCGGGACAGCCCGACGGAGAGCGCCGCCTCGTAAGGGCCCCGCTGCATCGTCAGCTCCTCGGTCAACCGCCGGCCGGCGAGGGAGGTCGCGGTCATCGCCCCGCCGATCAGGATCCCGGCGGTCGGCAGGATGGCGACGGGTTCGATCGGCATGGCGGTACTGAGCAGGATGGCCGTCATCGTGGGCACGATCCCGGCCAGGATCGGCGCCGCCGTCCACCAGGAACGCGGCCGGAGCGAGCCGGTGATCCGGTGCGCCGACGTTCCGGCCGCGACGACCACCATGAGCGCCAGGAATGCCGCGGTCCAGCCCATGGAACGCAGCACGAAACCGATGATCAGGCTGACCACCGCCAGCTGGACGGCTGCCCGGACGGCTGCGATGGCGATGTCCCGGCCCCGGCCCAGTCCGGCCAGCTCCGTCGTCGCAGCGGCGGCGGCGGCCAGGATCACCAGCAGCGCGGCCAGTGGCCAGCCGAGCGTCACCGTGTTCATCCGTACCTCCCGCTGTGCGGCGCACACGATCGTCCACCGTCGGGTGGTCTCGTTCGTACCCGCCCTGCGGTAGTCTTCATGGCGCCCGGGAATCCCGGGTGGCCGGGATGTGGCGCAGCTTGGTAGCGCACTTGACTGGGGGTCAAGGGGTCGCAGGTTCAAATCCTGTCATCCCGACGTAGGTTCCCTCACCTGACATTTCAGGTGAGGAGACTCCATTCGAGCTGAGATCGCCCGGCGATGACACGCAGCGCCGTCGGCCCGGAATCACCAGTCTGTGGCCGGGCGCCGGTCGCGTCCTGGATCGCGGCCTGGACCGCCGTGACCAGGAGGCCATGACCCGGGCCTGCCCGGCCATGGCTCCGGGCAGCCGTTCGCGACCGCGACCTCAACATGGCGTTGCCTGGTCGATGCGTCGGCGAGCAGGTTCGGCGGCGGCAGTGCGGGATGACGCGCTCGCCTCACCGGGTGCGTATGACGACCGATGCGGCTGCCGCCGCCTTTCTCACGATCGCGTGGGGGGTGGGCGGCGGCTGGTCGCTCCGCCGCGTCAATCGCCGATTTTCGGCGAGCGCGTGTCGTGCCCTGCCGACGGTGCCGCCGTCCGCGAAACCGAGCTGGACGGTGCGGCTCCCTGCCTGTCCATTTACCGGTCGGCTGGCGCGCCGGTGCGTCATCGGTCGTGTTGGCCTGTTCATGTTTGCTTCCACGATGAGCCGGTATTCGGCTGCCGTATGGATCGGCAGCCGACCGTTGCGGTCTTCGGGGAATGTTGGATAGAGGTTTCTGCCGCAGAAGGCGCACCGCGGCCGACGGCGGCCAGCGGAGACGAGCTGAGTACTGACGTGGTCGTTGCTGCACCGCCATGTCCGACGCAGCAGCCAACGATGCGGGATTCCGTCGATCAGCAGTCCAGGTTCGCTCTGCGCGAGAAGGGCCAGCCTTTCCCTCAGTGACCTATCTCTCTGGCTGGGGGCAATTGCGTTGAGAAGCAGCAATGCGCTGATCACCCACCGCCGAGTGGCCCGGCGTGCTGCCCCGACGCCGGAGCCGGCAGATGGATCGTCGAGGTGACCGCCCCGGAGCGCAGGTCGACGTGGTAGACCGGAGCTGTCCGCGGGTCTCTATCCAGGGCCAACGGTGTCATGGAACAGAGTCCCGCGTGAACGGTCGGATCCACCTCGCAGAAGGGTCGTATACGGTCGCGGAAGTACCCGGCGTGACCGAGTGGGCACGGGGGTCCGGCGGACGTGTGCGCTGGTACGAAAACCTGTTCGCCCGACGGCAGTCGCAGCACGAAACAGGTCCCGGGACCGTCGCGGTGCGCCTGGTCGATCAGGACGTCGATCAGGCGCGCCGCCCGAACCGCGATGGAGTGCTGGCGCTTCGGCGCGGTGATCCGCTCAGGTGTCATTTGATACCCCTCGTTCAATGGTCGATTGGCATTTTGACCTGACCGAGTGAAAGTGCACCGTACTGCACAGTGCGTGGCAAAGATTCAGAAGATCCTCGTTGGACTGTTTCATCTATCTGGGGGAGTGCGGTGCAGGTGTGACCCGGCGCCTGGTTGGACCGCCCGCGATCCTGCCTGTCACCGGTGTTCATCGGTCGGTGTTCATTGGGTGGTCGCGGTATCGCTGGCTGGAAACGGTGCGCTGCCGCGCCGTCCACGCGGGCCGCCGGTCCGGGGGTGCCGTGGGCCTGTCAACCTGCGCGGGGTGGCGATCAACCGCATTGGCGACCGGCGACCCGATGACGGCCGCGGGAGACCCGAACAGGCGCAGATCCTCCCGTGAGGCCGCACCACCGCGCGGGAACCAGGCAGCCGCGGACCGGTCGCGGCGGGGCAGCAGGCTGACCAGGACGTCGACCCCAGGACGATACCGTAGCAGCTTCATGTCCGGGATCCGTCCTTTGCCTCGTGAGTGTCACCCGGCAACGCTCGGCGCATCGGTCGCCGGGAGACGCCGCTCCCGGTGGAGCAACGTGGCGTCGAAGGGCATCCGATGACCGAATCGTCGCTGGTCAGACCGACCAATAACGAGACGATCAGGGTCCGCCGGACCTCCGAGCTATGCCAGATAGCGCCGCGATGCGCCAATTCACGCACCGACTCATAGGCTACCGATCCCTGTCGGGTCTGCTACCCACAGTCTGTTTTGTCACCCCGACGAGCAGCGAGGGTACTCAGTTGGCCGCCCACCGGCCGGGGGGGGGTGCGGTGTACTGGTTGTCGGTCGTCGCGGGTGTTTGATCGGTGTCGCAAGGCGCGGGCGGGCGACGATGTTTTCGGGTGAGAGGCGCATGTTCGCAGGTGTGGACCTTCGAGCACCCACCGGGAAAGTGGTGGCGCCGGTTGCGCGCGGGGTCGGCAGAATCGGCCGCAACTAGCGCCATTTGGACAATTCGGTCACCCTGTTGGCGGTCATCATCGGTGGCGAGGTGATCTAGGTGGGCGGTGTCTTTCGCGGCGCGCTCATCGGACAGTGCAAGACTGCGGTCTCGCGCCGACCTGATTTGGTCCACCGATCGGTTCTGAGGCTCGTGTGGCCATCTCCGCGCCACGCGATTTGTCGGGTTTGCGCG
>JBBQGJ010000030.1:0-33113 GCA_038322925.1 Mycobacteriales bacterium
GCACCGGTCGGGCGAACCGAGATCACCAACACCTCCTCGTCGGTGCTCGCCTCACCCTCGAACCAAAACCCATCGACCGTCGTCCGTTCGACACGAAGGACCTTCCGCCATACCCTGGATGCGCGCACACCGTTCCCTGTCCCTGTGGTCCTGACCTCGGCAGCCAGAAACCCTACAGGGCACGGTGTGTCGCCCAAACTCAGCCCGAAACCTCACCCACGAAAACGACACAAGGGCCCACTTTCCACTGCGCTCATCAGCTACGGCCCCTCAACCACCCACTCCGGGGTCGACGGCCTGTTCACCCTGACCCGACTCCCGCAGGGGCAGGTGACCGCGACCGTTACAGCGATCGGCTATTCGCCCGGCATCGCAATGGCAACCATCATTCCAGCAACACCAGTCGCGGCTGCGGCCGACACTGATCTGGCCGCATTGCCCGCGGAGAGCGTCGTGGGCAATGGTGGCGCCACTTTCACTGGCGACGGGTGGACGGTCACGGTGCCGCCGGGCGCGCTGACATCGGACCAGCCGATACGGGTCGGGGCACTTCCCTACTCCGGCATCGTCGACATTTTGGGGCAACCCATCGTGCAGATCATGCCGGCGGGCCTGCATTTCGCAGAACCAGTGACCGTTGCCCTGGATACCAGAATCGTCGGTCCACAATTCGACGTGAGTGACCTCGTCGCCGTGGACCCGATCACATTGACTGATCAACACCGCGGAGCTGTCGCCACACCCGGGACCGGCTACAAGATCACGGTGACCGTCACCAGCGCTGCTCAGATCCGGATCGGGCAGCCGCCCGCTAACGGTCTGCAAGACCCCAGCCAGTGCACCCCCTTCATCGTCGAGGACGCCCTGAAGCAATTGAACGCAGCCCGAGATTTGGTCCACCTCGAGGCCCCTGCGGCCGCATGGCCGTTGTACAACCTGTATCTCACCCCGGGCATGGCCAGCTCCACACCTATTGAGGTCACCGACCCCGCCGTGCTGACCGACTTCCGCGCCGCGACTGAAACAGACACTGCAAGAAGGGGTTTGCTTGCCGAACTCGTCAATGAGCTTCAAGTAACGCGGCCAGGGTTGCAGTCACCTGAATCGCCAGCAGGGGGCGACTTGGCTGGCTTGGGCCTAGGCCAAAACCTGCAGATCCGTTGGGGAGGATTCTTTAAGACTCCGGGTTGGATAGCAGGCGGGGCCGGGGGTGTGGAGTCCCCCTCGTCCGGTGAATCGTTCCCTGATACACGAAACATTACCGGGCGCTATGACCTGGTCCCTTCCGTAAGCCCCCGCGGCGTGCTGCAAAAAGTGACACTGCACCTTTATGAACTGGAACTGGACGTGCACGACTCGATCGACTTCTGCCCCGGTGCACTTGGCCCCTCAGACACCGGTTGGCGAACCCGACTCGTGAATCTGGCAGCCAGGCTCGTTGGGCGAACCCTCGCCATGAGCCGACTCGAGAGAACGGCGTATCCCGGCGGCGGCACCTACGCGAAGCCTGTCCTTTTCCACTTGTCCACGCCCCTCGATGACGCCGACCCAGTCGATGTCAGCGACCTATACCCCGCCAACGACCCCGACCACGACGGGTGGCCCGACACCCAGCCATGGCCGAACGCGGGCTACCAACTCGACAACTGCCCAGGGGTTTCCAATCCCGACCAGGCCGACTCCATCGGAGACGGTGTCGGCGACGTTTGCAGAGCGGCGGCGAAGTCGCCAATCGACACTGCCGACAGGACTACAACTGAAGCCTCGTCTGACTCGCCGTTTTGTTACTGGCATGGTTTGATATCGTCCTTTCAGGACGTCGGCGAAACAATATGTGTACCATTTTCGACAATCCAAAAATGCGATTTTGGCGGTAGGTCGATCCCCGAGAGTATGTGGTTGAAAGCCAGCGATGGGACTCCCATGCCTACAAGTGACTTCGATTGTTGGCCCCGATCAGGCGCCATGCCCCCCGGGTCACAAACATTTGGAACAGTTCCTAACTCTGTTACAACCGGGCAATCAATCGGGTTGGCGCCGGGAGACTCAACGCAGGGAGGGCAAGGGGGTGATACTGGCGCGATTGGGCCGACCCCAACACTGGGGACTCCCGACTCGGGCGCGACCGGGCCGTCATTTGCTGAGCAACCGGGAGGTACTGCTGAATCGTTTACGCCCGCGACAACATCGACGCTTGGAACCTCAACCCCCGCCGCGGGCTCTTCTTAACCTGAATCCGTGGACCGACTAACTTGTTGATCTTGCTCGGGGCTGGTCGTATCTCTGGCGAGTCGGCCAGGGTGCAGGCGTGGCTGAGCTGCTGGCTTGCCCCAGCGTGTCCACTGTTGTTTCCTGGTATGGCCTTTGCGGGCCTAGGTGGTCGGGGTCAGGCGGTGACTTGTCGGGTGTGGTTGTGGAACACGCTGTCCCACAGCATGTTCCAGTCCCGGGCCCGGGGCCAGTGAACGGGTAGATGCAGGGTTCGTTTGCCTTGGGGTCTGGCGATCCGACCCGGGACGTTGACCAGGTGACGACGCAGGGTGGCCCCGCGGGCCACCGCGTGGGCCTTCCCGGAGAGGGTCCCGGCGGCGCGGAGCAGGTTGTGGGTGATCGCCGCCAGCACCGTCCACGCACTATTTGCTGGGAACAGCCCGGACGGCAGGTGAGCCAAAGGTCCGTCGATGAGGTCGGCGAACACCGATTCGATGATCGCGTGTTGGCGGTGGGTGATATCCGCGTCGGTCACTGGTTCGGTGTTGTTGGTGAAGAACGGGTGGTACCGCCAGTCGGGGAACAATTCGTCATGGTGACGATTCCGATCCCGGACCCGCCGGACGATGAGTCTGGCGGTGACCTCCTCGGGGCTGTCTTTGAACGCGGTGTATTCGATCTCGGCGACCTCGGCGTCGGAGATCAATTCCCCGGTATCGGGGTCGGTGACCGCGCCCGGGTAGTGCACCGGTTTCCACGCGGTCTCGTCGATCAGCCCGATCGCCCGGTTCACCGAGGACTGCTTGGCGAGCGTGAAGGAGAACCGGACACCGGCCTTCACTGCCGCGGCGATGACCTTGCCGTTGCCGTAGGCGGAGTCACCTCGGACCAGGATGTCCTTCGCGCCAGCGGCTTTCGCGGTATTGACGGCCTCGGTGACCATGCTGGCCGCGCCTTTGCCGGAGCCGGCTTTCCCGGCGCGGAGCCGGATCCCGGCCAGCGCCGGCGCGGCCGTCGCAGTGCTGATGGTGGTCGCCAGCGGCGACAATCCCTTGCGCAGGACCTGCCGATTCGCGATCTTCGTGTGCCCGAACGAGGCGCCCTGCTTGGCGTGCCCGTACACCGGCCGCAGCAGCGAATCGATGTCCACCAACGCCCGGGAGGTGGCGATGCCGTCCAACACGCCGGTCCGCTGGGCCAGGGCCAGCAGGTGCCGGCGGAGCACCGCGTCCAACTGCCGCACATGGCCGCCGGTGAATTCCCGCAGCAGGATCCCCAACGTCGCCGGGGCGTACACGTCGCCGAACAACCGTTTCATGCCACCGGCCCGGATCATGTTCAGGTCGTCGATGGAATCGGCGCCCGTGAGCAGGCCAGCGATGACCGAGGTCAGCTTCGGTGTGGGGTTCGCCGCTCCGGACCGGACTCCTTAACGCTTTAGAACCTTGCTCGCCCAGCTGGTCGACACTCGGTGGCCTAGGTCCTGCGCCGGCCGCCGGTCCGAACACGGCCGTTGGGGCCCGGGCATCCCAAGCCGCAGGTCCGCTCCCGCACCTGTGGCACAGCGTCGCCACCCTAACCTGCGAACACGGCCGCGAACGCCGACCCCCGCACCACCACGCTACGACCGCTCCCGGCACAACCTGGACCGAGACGCCGACCTACCAGATGGCCACCCCCAACGCAGCAAACCCGCATTGAACGGACCCCCGAGCTGACGATGATGCAAGGTGTCCCTGGCGGTCTCCCAACCTCTGAACCTGGACCGTAGATGAAGGGGATTCTCTACGGGTCGGGCGGCTCATCAGGCGAAACAGGTTGTTGATCAGTTCCGCGGCCGAGTCGGCCGGCCAGCGCGTAGGTGGCGTGCCGGTCCAGGTTGTGCCGGGAGCGGTCGTAGCGGCGGGTGGTGCGGGGATCGGCGTGGCCGGCGAAGTCCTGCACGTCCCGGAACGGGATACCGGCATTCAGGGCTGCTGTGATCGCCGAGTGACGCAGGCTGTGTGGGCTCAACTGGTTCGCGGCGGGGATGCCCGCGGTGCGGGCGAGCCGGCGGATGAGGCGCCACACGGTGGGTTCACCGAGCCGGCCGCCGTCCCGGTTCAGGAAGACCGGCCCGGTGCTGCGGCCGGCGAGGTAGGTCTCCAAGGCGCGGACGGTGGCCGGGGCCAAAGCTTCGACGCTGCGTTTGCCGCCCTTGCGGGTCAGCCCCAACACCCGGTGGCCGAAGTCGTAGCTCAGGTCGGGGGCGTCCAACGCGAGGGCCTCCCCCACCCGCAGCCCGTTCAGCGCGAGCAGGGTGATCAACGCGGCCGATCGTGGTCCGTCGGCGTCGGCCGGGCGGCACCGAGCAACGCGATCAGCTCGGTTTCGGTGAGCCCGGTGGTGCTGGACCGCTCGGACACCCGCGGCCGTTTCACCCGCACCACCGGGGAGGCCTCCAGCAGGCCGGCGTCGACGACCGCGTACTCGTACAGCCCCGCCAGGCACGACAGCCGGCGGGTCACCGTGGCCGCCGCCGCCGGCCGGCCCGTCCCCGGCTGCGGGTGCTCGAGCTGCTCGGCGATCCACCGGTCCACATGGTGCCGCTGGGCAGAGAGCGGAGGCAGGTCGAGGCCGGCGCACCAGCCGTACCAGGCGCGGATGTCGGCGAAGTACGCCCGCCGGGTGTGCCCGCGGTAACCGAGCAGGAACGCCGCCGCCAGCCGCCACGCCGGGTCCCCGTCCAACCCCGGCACCCCCAGCGCCGCCGCCGGCAACCTCGCCAGCGCCGCCGCAGTACCCGGGTTCGGGGGCGCGGGCGGGATGGTCACCCTCTCAGTCCTACCGTGCGGCACCGACACTTCTCTGCGTATCGCCGCGCGATGATCGTCGGGTGACGAGCACTCCGTCCCCACCCCCATCGCACGCCCCCGCTGCAGACGCCCAGCGCTCTGTGGGTCGCGAATCGGCCGCACCGCCCAACCCCGTGCGGTTCCGGTCAGTGCTGCTCGCCGCGGCCATTGGCGCGGTCATTCTGGCCGGCCTGTGGTTCGCCGCGTGGCAATGGCGAGGCGAGCCAGCACAGGCCGCAGAGTGGTACGACATCGCCCGCACCGTCGCCTTCGCATTCGCCGCCTTGGGCGTCCTGCCCGCCGGGTACATCGCCTACGTGCGGCAGCGCACCCAGGACTGGCAGCTGCGGGAGAACCGGCGCGAGCAAGACCACCGCGAACAAGTGGAGGCCACCCGGATCGCCGAGCTCGCCGCCAAGATCGACCGGGATACCGCGGACATCCAAATGGCCAACGACCGAGCCGACCAGGCCGCACATCGGGCTCGGTACGGAGAAGCCGCCGCCCAGCTCGGACACGGCAACGCCGCCATCCGGCTTGCCGGGGTGTATGCGATGGCCCAGCTCGCCGACGACTGGGCCGACCCCGACGCCCGCCAACAGTGCGTCGACGTCCTCTGCGCCTACCTGCGGATGCCCTGGCCCATGCTCAACGCGAGCACGGAGCCCGACCCCGGCGAGGTACAGGTTCGGGAAACCGTCGTCCGCGTCATCACCGCCCACCTCCGGAGCGATGCCTCGCGGTCCTGGTCCGGCTGCAACTTCGATTTCACCGGCGCTCAATTCCCGACCGGCACCTACGACTTCAAGGATGCACAGTTCGGCGAGGGAACAACGGCCAAGTTCGCCAAGGCAGCGTTCACCGGTGCCGACGTCATTTTCGAGGGGCCCACGTTCACCGACGGCCAGGTCTTTTTCGACTCGGCGCAGTTCACCAGCGGGCTGGTCACCTTCGACGGCGCGCAGTTCACCGGCGGCACAGTCACCTTCCGCGGGGCGAGGTTCACCGGCGGCAAGGTCACCTTCGACTGGGCGGCGAAATTCACCGGTGGCAGGGTCACCTTCAGCGCGGCGAAGTTCACCGGCGGCGAGGTCAGCTTCTTCGCCGCGACCTTGACCGGCGGCTGGGTCGGCTTCGATTGGGCGGCATTCACCGGCGGCACCGTCACCTTCGACCGGGCGGCATTCACCGGCGGCCAGGTCACCTTCGACCGGGCGACGTTCACGGGCGGCCGGGTCGCCTTCCCCGGTGCGACATTCACCGCCGGCGTGGTGACCCGGGACGGGGCGGAGTTCCGGGGCTGGCCGCCGCCCGAGCCGGGACCGATCCTGGCAGAGGATCACGCAGGATAAAGGGCATTATCCTGCATTCTTGGCCTGTTGGCTCGCCGGCGCCGCATACGCCGCTTCCTACCCGCGTGTCCTCTCTCGATGAATCCGGGCCATTCTCAGTGAGTCTGGGCCATCTGTGTGTTTGTCTCAGTTATCGTGGGCCACGTCGTGCGGGTCGGTGATCTTGGTTGGAGTCTGCCGCGTGGTCGTGTCCCTGGCGTTGGGTGGTTCGCGGCGCGCGGTGGATGTCGATGTGGCCTTTGTCGATGCCGCTGGGTGTGCTCGTCGTGAACCGCTGTCGGCGTGTTGGACGGTGCCGTTCGAGACGGTGCTTCCGGTTCGGAAGTTCGGGTCACACCGCGGTCAGCGCAGCTTCAAGGGTCTGTGGTGGTCCGCGACGATCGCCGATCACGTGGGCTTCGAGTCGTGGCTGGAGCGAGACCATGTGATGGCGATGGACTTCGACGCTGCGGTCGTCGGGTTTTCCTCGCAGCCGTTTCGGATTTCCTGGGAGCACAGCGGCAAGGTCCGCACGCACGCGCCTGACTTCTTTGCTCGGCTACGTGACGGGACCGGTGTGGTGATCGACGTCCGGGCCGATGACAGGATCGAACCCGACGACGCGGAGGTCTTCGCGGCGACTGCCCGAATCTGTGAGTCGGTGGGCTGGGAGTTCCGGCGGGTCGGTGAGATGGACCGGGTGTTGGCCTCGAACATGCGGTGGCTGGCGGGTTATCGCCATCCTCGATGCTTACACGCTGGACGGGCGACGGACCTGCAACGGGCCTTCCAACTCCCGGCCCCTCTGCTCGACGGCGCTCGACTTGTCGGTGATCCGATCGCGGTGCTCCCGACGCTGTTCCATCTGATGTGGACGCAGGTGTTGGAGGGTGATTTGACTGCCGCTCCCTTGTCGGGATCATCGGCGATCCGGCTTCACGCGGGTGAACGGGCGTGACGGTGTCTCGTCCGCGGGTTCTTCGGGCCGGAGACGACGTCCGGTATGCCGGCGGCGTGCACTGTGTCGAGGCGGTGTCCGGGTCCACGGTCCGACTTGTGGACGTCGTGGGCGCCGTGTCAGGGGTGCCGTTGACGCAGTTGCTGGGCGATCCCACCTTCGAACTACTGTCCTCGTCGCAACGGCCGGCTCCCCTGCCGCCGTCGGGGTTACTCGACGAGGTGCAGGATTCAGTTGCGCGGCGTGCTCGCTGGTGGGAGCGACACATCGTGGAGGTCCTGACCGGTTTGCTACCAGAGCATGAGATCGGCGCGAAGGGAAAGCCGGCGTACGACCCACAGCGGAACTCGTTGCGCCAGCGTGAGCTTTCCAAGGTCGCCGAACTCGGCGCGGCCGGTCACCAGGTCAGCAACACCACCGTGAAGCGGTTACGGCTGGCCTACGAAAAGGAAGGCATCTGGGGCCTGGTCGATCAGCGCACGACCCGGCCTGGAAAGCCCGCCGGCCGGGTAGATGACCGGGTCATCCTGGCGGTGCGGCAGGCGATCAGTGAGGAGACCAGCCGCTCGACGGGCACCGTCGCGCGGTTACGGCGCAGAGTGGACCAGATCCTTGCGGCCGGGCACGGAGCAGATGCTCCCGCGTTGCCGTCGCCGGCGACGTTCTACCGGTTGGTGAACCGGCTCGCGCAGGGCCAACACACCTTTGGGTCGGCCAAGACGCGGCAGTCGTTGGCGAAGCGCCCTGACGGCCCGTTCGGGTCGGTGACCGCCTTCCGTCCTGGTGAGTGGATGCAAATTGATTCCACGCCCATCGATGTCCGGGTTGTCCTGGACAACGGTGAGGTCGATCGGGCGGAATTGACTTGGATCATCGACCTGGCAACGCGGTCCATTCCCGCTGCGGTGCTGCGGCCGACGACCAAGGCCGTGGACGCCGCGGTCCTGTTGGCCAGGGCGCTGACCCCGGAACCGATGCGGCCGGGTTGGGTGGACGCCCTGCGGATGTCACGGTCGGTGTTGCCGCATCGGCGGTTGACCGAGGTGGACCAACGGTTGGAACACGCGGCGGCCAGGCCGGTGATCGTTCCCGAGTGCATCGTGTGTGATCACGGCAAGGCCTACATCTCCCGCACTTTCCAGTCGGCGTGCCGCGCGATGGGTATCAACTTTCAGCCGACTCACCAGGGATCACCCTGGGAGAAGGGTTCCGTGGAGAGAAGTTTCGCCTCCGTGGGCACCCTGTTCGCCCAGTATGTCGCCGGTTACGTCGGCTCCAGCGTTGAGCGCCGCGGCGAGAAGGCCGAGCAGGCCGCGGTGTGGTCCATCGCGGAACTGCAGGCGCTGCTGGAGGAATGGATCGTCGCGCACTTTACCGACCGTAGGGGTTCGTGTTCGGGCCTCGACCTGCGGCGATTCATAGGCTACATGTCTATGACGCTGGGTTGGGCGCGTTTGGCTCTGTCAGTCTGGTGGGCGTTGACGAGCGCGTTGCCGCCGCCGCCCGCGGAAGACGCCCAGCGCGGGGTGTCCCGCCGGTTGAGTCGTTCAAGCCGGCGATCGATGAGGTGTCGCCGGCCGACGGGTCGGAGATCCCGGCCGCAGCGTGCGCACAGAAAACGCGTCGATCACGCCCTACGCCGTTCAACAGGTTGATGACGCGACGTGGGCGTCCGACTCCTCGGCCGATGTAACGAAAACCGGCGGTGGATGTAACGAAACTGGACGTAACGAGAGGTGGTCATCGGCCTTCCTCGCTGCGGGATTGTCTGCCTTCGTTCGTCGGTGTCAATGTCGTTCGTCGGCCCCGGCCCCGGCCACGGGCCTGGGCCCGCCCGTTTGCGGGCGCTCCACATTGACCTCTCCTCGCTACGGCAGATTGGGCAGCGATCGAGGAAAGGCCGGGTGTGGTCAGGCCACCCGCTGGTCGTCCACAGAGTGCCCGGGCCCGGGAGGGAGGGGACGACGCCGAGGACCGCGCGGGCCCGTCCGGCCACGAGGGGCCCCCACCCGGGGCCAAGTCGAACCGCCCCCCCGTGAGTGGTCAGCGGGGCACGTGTTGATCACGTTGCTGATCCCGGATCGGTGATGCGGGCTTCGAGGTCGGCGACGCGTCGGTCTTGGAAGCGGAGGTTGGAGCGGGCGGCCGTGAGCCGCTCGTGGAGGGTGTGGTTGTCGGTGGTGAGCTGGCGGACTCGCTGCTTGAGGGTGGTGTTCTCGGTGGTGATTCGCTGGATGGCCTGTTCGGTCCATTCGGCCTGCAGGTCGCGTATCTGACCGAGGAGTTCGCCGACGCGGGCGCGTTGGGCGAGGATCTCGGCGTGGGCGGACTTGAGGGCGTCCTCGGCGTTCAGCGCGCGTTCCCGCCAGGCCGCCTGGTGTTGCTGATCGTGGTCGGCGTGGATTTGGGTTCGGCGTTCACCGGTCTGCGTGATGGCTGCGGCGACCGCGGCTCTGGCTTCAGGGTTGTCGTAGAGGAAGGTCCGGGAGACGTCCGCTCGGCGGGCGACGGCGGCGATGCTGATCTGGGATTTCTCGTGCCGGAGCCGGGTGATGGCGTGGTGGACGCGCTGGATGGCGATGTCGGTTCTGCGGCGCCGGGCGGCCAGCGCGGCGGCGGTGCGGGATTCGGGGGTGATCACGCGCAGGTTTCCTCGTCGTCGGCGGTTGGGTGTTGGTCGCTGTGCTCGGTGTTGTCCTGTGCGGCGTTGGCCAGGTCGGTGGCAGGGAAGGCGGTGGACCAGACGCGGTGGAAGTAGTCCTGGGGTTTGCGCAGGTCAAGGTCGAGGGCGTCACCGAGGAGTCCGAGGCCGGCCAGGGCCTTTTCCAGGCCGTCGATGGCTCGGGCGGTGGGCTGGAAGTAGCGGTGCAGGTAGTCGGCGGTGGCGTCGTCGGGGGCGCCTTCGGCGAGCAGGCGCCACTGTTCGCGTTTGCGGCGCCAGTAGAGGAGGTCGGCGCCGGACAGCACGAACTTGTCGCAGTGGTGGCAGTCCAGGTTCCAGGGGCAGGCGCCGCCGTCGACGACGGGCTGGAAGGTGCAGAAACCGCCGTCGGCGGGGGTGCTGCGGCGGGACAAGTCGATGGCCAGGGCCTGGGCCTGTTCGCGGGTGAGCGGGGCGTGGGCTTGGGTGAGGAGTTCGCCGGGGGTGGTGCTGCCGGGACCGCTGACCCAGACGCGTTGCAGGACGTCTTCCACGTCGGATTGGGTCAGGTGGACGTAGTGTTCGGCCATCCGCTCGGAGACCTGGCCGAGGTAGCGGCGGATGTGGGTCAGGCTCGCCCCGGCTCGTAGCAGGTTGGTGGCCAGTGAATGCCTGGCCTGGTGGGGGACCCACCGGCCGATGTCCAACTCGTCGATCCAGAGTTTGAATCCCTTGTGGAACCACTTGTAGGACAGTGATTGTCGTCCGTTTCGATTGCGCTGGTTGGTTGGGAACAGCGCCATCTGGGTGCGCTCCTCGGCGGTGGGCGGCCGGTTGTTCCGGGCCTGGAACAGGTCCAGGGTCTTGCGTTGACGGGTTTGCAGGAGCTGGTGGACCCGTTCGGGGATGCGCAGGGCCTGGTCGTAGTTGCCGACCTTGGTCTGGTCGTGCCAGAGCATCGGGAGCCCGCCGTAGCGGCCGAGGCAGTCCAGGCGGAGTTTGAGGATTTCACCGCAGCGGCGTCCGGTGACGATGATCGTCTCCCAGGCGTCCCGCAGTCCTCGGTCCATCGGATCGTGCGTGTCGGCCAGCTTCCGCAGGTTGATGTCGTCGGCCAGCGCGCGGGCGACGCCATCGGGAAACGGTGGCCGGGCCCGGCGCAAAGTCGTTCCCGGGGCGGGCATGGCGGTGATGAAGGTTCGGTCCAGGCCAAGCCGCTCGGCTTGTCCGGATTCCATTGCCTCGCGCAGGAGTTGGCGGGTGCGGTGGAAGACGACCTGCTGGGTGTTGGTCGTCACGATGGACGCCGTGCCCGGGCGGCCCCTGGCCGCCAGCGAGGGAAGGCCGTCCCGCTCGCGGTGACGCTGGTCGGCCACGAACTGCTGCATGTGCTGTGCTGTCAGCACCGCAGGATCGTGCCCGCCGTCGGGGGCGTGGATCTCCAAGAAGGTGCTCAGTTCCAGCCCGGCTCTTCGCATGTCGTCGAAGGGCCGGCCGCTGCGGGGGCAGCTGGGTGAACGCAGGACGCGGGCGAAGTGGTCCCAGAGCAGGTCGCGAAGCCATCGCTGGGACACTGCTGTCAGGTCGATCTGGGTGGACCGGCCGGGGATTTTCCGTCCGAAGTGTTCGGTGAGGACGTATCCCAGCTCACGTGTCTGCTCCGACGTCAGGTAAAGGGGGCGCAGTTCGTCGGCGATGGCGCGGGCGATCAGCGCTGCCTCGCGGCCGGCGGCCGTGCGCAGGGCCGTTTCCTGTTCCGGTTGTAGATCCGTCAGCGAGCGAAGGCCGTGTGCGTGGCAGTAGTCCGCCAGGCCCTGCAGGGGCGCCAGTTCCCATTTTCGGCAGGCCTTTTGGGTGTGCGCGAACATGCCCCACTGGATCTCGGCGCGCAGCAGCGGGTGCACGCCCCGCAGGTTGACCTGCGCGGGCCGGAGCACCGGCGGGGCCGTGGTGCACCATCGGCGGAAGGCTTGTTCGTCGGTGTAGTGGACGGGGACGACCCGGTGGCCGCGCTCGTAACGGTTGCCCCATTGGACGGGAAGTGCCGCCCCTCCCGGTGTGCCCTGCGCGCGGTAGCGGTTCTCGTGCCGAGAACACAGCCCCAGCGGCGAGTCCGCCAGTTCCGGACAGACC
Source organism: Mycobacteriales bacterium (assembly GCA_038322925.1). Classification (GTDB taxonomy): domain Bacteria; phylum Actinomycetota; class Actinomycetes; order Mycobacteriales; family Nakamurellaceae; genus Nakamurella. Next base: position 12,109 of record JBBQGJ010000030.1, read on the forward strand.
TGGACATGGCAGCGGCCGTAGCCCGGAGCGGGTTGTTGGTCGGCGAGCCAGTCGTCGAAGTCGGCGGCCGCGCCGCGGCGGTCACGGTGGTGATACCAGCGGAACAGGTGGTAGTGGCAAAGCTGCAGGGTCAGGTGGTGCGATGCCCGTTGCGGGCAGATCCGACACGGCCGCTCGTCCATCCCCTCACCGAGGCCGACGGGTGGCGCCGTGCGCAGGAAGTCGGCCCTGGACTGCCCGCCATCGCGACGCCGGCGCCAGAGGGTTCCGTGGGCCGAGCACAGGTCGCCGCGGCCGGTCGTGGTCCGCTCGCATTCCGTGACCAGACAGTTCCACCGGTAGACGGGATGACCGGGCGGGATCTTGATGATCTCCGCGCGGAACAACGGATCGAAGGAAGGCGCGGTGATCAGCGCGGTGAGGATTTCCAGCCGGTCCCGACCTACCCGGGGATCCTGCCGCGGCAGCAGCGATAGCACGGTCACTTGCGCTCACCCCAGACCGTGCGGAGCGCGGAATCGAAGGTGCGGTCATGGATGTCGACGTGCCCGTAGACCTCGTCAACGGTGGCGGCCGAGGCCCATCCGCCGGCGTCCCGGGCGATCAGCAGGTTGCCGTCCGCGGCGTCCAGGACCGCGGAGGTAAACGTGTGCCGGAAGGCATGAGGCTTCACGACCCCGAGGCCGGCGCGTTTCCCGGCCCGGCCGAGCATCCGGCGGGCCGCGACCGGCGCCCACGGCTGCCCGGTGCCCGCGCCGTGCAGCTGGACCAGGAGCATGCCGTGCCCGGCGTCCCGCGGATACTCGCCGGTGAGGTATTCGAAGTAGCTGTGCACCATCGCCGGGCTGACCCGCTTGATCAGGCCGCCGGTAACGATGCCGTGCTCGACCCGCCAGGGATGCTTGGTCTTGGCCTCGGCCCGGTTCGGGTTGTCAGGCCGGTGGCAGACATGCAGGTGCGGGCTGCGGCACTCACCGCAGGCAGCGTTCTCCCGCAGGTGCAGGTCGACCAGGTGGAGTCCGCACAACTCGCCGATCCTCAGCCCGCCATCAGCGAGCCAATCCACCACGAGCCGGTCCCGCGCCGAGTTCACCACCCCCAGCAACCTCTCCCGGGCGCCGTCCGGGAGCATCTTCGGATGCCGACGGTGCGGCCCCTTCGGCGCCAGCGGGTTGGTCGGCATCGCCGATTTCACATGCCCGAGGAACGCGCGACGCCGGTCCACCCGGGACGGCAGCCGTGACGTGGCAAGCGTCCCGCCGAGCTCGCCATTGACGCCGAGCGAGGATTGATGCAGGTAGAAGCCCTTCAGGCAAGCCGCCGCCGCCGACAACGCGGAACGTCCGTAGGGCCGCCTGCCAACTCGCCACGGCTGGCCCAACGGCATGCGGACCTCGGCGCCGACGATGCCCATATAGCGCTCCAGGTCGCCCAGTACGACCCTGTCCAACGCCAGGCACTCACGCTCCAGCCACCGCAGATGGTCCACCAGCAAATACGCGTACGTCCGCTGCGTGCCCGACCCGTCATGCTCCCGCAGGAACCTGTCCGCCTCCTCGTGGACCGTGCCCTCCGGCCAGAGGATCGTCCACGACCGCCGTCCGGCCTTCCTGTCGATCTGCTGAACCCTCAAATCTCCGATCACCACGTGCCGTACCACTCATCCTCCGAACCGACTCCAGGACATGAAAGACGTCCCGGACCCGGTCGGTAAACGAGCCCACGACGTCCACCACACAGGCTCGGACGGACATCACGAACAGCACAACTCACGGTCGGTAAAGCGACGTGGCAGAACCGGCCGCATGACGGTCTGCGTCATCCACTCACCCCGGGCAAGGCGTTGACCCCCAACGAGCAGTACTCCTGCCTGGTCGAGATCGCCGGCTACGTTCCCGTTCCGCTCAGCGCGGACGATTTCATCGAGCTGCTCCCGGCGTCCTGGAACGCGATCAACAGTTATGGGATCAAGATCAATCGCCGCGTCTACGACGACAGAGCGCTGACCCCCTTCCGGCGGCAGCATTCTGGCGTCGAGAGCAAGAATGGGCTCTGGGAAGTCCACTACGACCCCTACGACATCACCCGGGTCTGGGTCCGCAACCACCACGACGGCGGATGGATCACCGTCAACTGGAAGCACTTGCGCACCGCTCCGGCGCCGTTCGGTGAACTGGCCTGGCAGCACGCCAGAACCGTGCTGGCCCAACGTGGTCGGGACGAAGCGACCGAAGCCGAGATCGCCCAGGCGGCGGCCGCTCTGCTTGATCGGGCCGAACAAGGCCCGGCAGCCGGCGCGGCGACCAGCAAGCGGGATCTGCGGGTCGCCGGGCGCACCCGCGCAACGAACATCCCGACCGATCCCAGGCCGCCGACGACTCCCGAGGATGACCGCGATGCCCCGCCACCTGACCAGCCCAACGAACCCGAAAGGGCGGACGAGTCCGCAAAGGTCATTCCGCTGCCGGTGTTCGACGCCCGCAAGGAGGCCGAACAATGGCGGTTCTGACCGGGGTCAGCCAGTTGGAGGATCGTCGCCAACCCACCACCACGTTGGAGGGATGGCGACGGTTCGTCGAAGCGGACCCGCCGCCGGTCACGTTGCTGAACAACGAGGAATGGTCTGCGCTATCCGACGATGAACGCGTCGACTACGACGAAACCCGCATCGCTCACCACGCCGAACTCGTGGTCGTCACGACCTCGTCGATTCAGGAGATCACCAATGAGGGCCGGCTACTCACGCTGATGAACCAGCGGGAAAACGGGGCCAGGCGTGGCCTGATCGTGTCCGGTGGTGCAGCGACCGGCAAGACCACCGCGATCAAGCAGCTGGGACGATTCCATGAACTGCGCACCCGACGCAGGTTCCCTGACTCGGATCGCATTCCCGTTGTCTATGTGACCGCTCCACCGAAAGGGTCGCCCCGCAAGCTCGCGATGGAGTTCGCCCGGTTTCTCGGCCTGCCACCGATCTCCTCCCGAACCAACGCCACCGACATCGCTGACGCGGTCTGCCAGGTCCTCATCGACGCCCGCTGCGACGTCGTCGTGGTCGACGAACTCCACAACGTCAACCTGGCCACCAGCGCTGGTGAAGACCACTCCGACCACATGAAGTACTTCACCGAGCACCTGCCGGCCACGTTCATCTACGCCGGCATCGACGTCGAACGGTCCGGGCTGTTCACCGGCATCCGGGGCAAGCAACTGGCAGGCCGCTGCGGGTTGATAAACACCGGCCCGTTTCCCTTCCACGATGAATGGAAACAGCTCGTCGCTGGAATGGAGGCCACCCTTCGACTGCACCACCACGAACCGGGTTCCCTGGTCAGCTCGGCCAAGTACCTGCACCAGCGCACCGGCGGCATGATCGGCAGCCTGTCGCACCTGATCCGAGCATCCGCGATCCGGGCGATCCTGACCGAGACCGAAGCGATCACCGCAACTGTCATGGACAGGATCCGCATCGACCACGCAGCGGAATCGTCCACCCGCCGTGCCAGCAGCGGCCGATGAATGCCCCAACAGGCGTACGGCGTCAGCACAAGCTACGACAGCTACCCCGCAGGGTCTGCCCCGTTCAGGACGAGACCACCCACTCATACATACGGCGGTTGGCCGACGCGAATCACCTGCCAACCCCGGACCTGATCAGCCATCTCAGCCCGCTGGGCGCAGGCAAGGTTCGGCGTCGATCCGAAGTCCCCGTCGATGATCTCGCGATCGTGAGCGGAATTGCCCCGGTCCGCTTGGCATACGCTCTGCCTGAGATCCGCGACCAGTTCGCCGACCAAAGTGCCCTGCGGATCCTCGGACGGCCCACCGTCGGATACCCCAATCGGACCTGCCCGCCCTGCCGTCGCTGCATGGCCGCCAAAGGCATCAACGGCCCGGTCACCGTCTGGGCACGCCAGGATCGGAATGTCTGCCTGCACCATCAACTGTGGATAGGCCGGGGCGTCCACACGCCCGGCGACCAACTCGATCTCTCCGACCTTCCGCAGATCGCTCAAGCTCAGACCCGCCACCGGAATCTCATCCGCAGGCACGGACACCACCCGGCCGAGGTCTTCTACGAGAACGCGCGAGAAATCATCGACTGGTCGTCCAACCACCCAAATTCCGATACCGCGCGTACGTCGCGCCTGCGTTACCTGTTCGACCGCGAACAAACCCAACGACTGCCACGGTCCTACGACTACGCCGCCTACTACCCCGAGGTCGCCGGCGTCCTGAGCGTGCTCGTCTCGCCCTTCTGGCAGCATCTGGCCATCTCCGAGGACCCGACACAACAAGAAGCCTTCTTCCGCCAAGTCGCCGCGAACGGTCTCACCAACGGAGCACCCTGGCGAAACACACCCCTTCGAAACTGGATCGACAGACTTCGTTGGGACCGGGCAACCGGAGAATCCATCACACGCGGCAACATGACCGGTTCGGATGCCGTCGAACCACCGGACACCGAGCATGACCAAACGCAAACTTGGCCCATCATGCCTGAGAAAACCAGAGCGAACGATTCTCACCCAATCTGGGCCACCGCAGCTCAGAGGCAATCTGATGGCCCGTGATCGGTGAGAAGGGACAAATATTTTCACGGACGGGTCAGACGGGACGGCCCCCATCGAGTTCACCTGCGCGAACGCCGCCTACCCTGAACTTTGTGGTGTCCCGTATAGATCGGCTTACGGGACGACCCGGTCAACCCTCACCGCCCTGCATCGGCACGTCGAATGGGTTCGACCACCGATCGACCCGCCCAGCCCGGGACTAGCGCGAAGTCATGCTGGATCCAGGGGCCACCGGAACGGTCGCCGTTGTCGGATCGGCCGGCTTTGCAGGCGAGCCGCCAGGCAACCGCCGCCACTCGGCCAGGGACGGAGCCCAGTCAGGACCGTCGATGAGTAGACGCGAGCTCGGACGTAACCCGCGCGAGCAGAGCAGGTATCCCGACCAAGCTGCAGGAAGCGCAGCAACGGCTTGGTGACGCCCAGGCGGGGATTTCCAGCGGCCCACGAAATGAATCACTGAACACGCGGAGCCGTATGGCGACGGCTCCCTGCGCATCGGTCAGATGATCACCAGAGCGAGTGTCGCGAGCATGATTACGACGGTGCAGATCGTCGTGATCCACAGCGCCCATCTGTCTGACGTTGATGTCTGAGACATAGGTCTTCACCCCTTCCCGAAGGCCCTGCCTTCAAGAATTCGGGTGACTCAACGGGTGTTTCCTATGACCACTTACCAATCAGGTTTCGCGGACTGCACCAGTCCGAAGTATTGAAATCCACTCCACCGGCGACTTCTCGGACTTTTCCGCTAAATAGGTGATCGCGGCGACCGCTACCGAGAAGCTGGAGTTGATAGCCGTTGGCACGTCCATCGAGCTTCCCGCCGCAATGACGTCCTTGTTAGGACTCTTGTTGGCGACGAGGCGGATCAGCTGAAGGCCTGCGTCCCAATCTATTCCCATCGCCGGAAGGAGCTGAATCTCCGTCCTGGCCAAGCCATCTAGGACCTGCACAGGAGACGCTCCGACTAACCCACCACAAATCGATGCTGCCGTCACAGCTAAATAGGAAAAGGCTTCAACGCTCTCCCCAACCTCGGGCATGAAAATGTCCAAGGACTCCACTGCAGCGTCGGCTCCCTGTGTCAGGTACGTCTCCACAGAATTACACGCCTGGATCAGCAGAAAAGCTTCTCTCTCGTTCACTCTTCCCCCTCGATCGGTTTCCTACCCTATTGGCGGGAGCTGTGGTCCTCGACCCTCCGCATACACGACGTGGTCCTTGCCTCACCCCCGTCACCATGAACGATGGTGGCCCCTTCGTCGCGCAACCGGCGGGCGGTGGACACCTCAGCAGCGGACCGCCGACTTTTTCAGGGCACGTAACTACGCGCCATCGAACCCGCGCGGCCCTGACCAGCTGTGGGGTTCGCCCGACGCCCACGGCGTGGATCCGCTATGAGTATGAACGGCGCACGACTGCCAGCTCGTCTCGGGCACGGGTGGCTGCCACGTACACCAGGGACCTGGCTCGGAGGTCGGTATCGTGTCGCTCGGCTGGGTCGAGGGCGGCCAGGCGGCGCTGCTCGGCGTCGCTGGTCCAGCCGACACCGGCCAGGACCACCTTGGAGAACTCCGTGCCCTTTGCCCGGTGCATGGTCAGCACGGAGACCCGGTCGGGAACGGGACGGCCGCGGTCGATCTCCCGCGCCGGTAGTCCGGCTTGGGTCAGCGCGCCCGTGACACGTTGGCGCTGGTAGCGGTCGTGGACGAGGACGGCGATCGCGTTCGGCGGGGTGCCGCCCTGGATCCAGTCCCGCACGACGTCGCAGACGGTGTCCAGCTCGGCGGTCAGCGAATCGACCGTTTCAAGATGCGGAGTGGGTCCGGTCCGTGCCGAGCGGTAGCCGGTGGTTTCGGCGTTCTCCTCCAGGTCAACGTAGGACCCGCCTTCGAGGATGCCGAGTGCGTAGCGGAGGTTCTGCGCTGTTGTGCGGTAGTTGAGGGTGAGCCGACGGGACCGGCCGACGATGCGGATGCCGTAGCGCCCCAGCACGACGGGGGAACTGTAGATGCGCTGATGTGAGTCTTCCGCGAGGAACAGATCGTCCGTCCCCGGCGCGACCAGGGCGCGCAGCATCTGCCAGTGCACCGGCGATAGGTCCTGCCCCTCGTCGACGAGGACGTGATCGACGAGCGGTCCCAGCATCTGGAGGTGGGCGGCGGCGACGGCGGCCGCTTCGGGGTAGTCCAGCGTGCCGTCGAGCCGGGTCTGCGCCCGATACGTGTCGATGAGGTCCCAGACCTGGTGGCGGCGGGCTCGGTCCAGCGCGACGCCACGGCCAGGTCGGCGTACGCGCAGGTACTCTTCCACCGTCTGGATGCGGTTCGGCAGGACCACCAGTCCGTACTCAGCGGACAGAAAGGTCTCGGTCGCGATCGATGCAGGGAGTGGTGTCGAGGCTGCCTCGACGATGTCCCGCCACCGGGTGGCCGGAGTGCGCGAGTTCACCGCTGCTCGGGGGCCGCCGAGCACGGCCGCTACCGCCTCCGCCACGGCCGTCCCGGCCTGCCGAATCACCGTCGCGGCCAGCGAATCCACGCCTGCCGCGAACACTCCCGGCTCGCCGAGGCGCCCGGCGGGTGCAAGGGAGGGATCCAGTTCGGCCACGTCTTCACGTAGTGCGTCCGCCAGGTTGGTGGTGAAGGTGGTCAGCAGGATCCGCGCCTTCGGATCTCGGCGGGCGAGGGCGCGGGCGCGGTGGATCAGTACGACGGTCTTGCCGGTGCCGGCCCCACCGGAGAGGCGGAACGGCCCGCTGAACGTCGCGCCGACGTAGCGGCGCTGTTCCGGGTGCAGGAACGTGCGCCAGGCCTTGAGGTCGCCGCTTTCGATGACCCGGCGTAGCTCGTCCTGATCGTCGATGAAGGCGAATTGTGTTTGCGCTGCAGGCCGTTTCAGGGAGTCGAGCACGGCGGTGTCACCGGTCTGCGCTGCCGGGCGCGCCACCTCGAGTCGCTCGGTGATGGATTCGATGCTGTCGCCGGTGGCCAGGTCGAGCAGCATCAGGCCGAGCCAGCCCTCGTGCCGTCCGGCCAGGGCGAGCAGTTCGTCCTCGTCGCGGGCGGCCATGGCTTCGGCCGCCACGTCTCGCGGAATGCCCAGGACGTCCACTAATTGTTCGGCGGTCCGCTCCTGCCGGACCAGCAGGGGCTGAGCCGGCTCGACGGCGGGGTCCACCCGCGGGATCGGAGCGGCGACCACGGGCGCCGCCGGGCGCGAGGTGACCTCGGTGATCTGCGGGAAGCCGTTGACCGGGTTGACGGTCAGGGTGATCCGGCGGGCGATCTCTTCGGCCCGGTCGTGCTGGAAGACACCATGGATGACGTAGTGTCGTTCGCCGCCGTCGTCCAGGCGGAACATGACGGCCCGCCAGTACAGGTCGACCCGGCCGGTCCGGACCCGGGAATCGGCGCAGTGCCGGATGGGTTCGACGTGCAACCCGGGGGTGGTGTCGTCGGTGGCCAGTTTCTGTAGGAAGTCCATGGCCTTGGCGCGGACCGATCCGTCGACCTTGGACGGCCACTTGGTCATCACGATGGTCGGCATCAGTCCCCCGCTCCCGCGTTCAGGGCGTCCAGCACCTGCTCGATCACGGTGTCGGTGGGCTCCAGCACGGTCCAGCCGGCCGCCCGCAGATCGTCCCGGTCGGCGGCGGGCATCCCGTCCACGGCGATCGCCAGCCGCGCCTGCGGCCAGGCGATGTCCACCGGGATGCCCTCGGGCCCCTCGAAGCCGAGCACCGGCACCGCGACGCCGGGCGCGGAGGCGAGCGCGCGGACCGTGTCGCGTTCGACGCCCTGTCGGGCGTCCAGGACGAGCTGCATCCACGCCGCCGGGAGGTCACCATCGGCCGATGGAATCGCAGTGACCTCGACGCCGGCGCCGACCAGCGTGGTGGTGGTGATCACCGTCGGCCAGTCCCGCAGGGCCAGCGCGTTCGACAGCCGCAGCCAGGAGCGCCACCCATCGGCATGGTTGCCGGTGAGCGATGCGGGCCGGTCGTCCAGCACGACCGCGACCCGGACCGTCTCGGCGGCCAGCTCGATCGCGGCCGCCACCGGGCCGTCCCGCCAGACCGAGACCGGTCGGGCCCCGGCCGGGGTGGCCGCGCCGGTGAGCGCATCCGAGGCGACCGTCTCCAGCGCGCAGTTATCTGCCACGGACAGCCGGGTGGCCGAGCCGAGCAGGAACATCGGCACTGCGCGGGCGGTCACCCGGGTCTCGTCAGGGGTCGGCGTGGTGATCCACTCCAAGAGCCAGTCGACCGGTGCCCGCTGCAGTCGTTGGTAGGCGGCCGGCGAGGTCATCATCTGCGGGTGTGCGATCAGGGCCCGCACGGTGGCCTCGCTGAACCAGGACGGCGGCGCCGGGTCGGTCAGGTCGGCGGCCGTCACGGCGAGCACGACGTGGCCACTCGCCCGCAGCGACGCCCGTTGTTCGGTGTCGCTCGCCAGCCGGTTGTGCTGGGTGGAGGCGTGGAACGCCCGGCCGTCGACGAAGACCGCGAGCGCGGGTACCTGGGTGTCGTTGGTCTGCAGCACGAAGTCCGGTCGGGTGTTCTGCACCATCACCTGCGGGGTGAGGGTCCACCGGCGCGGGGAACCGGGCAGGGTGAACCGGAGCGAATTCCCCCACGGGCCCGGCACGGTGTCGATGGCGGCGCCGAGTGCGGCCAGCCGGGTCCCGAGCACCTCACGGAACTGTTGCTCCAGGTGCGATTCCGGGTCCTCGGCCGCCGGGGGGTCGCCGACGTCCCACCGTGCGTCGACCATGCCGGTGGCCTCCGGCGCGAGGCCGAGCAGGGTCCGCAGGTGCCGCTCGGCGGCGGCACGGGACACCCGGTTCACCGCCGTTGCGGTGGCGAAGGGCAGCAGGCAGCGGTGGCACGCGAGCCGGTTCTCGAAACGGCACTCGCAGCTGCGCACCCGTTCCCAGGCCAGGCCCAGCAACGCTGCCAGCGCCTCTGGTTCCGCCATGTCCGCCAGGTAACCGGTCCCGCCGGGGACGGTGTCGTGCAGCAGGATCGCGTCGTGGTTGGCGTTGCCGTCGGCCAGTGTCGGTTCGACGACCTGCTCGACCCGCAGGTGGTCGGGGTGCCCACCGATCTGCTCCCGTAGCCCGAGCAGTACCGCGGCGGCCAGGCTGGGCAAGGCGTAGTCGTCCCCGACGGTGACCGTGCGGGGTAGCCGGATCAGCAGCCCCTGGGTGCGCAGCGTCCTGGTCAACGCCACCAATCGGTTGTGCTCCTCGGTCGCCGTCCGGTACCGGCACCACGGCCGGTGCTCGTAGGCGGCGTTCCGGCCGAGTTCCACGTCCAGTTTCCCGCACCCCGCGCACACCCGGAACAGCGCGCCGGACCGCAACTCGTCGGCCAGGAACCGTTCCTGGCCGTGCCCCGCGAGGCCGATGTTCACCCAGCGCACCGTCAGGTCGGCGGCGTAGGTGGCGCCGATCCCGGTGTTGGTGGCGAACCACCGTCGGACGATCTTGGCCGGGTCCACGTCGACGGCGGTGACGAGCTGGAACGACGGTCGCACGCGTTCGTCGGCGCGATCGGAGATGGTGGCCTCGTCCCGCCTGACCTCGGCTGAGACGTGGGTCAGTTCGACCACGTCCATCCGCTGACCGGTGTCGGCGAGATCCGGCGAGCCGCAGCGGGGGCAGCTCGTCGGAACGGTTTCCACCCCGCCCAGTGCGGTATCCGCCGCGAAGCCGCAGCGCGGGCAGAACACCCACGGGCGGATGGCGGACCCGTCGAGGCCGAGATCGATGGCGTCGATGGCGATCTCGAGCCCACGGGCGTAGAACGTGCTGCCGGGGGCGAACTCTCGGATCGCGGTGGCCGAGGAGCGGGTGATCTGCGCGGGTTCGTGTTCGTAGTCGTTGGTGTCCGGGTTGGTCCAGCTGATGCCGACGTCCAGCACCACCGCGTCACCGAGCAGGGTGTAGTTCGGCAGCACGCCGTACTGCTCGAGCACGCCGATCCAGTAGTCCCCACGCAGGGTCTCGAGCTGGGCGTTGGTCAGGATGCGGGCGGAGATGACCGACCGCAGGGCGCGGCGGTCCTCGTCGGTGCCCGCGGGCGATCCGGCACGCACCTCGAGTTCCGGTTGCAGGGCATCGATGCGGTCGAGTCGGCGCTGCAGCTCGGCGACGGTGGCCCGCCAGGTATCGCTGGCCCGGTGCAGCTGCGCGGCGAAATCGCTGCTGCCCGGACCAGTCTGCGGCAGCACCCAGCCGCGCAGCCGATCGGCCACGTCGCCGGGTAGCCCGCCGAACTGGGCCAGGAACCGGTGCAGGTGCGTGTCTGCGCCCTGCTCGGCGTGTGCGGTGAGATCGCCGAGGAACGAACCGGGTTCGCTGGAACCCATCACGCCGGCGGCCCGCCTCGGTTGCCGCCGGGTGCCGTCGCGGGCGAGTTCGTCGACCAGGTGCGCGGTGTACTGGCGCCGCAGGATCTCCTCGGCCCGCAGGTAAGTGGCCGGTGGCCGGACCTGCCCGTTGATCACCGACAATGGTTCGCCGAGTTGGGGCAGCTGTTCGCCCCTTCCGGTGACGTAGGCGAGGTCGAGCGCGTTACCGGTGAGCCGGCCGGCCCGGCCCACCCGCTGCAGGTACGACGCGACCGTGCGCGGCAGGGAGGCCAGCAGCACCATGGACAGGTCGCCGATGTCGATGCCCATTTCCAGGGTCGGGGTGGCGACCAGCACGTTCGGCGCCTGTGGTTCGGTGGCGGCGGCCTTGAACCCGTCCTCGTACCGTTGGCGGGTCTCGTCGGACAGCAGGCTGGTGTGCTCGCGGGCGACGATCCGCCGCATGTCCGTCGACCGGTACAGCTGCCGGTAGAACTCCCCGGCCGGTTTGCCTCGGATCAGGCGGCCACGGCAGCGGACCACCAGGCACGGCGCACCGTCCAGGGTGTCCACGGTGGCCGTGCTGCCGGGGGTCTGGGCCCGGCAGGTGTCACACACCAACAGGTTTCCCCCCGCCGCAACGTCCCCGTCGAGGATCGCCGAGACCAGCACAGCCGCCGGCGGAATCGCATACACCGCAGCACCAGTCGCACTGTCGGACGTCAGCAGCACACCGCCCCGGGCCAACAGCGCGAGCAGCTGTTTGGTCACCCGGCCAGCGTCCGCGGCTGACACGTCGAGCACCCGGGACCCCCACCGCGAGTACCACGACTGGGGCGAGGTGACCGCGTCCAAGCCGTCCGCGGCGGCCGTCCCGCGGGCTCGATTGGCGGCCGGCCTGGCACCGCCGACCCGCGGGTAGGCCGGCGCCGGACGGTCACGGGGGAAGGCCGGCATGCCCTGGGCGCGGGGGCGTCCACCCCAGATCGAGTAGCGATGACCGTCGTCCCGGCGGTAGCGGTCGAACCAGGGATGATCGATCGCGCCCTGGGCGCGCATCCGGTCCAGCACCCCCACAACCCACTGCAGCAGGGTCTTCTCGTCCGGTGCGGCGGTGGTCCCGTCCAGCCGGGGCGGCCAGCTGACGCCGTCGATCGCCGCTCGGGCCGCCGCCGTGAGTTGGTCGCGACCGGCGGCGACCTCGGCGCAGGCGGAGCCGGTGAGTTCCAGGGTGCGGCCGGTCCGGGAGTTCAGCCCGAACTCAAGCGCCGCGTCCAGCGCCAACCGCCGGCGCACCCGGGTCAGCACTTTCGCCGGCACGGCCTTGGCGGTGGGCGCCTGCCAGAACGGCAGGAACGAGTCCCGGTCGGCGCAGTCCGGCGGCAGGATCCGGTACCGCGCGATCGAGTCGTCGCCGGCGCGGCGGATCACCTCGTCCACCATCGCGTCCAGGGTCTGCGAACCGTTGGTGAGGGCGTCCCGCCAGACCGCGCGCAGGGTCAGCGTGTGCGACCTGGCCTGGATGAACCCTGCCCGGTGCGCCGCGTCCTGCACCGAATCGGTGAAGACCAGCGCCTTCTTCTCCCGCGAATCCAGGGTCGCCGACCCGAACAGGGTGGACAGCGACACCGACAGCAACGTGGCGATCGCGCTGCCGAGGAACCGGATGGTGTCCTGCTGCCCGCACGACGGGCAGGTGTCCTTACGGGCGTCGTCGTCGGCGTCCGGCCCGACCGTGGTCAGCACCGGCAACACCCAGCCGTCCCGCAGGTCCGGGTCGTTCTCGTCGGGTTGCACGAACAACAGTTGCCGCGACCGGACGGAGAACCAGGCCAGCCCGTCGACCCTCGACCCGCGCAGCGCCTCGTCGGCCTCCCGCGCCGCGTACAGCAGGGCGCGGAACCGGCCCTCCCGCCGGGCGTGGTCCCGGCGGATCGCGACGTCGGTGCCGGCGAGGTCGTGCCCGACCGCGGCGAGGCCGATGCCCCACCCGGACCGGCCGCACTCCCGGCAGAAGACGGCCGGGAACGACGGCCGCGGCTCGGCGATGTCGCCGCCATCCGGGCCGGCGACCGGCGGCCCGTCGTCACCCCAACGGAACTGGGCGGTCGAGTCGGCAGCACGGTCGATGCGGGTCAGCTCCCGCACCCACAGATGCGCCTCCACCGCCAGCGCGGCCCGACCCGCCACCGCCCGCAGGTGCCCGAGGCCAGCGACCACCGCCGCGAGGAACCGCTGCCACGTCCGGTCGGCGCCCGGCGCGGCGAGGGCGGTCGAGGCGTCCGCGCCGAGCACCGACCGGGCCAGATCGTCCAGCGCGACGGCGTCGCCGGCGCGCTCGGCCATTGCCCCGACGAGCGGGTGCGCCCGCAACAGGTCGAGCAGCTCCTCCGTGTCCGGCTCGGCGGGGATCGTTCCGGTGTAGAGGTGATCCAGGACGGCCGCGGTGAGGTCCGCACCGGACGGGTCCGACCCGAGGGCGTCAACCGCCGTGGTGGCCACAGCCACGTCGATGCCGGCCGGCGGAATGGCCTGAAGTCCCTGCGCGGCTATGGTTTCGGGGGCATCTCCGACCCGTTCGGCCAGCGACAGCCGGGTCTCGGTGATCACCGCGTCCTGGTCGAAGGGGTGACCGAAGACGGTCTCTGCGAAACTCAGCATCGCCTCGGGGTCACCCTTGTCGCCCAGGGTCGCGGACGTGGCGACGGCGGTCAGCCGGCCCAGCGGCCGGGCCCAGTCGGTCTCGGTCAGCGTCGGGTCATTGTCGGACCAATAACTCTTCAGGGTCAGGCCGAGGCGGCGGAGCAGCATCGCCACGTCGGTGCCCTGCGCGCCGTCGTAGGTGTGGAACTCGTCCAGCACCAGGTACTGCAGGCTGGTGGCCGATGCCCGCCACAGTCGCTGGTCCTCGGCCCGGAGCAGCAGTTGGTCCAGCATCTTGTAGTTGGTCAGCAGGATGTCCGGCGCGGTGTCCCGAATGATCGCGCGGTCGGTGATCAGCCCGTCGGCGGTGACGGCTGTCCGCGGCGGACCCTGCTGCCCGGTGTAGAGCGCGGCGGTGATGGCGCCGAGTTCGGGATGACCGGTGATCATGCTGGCCAGACGTTGCGCCTGGTCGTTGGCCAACGCGTTCATCGGGTACAGGATCAGCGCCTTGGTGCCGGTGATCCCAAGTCGCCTGGCCCGCAGTACATGATCCACGATCGGGTGCAGGAAGGTCTCGGTCTTACCGGATCCCGTTCCGGTGGTGACCACCGTCGGCTGCGGCCGACGTGGAACCCCGGCGATGCACGACGACAACCGGGCGAACGCCGCCGCCTGATGCCCGTACGGCGCGAACCCCTCGTACCACTCCAACGTGTCCCGCCAGCCGGCCTCTGCCGGGCGGAATGGCAACCGCAGGCGGACATACGGGCCCTTGAACATGCCGTCGACGGGATCGGACAGAAACCGGTCGAGGCCGTCCCGGGCGTCGTCGTCCGACAACGCGAAAGTGGTGGTCAGATAGTCGACCAACGCCCGGCGGACATTCCCCGCCTGGACCGTGGGCAGCAGCTCACTCACGAGCGCTCCGCCAGGCGGCGTTCGAACTCCGTGTACGCCTGCCGCATATCCGCCTCCCGGTCCAACGTGACAAACGGCAGCTCGTAGGTGTACGTATTGCCCGCCTGGTTGGTCGCGGTGCGCTCATCGTGGGTGATGCGCCCGCCCTTCTGCCGCCAGACGGTCAGCACTGAATTCGGGACCAGGCGGCCGTTGGCGTCGTAGTGGTCGCGGTTCCGGTCGTAGCCGTAGAGGACGGGGAATTGGGTGCGGTAAATGGTGCACAGTTCGTCGGCGGTCAGGCCGAGCATCAAGGCGACCAAGGCGTCGATCTCCAGCAAGGCCTGGCGGCGGTCGGAGGCACGGCGGAGAGGGGTTTCTGCGTTCCAGATCGTTTGCACGTCGCCCAAAGCAACCCCAACCGGCGATGACCGCGGTGTCCAGCGGTCCTGCTTTTGCTCGGCTTCGAAACCATCACTCCATAAGTCCGAGTAAGCGTCAGTTACCGCCGAAAGGCGGAGTATCCGCAGTCGGAGCAACCGCAGCAGGGGGTGCTCGTGCGCTATGGGCAGCCGCCAGAACACTCCCTGATAAATGTCGCCCTTCGGGGCCACACGTACGGCGAAGTCGAGCACCAGGGAAGCAGCAAATCCCGCTACCTCGACAAGTTTGGTGGTTCCAGAATCTAGAGTACCGGCGGATAAGACGGCATTGATGTGCGCCGCGCCAGGCGGAATTATCGCTGCGATGAGCGTGCGCTCACCCGTGTTGGCGGCCATTCGTCGCCACGCAACACGGTAATAGTCGCGCGCGGGCTTCGGGTCATCCTCTGTCCCCCAATCGGTGTACGCGCAGTCGTAGTCGTATCGGTTACCTACGGGCTTGTAAGCTGTAACCGGTACTGCGTCTGGCGCCAGTCGCTCAAAGTCCGTGTTCGACCAGTCCTTATTGCTCTGCAACGTCTTGTTCGGCGCTTTGTAGATTGGGGTGGCAACGAACAGATGTGGACCCTGAATGATGACGTCGTCCCACGACTCGGCCGAGCCCCAGTCAGTTTCAAAGTAGCCCCTCGTTCGATCGGTTTTCTCATTCCAACCGCCCGAGAAGCGGAGGTCCACTTCTCCTACACGCCGGGACCCCGAGAGTTTGTCGAGCACCGCACCCGTGGACCGGTTGACCGCGTAGATCATTCTTGTCTGACGAATCGGCACATCGTCGGATTCGAGGACAGCGTGCCAAGTAGACAGTGTCTTATCGGTCACCGTGATGATCCGATCACGGTGCGGGCGTTGATCCCACTTCCCGTCAGAATCCTTCAGACCGGGCTCCTCACCCAATCCTTCGTGGCGTCCAGAATTAACGACAGTGTCTGGATGGTAGAGCGATGTAGCCATTTGGAAGCTTGGCTGCGCGAGATGTGGACCGTAAGTGTGAACACCATATGTCACCAGGTTGTGTATCTCGAATAGCTGCAGCTCATTGACAAATTGCCAATGCCTTCGAAGTCGGAGGTAAGTTGCCTCGCGAAGAATCCCGGCCTTCTCGTCAGTGAAGTGTGTTTCAGGATGAATAAGGCCGATGATGCCGATCGTGGAGCTGTGTCTCCACGTTTGCTCCATAAAGCACCTATACAAGTCGGGGCGCAGCCCGGCGAGGAGTGGAAATTGTTCAACCGAGCTGACGAACTCCCGCGTTGCGATCGTCTCGGCAACACTTTCAATCACGAGATCTGTGATGCCCGACAACGCCAGCGTCTCATTTCGTTTAGCAGCCACCAGCGATTCGCTTGGTTTGAGTGTCAATGCCCACCAAGGATCTCCCTCCGCGAGCAGTGCGGTGATGTCCACATCCGGTTTCACCCACGGTGGGTTGCCGAGTTGGAGGTCGAAGCCGCCTGCTCGGGCGAAGACGGGGGCGAAGTCGAGCTCCCAGTGGAAGAAGCCTTGCCGCTGGGCGACCCGCTCGGTGACCTGCAACCACGCGTGCTGGTCCAGCGCCCGTTTGATGGGAACAACACCCGCGAACTGCAGGGCCAGCTGCTCGGCGTCATTGAGGGCGTCCCAGGCGATCGACGAGGCCAGGGTGGGGCCCGTTGGCCGGTTCCGACCCGCGCTGTGCTCGATGCTGCGGCCGAGCAACGCCTGCAGCCCGGCGATCCACTGGTCCAGCGTCGGCGGCTCGACGTGGCGCTGGCCGTCGCCCTTGTCGACGGTGGTGGCGGGGGTGGTGAGGGGCCAGAACCAGAGGGCGCACCAGGCGTCCATGACGCGGCGGAGCCGCTGGTAGGCGCCGTCGGGGTCGGCGAGGACCCGTTCGATCTCCTCGCGCTGCACCGTCCCACTCGCGTCCGGCGCGTCGTGACCCCAGACCGGGATCGCTCGCCGGGCCTCGCTGTCGGCGATCCGCAGTCGCTGCAGGCTGATCCGCCACAGCGCCTCCACCCGGTGCGACAACTCGACGAGTGCGTCGACCTGCGCCTTGCTGGGTTTGGCCTTGATCGCGCCGCGCCACTTCTTGAGTGACTTGGTCGCCTCCGGGGCAAGGACGGTGGCCTCCTTGGCCTCGACCGAGGACCCCCAGCCCGGGGCCGGGAGCAGGAAGTGGTGCACACCGCCCGCGTCGCCGTCCCGGTCGGCATCCACGTCGGCCGCCAGCGAGGCGAGCGGCACATCCGTCGGGACCGCGCCCAACCAGGACTTGTCCGCGACCTGGCCCCGCCGGCACACCGCGCGGCGGGCACCGATCAGCGAGTTACCACGCCGCAGCCGGAGCCCGAACCAGGGTGCCGCCAGCCCGGCGACCATCGTGTCCAACCACAGGGAGATCTCCGCCAACTCGACCGCGGTCGCGTTCAGGTCGACGCCATACACGTTGTGCAATGCGAGATAGGCCTTGACCCGCTGCAGTTCTCGCGGGTACTCGTCCGGGTCGATCTCGGTGCCGAGTTCCTTCTTTCGGCGCTGCAGGTACTGCGCTGCCAGCTGCCGGACCGCCTCGATGGCGAACGCCCCGGACCCCAGCGCGGGCTCGCACACCGTCAGTTTCAGGATGTCGGCGGCCTTGGTGGTCGTGCCGTCCTGGTCGAGCAGTTCCTCCAGCGCCTGCCCGACGGTGAACCGGGTCAACACCTCCGGGGTGTAGTACGAGGCGGACTGCTGGCGCTCCCGGCCGGCCAGCCGGAACACGAAAGATCCTTGCGGGTGCAGCACCGCGCGCGGCTCCCCGGTCTGCGGATCCGGCTCCCTGATGAAGTCGCCCTTCGAGATGCCGTCGATCCGGTCCGTCGGCACCACCCAGGAGCCCTTGCTGCCGTCACCGCCCTTGGCCACTTCGTACAGGTCGGTGTCGGCGAAGAAGCCGGTGTACGACATCAGCCCCTCGTACACCGCGCCCAGCTGGTTGATCCCCAGTTCTGCGTAGGAGATGAACCCGCGGTCCCGGCCGCGCTTCTCCTTGGACAGCAACAGATGTCCCAGTACCTGTTGCAGCGCAAGGTTTCCGAGCCGGACCTCGTCGATCAACGCGGTCGCCGCGGGCCGGAACAGGTCCGCCCGCAACGGGTCGAAGGCGAGGCCGGGGGTCAGCGCCGCGTCGTCCTCGCCGCCGACCGGGGCCTCCGGGGTGACCCCCTGCCGGCGGCCGTCCACCAGCGCGAACAGCAGATCCAGAGAGGCGTACAGGTGCGTGCCGCTGCGGGCGTGCTGTCCGGTCAGCGGCACTTGGACCAGTTCCCGGAGCCGGTCCAGGCTGTACCCGCGGTCGTACTCCGGCGCGCCGACGGGTAGCACGGCCAGCTCGGGTGACGCCTCGGCGTACAGCAGGAACAGGATGCGGTACAGGTATCGCAGCGCCTGTTTGGCCAGCGGCTGCGCCTGCTCACCGGGCAGCGGCGGCAGTCCCTGCTCGCCGCGTCGGGTGACCACGTCGTTCGCGATGATCTCGATGGACACCCGGACACCGTCCCGCAGCTCCTTCGACACGCCGACGGTGTGCTTCACCGATTCCTCGAAACCCGCTGTCCACCAGAGGGTGCCGTCGGCGTCGGGCGCGATCGACGCCGCCTCCAGGCAGGTCAGCGCACGGTCGATCTCGCCGGCGCGGCGGGTGTCGTTGCGCTCGCACACCAGCTGCAGGTCCACCGCCAGGTAGCGTCCCTCCGCCCACCGTTCCCGTTCGGCGAGCACCGCCCACCGGCCGGAAAGGATGAGGACGAGCGCGGGGGCGTCATCGGCGACGAACAGCGCGGAGGTGAGCCGCGCCGCCGAGGTGAATTCCGGTCCGTCCTCGTCGAGTCGCACGGGTTCCAACAGCGTGCTGCCCGCCGGTGAGTCACCGGCGTCGAACGCCTGCGGCGTCTTGGCCAGCACGTCCTCCACCTCCGCGCACGGCGCGGCCAGGATGATCGCCAGCGGTGCTCTATCGGTCATCCCGGTCTGCGACACCCGGATCAGCGCGCCGTCCCGCTGCAAAAGCAGGCCGTGTTCACCTGGCCGGACGCGAGGCACCGCAGGGGGCTCGTCATTGCCGGCCGTCGGGTCCGGCTGGGGTAACTCGGCAGGACCGAGTTCGAGCACCGTCAGCACGAGATCGTGGATGGCGCCTGCCCGTTGCCGGATGGCGGCCAGGTCCCGACGCTTGACGTCCGGAGCAATGAGCTCGCCCAGCCCGCCGAACGCGACTTCCAGCTCCAGTCGTTTTTCGGTGAACCGGGACCGCGGGGTGTGCCGGTGCTCCGCGGATTCGGCGTCCCAGAGTTTGCGCCGCTCGGTCACTTTCGCGGTGAACGACTGGGAGGTCGCGTCGGTGGTGAAGTAGTGCTCGGAGATCCAGCCCTCGCCGACGATCAGCGCTTCCGACGCCGTCATGACCGGTCACGATCCGGCACGACCACCAGCAGCGGCCGCACCAGCTGCTGATCGGGTTCCATCGCGGCGATCAGCGCTCGCTCCTGGGCGACGCCGACGCGGCGCTGCTTGAGTTCATTGCGCTGGATGAGGGCGTCGGCGTCGTGGTCCCACCGGTCCAGCCGCTGCGACCACGCCTGCACCCGGCCGGTGACATCCCGTTCGGCGACGCCGAACAGGGAGCGCATCTGTTCGGCGGCCAACCCGACGGCGGGCCGGATGAGTTGTTGCAGCGCAGGCACATCCGGCACGGCCCCCGGGTTGGGCCGCCCCTGGTCGAGCCCGAGGAAGGAGAGTGCATCGGCCGCCGAGCCGTGCGGCTGGACCCAGCCGAAACCCGGGTCGGCGCCCGGGAAGGCGACCGTCAGCCAGGCCGCGGAGACCACCTGACCGCGCCGGTTGGTCAGGGTGCCCACCAGCAGCACCGTCGGATCGTCCACGTCGCCGCGGACCGCGAACACCTCCCCGCGGCCGAGCCGGGTCAGGGCCCGGTGGGCCGCCCAGTCCAGCACCGGGTGCAGCGGGCCGAGGTAGTGCGCGTCGGGCCAGGTCGAGTCGCTGTCGTCGCGTAGCGCCGCATCGAGCCGGTCCCGGCCGCGGACCAACGTGGTGGCGAGCACCAGCCGCTCGGTGACCCTCCGGTCGGCCAGGTAGCTCTGCGGCAGCACCTCCAGGCGCTGCACCAGGTCCCTCGGCGGCAACAGCTCCGCGGTGCCGAAGGCCTCGTCGCGCCGCCAGGAGACGCCGGCGTTGCTCGGCGGCGCGCTCGGGTCGATGAACGCCACGTGCAGCGCCTCGTCGAGGAAGGTGATGTCGTCCGGGTACAGGCCGGTGCCGCTCGTCGTCGCCGGCGCAGGCGGATCGGCCGCGGCGTTGCCCGCGTTCGAGAGCTGGAAGAACAGGCCGGTCAGGTCGTCGCCGGCGGCGGCCTCGGTGGGGGTGCGCACGACGTCGTCGAGAGTCTTGTGCCCGGCCAGGACGGCGCGGATCTCGTCCTCCTCGCCCTTGACGTCGTACCGGCCCATGAGCGAGGCGACGTCGCCGAGCGCGGAGTGGGCCTCGTCCTCCTTCTCGATGAGCTTGGCCAGGATCCGGACGTCACCGGAGAACCGCTCGCTCGACGGGTCGAGCAGGAGCGCGGTGATGCGCGGCGGGAACTTCTGGCCGTACCGGTCGATGCGGCCGTTGCGCTGCTCGATGCGGATCAGGCTCCACGGGATATCGAAGTGCACCAGCTCGTGGCACTGGGCGTGCAGGTTCACACCTTCCGACGCCACGTCGCCGGTGACGAGGACGCGCACCGCCACGTTCTCCTGCTTGAACTCGTCAACGATCCGCTGCTGCTCATCGTCGGCCAGCCCGCCGTGCATGATCTCCACGGCTCCCGCCGGCAGCCCAAGGTCCTGGGGAAGGTGCTCGTGCAGCCAGCGCAGCGTGGCGACCCGCTCGGCGAACACCACCGCCCGCGCAGGCGACGCCTTGCCGACCCCGATCTCGCGCAGGTGCTCCAGGAGCCGGGCGTACTTGGCGGACGGCTGCTCGTCGGCGGCTCGCGCCAGGCCGGCCAGGCGGTCCAGCGCGGCGCGCTCGGCGTCGGCGGCCGGTCCCTCCTTCAACCGCTTGCGGCG
>JBBQGJ010000031.1:0-32925 GCA_038322925.1 Mycobacteriales bacterium
GGACGGTGGCGGCTGGACGTCGACGGGGGCCTCGGCGTCCGGCCGAGTGGACGGCTTGACCAACGGCACGACGTACCAGGTGCAGGTGCGCGCCTGCAACGGCCAGACCGCGTTCACCGAGCAGGTGCGGTGCGGGCCGGCCGGCGATCCCGTGCCGGGGCGCCCGTTCGGGCCGCTGGCCGACCCTACGGTGACGGCCGCGTTGACCACCCGCTGGGGATCGTCGGTGACCGTGGAATTCTCCTTCCCGGACAGCAATGGACGCGCGGTCACCAGCACGAGGGTCGAAGTCTCCGGGGTCGGACAGGTGGACGTCGCACCCGGTTCGTGGACCGGCGACATCGGCTTCGGCAAGAGCGTGGCGATCACGGCGAGCTGGTGTGTGGCCGATCCGCAGGAATGCTCGACGACGACCGTGCAGAGCCCCACCACCGGCACCCCGGTACCGTTGCCTACTGTCGGCCCGGCGCCGCTGACGGGGACGTGCGGAGTGGTCGCGCCCAACCCTGGCACCTGGCGAACGCAGGTCGAGTGCCCGCATGACTGGGTGGCGGCGCCCGATCCCGTGCGGGTGCTGTGTACCGACTCCGGCCCCAGCTACCCCGAGGACCCTTCGGGTTCGGACTCGCCGGGTGGCCCTGTCGCTCAGGTCGACACCTGGTACCTCGCGGTGAACGGCCTGTGGTACCGCACGCCCGGGCTGGCCGATCCGGGTGACGGGCAGGTGCCGAGATGCTGACCGAGCCCGATGTGGTTGGTGTTCGTGCCGACGGCACCAGCCTCCTGCCGAAGAACCTTTCGGCGAGTGTGAACGACGGAAAGGCGTGCCCATCGTGACGACAACCCGCCCTGCGTCGCAGGCTGATCCGCCGGAAATGTGGGGAGCGCCGGGCGCCAGGGAACCGGTGCGGGCCAGCGAGGCGGCGGGCGTGCACACCTTCGGCGAGCACGCCGCGCACACCCTTTCCCCCGAGGAAGCGGTGGCGTTCGCGGCACGATTCTCGGCGGTCGGCGCGGCCATCGGCCGCGCGCTGGTGGGGAAGCAGGATGCGATCCGGCTCTCGCTGGTCTGCCTGGTCTCCGAGGGCCACCTGCTGTTGGAGGACGTCCCCGGCACCGGGAAGACGACACTGGCCAAGGCGCTGGCCGCGACCATCAACGGCACCACCTCGCGGATTCAGTTCACCCCGGACCTGCTGCCCTCTGACGTCACCGGCGTCACCATCTACGACCAGTCGTTGGGCGCCTTCGAATTCCATCCTGGGCCGATCTTCGCGTCCGTCGTGCTGGCCGACGAGATCAACCGCGCTTCGCCCAAGACCCAGGCGGCCCTGCTGGAGGCCATGGAGGAGTCGGCGGTGACGGTCGACGGCGTCACCCGGCCGGTGGGCTCGCCGTTCATGGTGATCGGTACCCAGAACCCGATCGAGCAGTCCGGCACCTACCGGCTGCCGGAGGCGCAGCTGGATCGGTTCCTGCTGAAGACGGGCATCGGGCACCCGGATACCGATTCGGCGCTGGCCATCATGCGGGCGGTGGGCACCAGAGCAAGCCGACCGCACGTCGAGCCGATGCTGAGCCCGGCTGAGGTCGGAGAACTCGTCGAGCTGGCCGGCCGGGTGTATGTCGACCCGTCGATCTTGCGGTACATCCTGGGCATCGTCGAGGCCACCCGGACCGCGCCGGGCGTGACGCTCGGCGTTTCGCAGCGCGGCGCGATCGCGTTGCTGCGCACCGGCAAGACGCTCGCTGCCGCCCGCAGACGGCATTTCGTCATCCCGGACGACATCAAGGCTCTGGCCGAGCCGGCGCTGGCGCATCGCATCATGATCGAGCCGGAGGCCGAGTTCAACGGCGTCCGACCCGAGGGTGTCATCGCCCAGGTGCTGAAGGACGTGCCGCCGCCGCGGAGCGAAGGCTGATGACGCAGGCCCCGAGCCCCGGAGAGCGCGGGCCGGCCGCTACCGGCCCGCAGCGGGGCGAGCCGCCCCAACCGGAGGCGACCCAACCGGCGGAACCGACGAACCCGGACGGCTGGCAGTCCCGCTCCCGGCAGCGACTGCGGGCCGGTTGGCGGACCGTGACGTCCCGCGGCCGGGTCGCGCTGCTGCTGGCAGTGCTTGCCGCGCTGCTGGGCGCCGTGACCGGGTGGCGGGAGTGGACCGGTATCGCCGCCGCGCTGGCCGTGCTGCTACTGGCGGCGGTCGTCAGCGCGCTCGGCCGTTCGTCGTGTGCAGTCACCCTCGAACTGGACCGCAGAAGGTTCGTCGTCGGTGATGTCGGCACCAGCGTCGTGCAGGTCAGCAACACCGCGAACCGGCGGATGTTTCCGCTGCGGATGGAGCTGGAGGTGGCCGGCCTGCCGATGACGGTGCGGGTTCCATCGCTTGCCGCGGGCGGTACGCACCGGGTGGAGATCCCGCTGCCGACGGCGCGCCGCGCGGTGGTCAAGATCGGCCCGTTGCGGGCGGTCCGCGGCGACGTTTTCGGGTTGATCAGGCGCGTGGTGCACTGGCCGGTCGACGAGCGGGTGTTCGTGCACCCGCGGACCGTGCGGCCCTCCGGTGCGCTGCCCGGATTCGTCCGCGATCTGGAGGGTGAGGAATCGACAAGGCGGGCCGCGAGTGACCTCTCCTTCCACACCCTGCGGGAGTACGTCCCCGGCGACGATCGGCGGTTCATCCACTGGAAGTCCACCGCCCGCAACGGCACGCTGCAGGTCAGGGAGTTCCGGGAAACGCACCGGTCGCTGATCGCCGTGGTGGTCTCCGGCAACCGCGGGGACTTCTACGGACCCGGCACCGACCCTACCGCCGTCGATGACGCCGCGTCGACCGCCACCGAGCGATCGGGCGTCGGGTGGATCGCTCGGTGCTGGTCGGCGAGGTGGCGGCGACGTAGGACGGGCGCTGAGTTTGGCGACTCTCGAGGCCCGAGCTCGGCAACAGGCGGTTCCACAGACGCTGCCGGGGCTGCCCCCTCAGGGGACGCCGCTGCTGTGTACAGCGCACCCGCGGACCGGATCGAGGGTGATTAGTTCGAGCTCGCGGTCGGCTGCGCGGCCTCGATCGTCGCCGAGTTGGTCCGCGGCGGACGCGATGTCGTCACCGACGGCGCCGGGACGCCGATCCGCGCGGTGACCGCCCAGGGCGTACTCGACCAGTTCAGTGGCATTGGGACTACGCCCACCTCACCGGACCTGGTATTCGACGCCCGCCGAGCGTCGCGTCGGTATCCCCGGATGTCGCTGCTGGTGCTGGTGTTCGGCTCGACCGTTGGCGCGGGCCGGGTGCGGGCGGCCATCCGTGCCTGCCCGTCGGGGGTGTCCGTCCTCGCCGTCCGGGCGAGGGTCGACGACTCGCCGCATCCGGCACGGCTGAGCGGCTCGGACGCGTTCACCGTGTTGACCGTCGGCGAGCTGGAACTGTTGCCGATGGCCCTGAGGTCGGCAGCGTGAGCGGCCGGATCCGCGGGCGGGCGCGGGACCGCGACCCGCGCGTTCCACCGAGTACGCGGCGCTGGTGGGCCGCAGCCGACGTCGTGGTGTTGGGCGGGTTGGTGATACTCGCCTCGGTGCTGCTGATGCCTGCGTACGGCGGGGCGGCGCCGGTGACCGCGACCGCCGTCGGCGCCGCGATCGCCCTTGTCGTGTTGCTGGCGATCGACGGCCTGGGGTTCTCGCCGTGGTGGGCGGTTCCGGCCGTGCTCGTCGGATTGGTGCTCGTCGGACCGGCCGTGGTCGCGCCGCGCCAGTTGGCGTTCGGTCCGGTGCCGAACCAGGCCGGCATTGCCATCGTCCGGGACGGTCTGCTCGGCGGCTGGCGGGAGATGCTGACGGTGGCGACGCCGATCGGCGTCAGCGGCGGGCTGCTGGTTCCGCCGTTGGTGATCGGCGCGGTTTGCACTGTTCTCGCGGGCCTCGTTGCTGCCACCAGCCGCCCGCAACTGGCGCTGGCGTTCCCGGGTGCGGCTTTGGTGGCCTGCGCACTGCTCGGGGACTCTCGGGCCGTTCCGGTCACGGCGGCGCTGATCTGCGCGGCCGCTGTGGCCGGTGCGGTGGCCTGGTCGGCCTGGGTGGAGCTGCGGGCCGCTCGGATCCGCGCTGCGGCCCGATGGGGGACCGTCGCAGTTGCCGGCGATAACGCCCGGCGTGCGCTGGCAGTCCGCCGACTGGCAGTCCGCCGGATGGCTGTCGGAGCGGGCGTGCTGGTCATCGCCGCCGGAGTCGGTGCGGTGGCGGCCGCTGCCGCCGATGCGCCGCGCGCCGCTTTGCGGAACGTCGTCGAGGTCCCTGTCGACCCCACTGCGTTCTCCAGCCCGCTGAGCGACTTCCGTCGCTACACCAAGGATCTCGCCGACCACGTGCTGCTGACGGTCACCGGACTGCCCGCAGGCGCCCGGCTGCGCCTGGCCGCGGTGGACGCCTACGACGGTCAACAGTTCGTCACCAGCTCCGGCGCAGGTCCGTTCATCCGCGTCGGTGAGCAGCGCGCGGTCGCGGCGACCGGCACGAGCGTGACCGTGACGGTGCAGCTCGATGACTACCGCGGGCCGTTCCTCCCGGTGCCCGGCGAGGTTGCCGATCTGCAATTCGACGGTCCGCGGGCCGACGCGCTCGCCGACGCCCTTCGCTACTCCGGGCCCGCCGCGACCGGCCTCGTTCCCGACGGTTTCACCGCCGGGGACAGCTACACCGTGACGGCGGTGAGCTCGGCGGATGTCCGTCCGGCCGATCTGGCGAACCTGCGTCCGGCGGCCGTGCCGTTCCCCGCGACCGTTGTGCTGCCCGACGCGCTGCGCGCCGCCGCCGGCCGGTACGCCACCGGGGCGACGGGCGCGGCCGAACAGGTGGAAGCCATTCGAGCGGGTCTGGCGAGCGACGGGTTCTTCAGTCACGGCCGACCCGGGGAGCTGCGTTCCGCCTCCGGGCACGGCCTGGATCGGATGGGCCTGATGCTGAGCGGGTCCCCGATGGTGGGTGACCAGGAGCAGTATGCGGCGTTGATGGCGTTGATGGCGTTGATGGTGCGGTCGATCGGGCTGCCGGCGAGGGTGGTGGTGGGGTTCGCGCCGACGATTCCGGGCTCGGGCACTGTCTCGAGCTCGGGCACTGTCTCGAGCTCGGGCACTGTCTCTGGCTCTGGTTCGAGCTCCGACGCGGGCGCAGGTGCGGGCACACACATGACCAGTCCCATCGACGTCCGCGGCTCCGATCTCAGCGCGTGGGTCGAAGTGCCCTTCGACGGCGTGGGATGGGTGGCCTTCGACCCCTCCCCGTCGCCCGACAAACCGGGGACGCCGCCCGAGCCGCCCGCAGCGACCGAACGGCGCGCGGTTGCGGTCGATGTGCCGCCGGCTCTACCGCAGGCCGACCCGGGAGCGGTCAACGCCGAGAGCGCGGCGCAGAGCCCGGTGGACACTCCGTCCGATGGCGCGGCCCCGATCACCGACAGGTCCGGGCTCGAGGTCGCACTGTGGGTGTTGGCCGGTTTCGCTGCTTTCTGTGCGCTGCTCGCGTTGCCGGCGGTGATCATCCTCGCGGTCAAGAGCGCGCGCCGTCGCCGGCGACGACGCGCGCCGACGACCCACGCCCAGATTGCCGGCGGATGGCAGCAGCTGGTGGATTCCGCGGTGGACGCCGGCTACCGGCCCGCGCCATGGCACACACGGACGGAGACGGCCGCGGACGTGGAGAACGAACTCGGCCTGCCGCTCGCCGAACTGGTTCCGGAGGCAGACGCCGCTGACTTCGCCGACGGGTCACCCGATCCCCAACAGGCGGCCGGCTACTGGTTGCGCGTCGACGAACGGACCGCGGTGCTGCTCGCTGGGTTCGGCCGCTGGCGCCGGTGGCGCGCACGGCTGTCCCTCGCATCGATGTGGCGCAGACCGCATCCGTCGCGTGATTGATTCCGAGGGGCGTCGCGCGGGCACTGTCGAGCAAGCCCGCGTCGGGACTCCGCGCCTCGGGAATTCCTGTTGTCCGGAATTCCTGTTGTCCGGAATTCCTGTTCGCCGAATCCCATGCGCTGAAATCCAGTCCTGAACCGGCCCTGCGTGCTCAACTCCGTGAGAGCTCGCCACGCAATCGGGCCGCCATTCGGGTGCGTCGCCAGTTGGACACGAGGAAGAACGGCGAGGCCAACACGTAGAAAGCGATTCCGAGGACGGCGATCACACCGGAAACCGGGTCGTCACCGAGCTTCTCCGTGTCCGCGATGCCGCCGATGCTGCGGCCACATTCGGTGATCGCCGCCTCTCCCGGCAGGCACGGCCGCAGGTACAGATGGGAGCCGTCGACCAACTGGATCTTGATCACCCACGGCCGGAGCGCACGGCCGACGGAGACGACCCGCACGGGATCCCAGGGGCCATCGCGATCGGTCCGCAACGCGATGGCGCCGCCGGCGCGGATGCGCAGCGCCGCGACCCGGTACTTCAGGTGCACCACGGTCACTCCGGCCGGCAGCTGATTCCGCCGGTTGTGCGATTCCTGTTGTGTCGACGGGTTGGGGTCCGTCATCCGAGCGCCCCCACTCCGGAGGCCGCAGGCTGAGGCAGTGTCGTGGTGTCGGTCGGTGGCACGGGGACGGGTGCGGTCGTCGTCATGGTGCGACCACCGCCGCCGCTGCTGCTGGATCCAGGACCGGCCCGATCGGGAGCAGACCCATCACCGCCGCCGGTAGCTGCGCCACGCTCACGCCCGACAACCCTAGTTGCTGCAGCGCGCGCGCTCCGGCCAAGGGGTATCGCTGCCCGGATTCGGTGACCAGGCAGATCATCGGACTGGGCATGGAGCTGGAGTTCCGCGCTCCCCCGGCCGGAACGGATCCGTTGGCACTCGACGTCGTCGCTGGCGGAGTCCTCACGATCGCGTCCGCGGGCCCCGCGGGCGCGTTCGACACCTCCGAGCCCCCGTGAGCGGCGTTCGGGCCCGCGTTCGTCGCTGCTGCACCGGTATCGGGTGTGGAGCCGGCGTTCCCGGAGAACTCACGTGCCCCGGGACCGCCCGTCGCGCCGTCGCAGCCGACGGATTCGGCGGCGGGCATCGTCGCGGAAGCGGCGACGGCGGTGGAGGCAACGCCGTCGGCGTCCGTCGCGCTCGTCGTCGTTGGCGAAACCTGTCCGCCTTGGGGTGCGCCGGTGTCGGATCTGACCGTGACCAGGGCGCCGCCACCAGTTGACAACTGGACGGTGCCGGCGGCGGTCAGCATCGACGGGTCGGATTCGGCGACGACGATGGCCGGCGGACCGTCGGCCGGATAGCGGACACAGAGTTGCCGGTCACCCGGCGGTAGGGCGGAAGGCGTTGGCGCCGCCACCGGGGCCTGCGCACTCGCCCGGAGCCGCGGCGGTGGCAGGGCCGCTTCCGTGATCCGAGCCTGGCTGATCGGCACGGCGGTTGGAATGTTCCCGGAGTAGGCGGAGCGGAGATCCGGGTCGGCCAACAAGAGATCCGATTGCAGCGGGGTCAGCGTTGCCAGGCCTGCTCGGGTCATCACGTAGTGCACGTCGAGGCGATCGACGAACACGGTGCCGACCGGGGTCGGATCCGAAGATCCCGGCAGCGGTGGCCCGCGCTCGCCCAGCCCAGGAACAGGCAAAGGCGCGATCGGCTCTCCCGGCGGCAACGAGTTCACGAAGTCACTCCCCACCTCGATGCCCGGTGCGCCACGGTAGCCGAGGACGGCCAGCCATCGATTGGCGATCGGGTAGGCGTGACCCTGCGCAACAAGGAAGGTCCCACCATCGGTGGTGCGCAGCAGGTAACCCAACCCGCCGGGCACCTCGTCGCCATCCGTCGACCGCCCGGGAAAGATGGCCGTGCGGAACGGACCGCCGTCGGAGGCATCACCGACAGCGCACACCGACCACGTCGAACCGGCCATGTGCGCGGCGTCGGGCAGGGAGTCGGGCGCCGATGTGATGCCGACCGGCGGGCCGTGCGGCGCTGATTCCAGCGAGCGCACGGACACCGACACGACGTGAAGCTGTTGCCCGAGCAACAGTCGGGCCGATGAGTAGTTCAGCACCGGGTGCAGCTGGTCGTCGAGAAAGACATAACGGGCACCCGTCTCGCTCTCGACGATGAACGCGCCCGGTTCCAACCATGCGTTCGACCCACCCGGCCGCAGGACACCGACGATGCCCGCCACTGCAAGCAGCGCGACGGTGACGAAGATGCTGGCGTAGGTCCCCGTGCCGAGACGGCTCAGGGGACGCTCGCCGGCATCAGCGTCTCCTTCCAGCAACGCCGCGTGCACCCTGCGGCTCATGAACCGGTGGGCCCGCAGGTTGTCCTTGGTATCGGTGACCATGCCCTACGGCCACCCTTCAGCGTCGACACGATGCGGCGCCCGCTTTTCCGGCGATTGCCGCGTCGTGTCTGTTCGTGGGTGCTTTCGGGACCGCGAAGCTTGCGGCGGCGGGCCGTCGGAGGTCCGTGAACCATCGCTACCGCGACGCTGCCCGTCGGTCATCCTCCGAGCCCCCGGACGAAGCCGAACACGCCGAGCACGCCAAACACCAGCGGGATGATCGCGGTGGCGATGATCAGATCGGCGATCTCCGCCGTCCTGGTTGCACTCGGGGACGGCCGTCGATGACGGTTCGCCAACCAGAGGCATGCCACCGACGCCGCGACGGCCGGCACTCCGCTCCACCACGATTCCGGAGTGCCCACGCGGTCCATGGGGACCGCGAGCAGCAGCGCGGCGGTCGACCCGATACCCGCAAGCAGCAGGGGAAGTCGGTGACCGACGGTGGCGAACAATCGGGCCCGCAGCAACAGTGCGGCGGCGGCGAACCCGGTGAGCAGCTGCGCCGTGACGTCCTGGCTGAATGCCAGTACCGCACCCGCCACCAAGCCAGGCCAGGACAGTCCCTGGATCATCGCGGTCACCTGCTCGACGGCTCGCCGGGTCATCCGCTCGACACGTTCCGCGTCGACCGTCTGGGTGTCGGCGGCGAGATCGTCGGCGGTGGTCGGCACGGGTGCCGGTGCCAATCTGGCCCATTTCAGCGCGGCGGCCGGCACCAATGGCATCAAGCCCATACACAGCCCGACGGTGATAGCCGCGCAACCCACCGGCGGGAGATCGACAACGACACCGCAACCCAGGGCGAGATTCGTCGGCAGACCACCGGCGATGACGGCGGCCAGCGGCACCGTGGCGTGACCGATGATCAACGCGGCCGTGCTCGCGCAGATGGTGGCAGCGACGGCACCGAGCAGCAGTTGTGCGGTCCCTACCTCGAGCAGGCGAAGCTGGCCAGCAGTCGCGACGGTGGCCGCAGCTGCCCCGGTCGCGACGGAGATCAGGCCGGCGACGACCGCGGTACCACTATCGCCGCCCCCGCGCGCAAACACACCCGCCGCGACCTGTGCGATGACCGTGCCACCGGCCAACATGAGCGAGATCGGTATCCACGGTGGACCCGAGAGCAGCAGCGGCAGACACGCCAGGGTGGCAAACAGTCCCGCTGCGCCCCATGCGACGCCCCGTCGGGCACCGGACGACCATTGGGAAGGGTCATGCTGAACGGTCTCGGCCACCGCAACGGCGATGTCGTCGAAGATGCTGCCCTCGGCGCCCGGGTCGATGCCCACCAGGAACAGGGTGGCGCCGTCCAACACCCCAGCGGCAGCGAGCGTCGATTCCCCGTCCGGGTTGCGTCCCGCGGCCGTTCGCAGTCTCCAGCCGCCATGGGCAACCGCATTGTCCTGCAACGCTTGTGGGCACAGGTCCAGAACCGTTTCGAGCGTTTCCGCGAACGTGCAGCCCTCGGACAGCGCGAGGTCGACGCGAGAGAGCGCCGTGCGCACGCTGAGCCGGATCAGACGGGTTCCGGGGTTCGGTTGGGGTGCGGCTGGTGACCGGTCGGTCCTGTCGGTGTCGACGTTGACGAGCGTGGACGGAACTCCCTGGTCCTCGAGGTCGACCGAAAGATGATCTTCCTGAACCGATTTCGGCAGATCGCTCGCCCCCGCCGGTGCGACGCGGACCGGTCCAGGTTGACTGTGCAGCGCAGGGGTCGGCGGCGGTGGGATTCGGGCGATTGGGTCCCGCCCCGGACTGGCTTTCTCCTGGGCGTGCGTGTTCGTGTCAGCAGAGCGCCGAGGCCGCAAGGGCAGCACCCGCGCCGCGCCCTCCTCCAGGGGGATCGACGGCGCGGGGAAACTCGTTGCGGGATAGGCTGAATCGCTCCTTGGTGATCGCCGGCGGCCGGTGCGATCATCCATGTGGTGTTCAGGTTCCATCGGCGATCCCGCAGTCCACGGTCGCCTGGATGATCCGATCCGGGCCGCGGCGCGGCACCCAGATTCCCCGTCCCGGTGGTCGGGGCTGGGCCCGGGTCTTGCCGTAGATCACGCCCTCTGGCTCCGGGCCGGACAGCACGACGGCCGGACTTCCGGTGTCCCTGAGCCGGGTGTAGGTACCGTCATACATCGCCCTGCTGGCCCCCCGTGCCTGCCGCGCGATGATCAGGTGAAACCCGATGTCACCGGCGTGGTCCAGCAGTGGCAGCAACGGTGCAAGCGGACTGGATCCGGCGAATCTCTCTTAGTCGTCGACGACCAGGAAGATGTCGGCGGGTGATCCCCACCAAGCACGCCGAGCAATCTCCGCAGTGCTCGCGCTTGCCACGGGCATCCGACGGTGCAGGCGGTCGAGGTTGGCGGTGACAACGTTGGCCGCGTCTTGCGCGGTCGTCGCCGACGCGATCAGCTGATCTGGTCGGTGGCCGATGTCGAGTAGTTGACGCCGGCCGTCGAAGATGACGAATCTCGCTTGGTCCGTACCGCTCCGGGCCGAGATCTGCCGCAGCAGGTTTGCCAGCAGGGTCGTCTTGCCGGACTGCTCCTCGCCGAAGATCAGCAGGTGCTGGTCGGCGCCCGGGCTCCAGTAGACAGGGTCGAATTCCTCATCCAGACCAAGCGCATACCCGCGCTGGGTTTCCAGGGCCGGAAGGTCGGCGAACCGGAGGACGGAGGGCAGCAGCCGAACCCGCGGCGCAGCATGCTCGGGCCACCGTTCGGCGACCGTGGCAACCAGCGCTGCGGTCGCCGAGGCCATGCCGTCGGCGCTGGTCACGCCGTCGATCCGCGGGACGGCGGTCAGCAGGTGCTGTTGATCGCGGGTGAGTCCCCGGCCGGGGCGATCGGTCGGGACGCCCGTCGCCGCCTTGCTGTTGACATCCGAATCCAGCGGGTCACCGAGCCGCAGTTCCACCCGTGACGACACGAGATCCTTCAGTGCCGGACGGATCTCGGACCAACGGTTGGCCGACAGCACCAGGTGCACGCCGAAGTTCAGACCGCGCGCGGCCATCGAGATGATCTGCGCTTCATGCGATTCGTAGAAGTCCCGGACGCCACCCCACCCGTCGACGACGAGGAAGACATCGCCGAAGACATCGCCCGGCAGTTGCCCGGACTCCCTGCGTTCCCGCCATTCGCGCAGCGAGCCGATGCTGTGGGCGGCGAAGGCTTCCTCGCGTCTGGACATGATCCGGTCGACCATGACGACGGTTCGGCGCACCAGGTCCGGTTGCGCCCGACCGGCGACGACACCGACGTGCGGAAGTCCGGACAGTGTCGTCAGTGATCCACCGCCGAAGTCGAGGCAATACACCTGGACCCGGTCGGGTGTATGAGTGAGGGCCAATGCGCAGATCAAACTCCGCACCGCCGTGGACTTCCCGGTTTGCGGCGCGCCGACGATCGCGACGTGACCGCCGGACCCGGACAGATCGAGGGTGAGTACGCCGCGACGCTGCTCGAAAGGCCGGTCCACCCAGCCTATCGGCACACTGAGGTGGGGGTTCGACCACGCGCGGTCGCCGGTGGCGTCACCGGCGGTGGCGTCACCGGCGGTGGCGTCGCCGGCGGTGGCGTCGCCGAAGGTCGTTGATTGCCAAGGTATCTCGACGGCCCTGATCTGCCCGCCTGCCTGCCTGCCCGCATGCTCAGCGATGCGGGTCGACTCCGTGTTGAGCAGCAGGAGATCCAGGGACGGTGGCTCGAGCAGCGGCGGAATCCAGACCTGATGCGCCGGCGTGCCACTGCCCGCCAGTCGGGAGACCGCGATGTCCAGCAGGGTGGGGGCGGGCACCCGTCCCGCACCTCCGGCCGGCGCCCGCAGGCCGGAACCATCCATCGGCACGGAGTCCGCCGCTGCGGTCGCAGGTGAGGATGCCGGCCCGGATGGGAGGGTCAGCCGGAAAGGCTCGGCGTCCAACCACCTGCGCCTGTCCCCGGATGGCGCCTGCCCACGCACCGGACCCGAGACGTAGGCCGCTTTGAACCTCAGCAATGAACCCGTGTCGAATTTCAGGTAGCCGTTGCCCGGCGCGGTTGGCAATTCGAAGGCGTCCGGCACGCCGAGGACGAGCCGGGATTCGGCGCCAGAGAACGTCTTCAGTCCGATCCGGTACGACAGGTAGGTGTCCAGCCCGCGCAACCGTCCCTCCTCCAAACGCTGCGACGCCAGCAGCAAGTGCACTCCCAGCGAACGTCCGACTCGTCCGATGGTGATGAACAGATCCAGGAAGTCCGGTTTGGCCGAGAGTAATTCGCTGAACTCGTCGACGACGATGAGCAGCGTCGGAATTTCCGGCAACGGACCTGCACGGCCGATGAGTCCCGTTGTGGTCCTGGCGGTTTCGTAGTCCTGCAACGATGCGAAATGGCCCGCTCCGCGTAGTAGCTCCATCCGGCGGTGCATTTCGCCGCTGATCGCGTCCCTCATCCTGTCGACCATGGTGAGCTCGTCGGACAGATTGGTGATCACGGCCGAGGTGTGCGGCAGGGCATCGAGCCGGGTAAAGGTCGCGCCGCCCTTGAAATCAACGAGCACGAAGTTGAGCGATTCGGGCGGGTGCGTCATCGCCAACCCGAGCACCAGTGTGCGCAGCAGTTCGGATTTGCCCGAGCCGGTGGCGCCGACGACCAGGCCGTGCGGGCCCATGCCGCCCCTGGCGGCCTCCTTCAGGTCGAGCTCAACGGCCTGACCGGTGGCGGCCACCCCGATCGCCACACGGAACCTGTCCCGTGGCTGTCGGGTCGGCCAGGCCGTCCGCGGGTCGAGTGTGCTGATGTTCCTCACCCCGAGCAGGTCGGTCAAACCTGTTGCCGTGACGAGCGGCTCGTCACCGTTCTCCTCGTCAGGCATGACCTTTGCGGCGATGGCTCGGCTGGTGGCAGCCGCCTCCGCCGGCCCGATCGCGTCGGGAACGGCGACCAGGGTGAGTATCTCCCGGCCGAGCCTGTCGATACCGACACGCAGCACCGCGTCGTTGGAGACGCGCAAACGCAGGTTCCGGGTCGACGATCCGGCGGGTAGCGCGCCGGACAGATCGAGCACCGTGACCCCCTGCAGGCCGTTGGCATCGGCGAGTTGCCCGCCGTCTCCGACCCTTCCGCCGTCGATCACCACCAGCACGTGGCTGCCATCGACCAACGGATCGCCGTCCGGGGTCGCCCACCATCGTCCGGCCAGGTCTTCGGTCAGCAGCCGCTCCAGTGCCGTCAGGTCGGTGGCAACGCTGCGACACCGGGCCGGCAACGGCCGTCCTGGCCGGTCGGTCATCTGCGGAGCCCACTTCAACCAATCCCAGGTCTGCACACCGCTGTGGTCGGCGCACAACGAGATGCGGAACTCGGTCGGTGCATGCCAGGCGATCGCTTGTAACACCATCGCAGTCGCGAGCCGCCTGCATGCGGCCGGTTCGCCTTCGAGCGTCACTCGGCCGAACTCCCGCAACGACACCGCCACCGGGAGGGCGGGGACTGTTTCGTGCGCTCGCAGAAACCGGCGCAGGGATACGGCCGACACCATGTCGACGTCCTGCGCCTGCTTGCTGTCGTCGAGCAACAGATCGATCGCGGGCGCGCAGTCACCGACACCCAACCGGAGCGTCGCGAAATCCGGGTCCGCGGGCCGCCGTTCCCAGAGGCGGGACGTCCGGACCAGCGAGAGCAGGCCGCGGGGATCGGGATGCACCCAGAACAAGGACTCGGCCTGATCGGCGGCCGCAGCCCGGGCCTGTCGCCTGATCTGCGCGAGATGTCGTTGGTAGGAGCGGCGTTCACGGTCCACCTTTCGATTCCGGTCGCCGCCCACCCTGGCAAGGGAGCCGCCTGCCATGGCCAGGGCGGACACTCCGAACATCACCCCCGCAGCGATGTGCGTGCCGCCACCGCCGGCGGTGAAGATCAGCGCCATCGAGCCCAGCCCGCCCAACGCCGGCAACACCATGAGCCAGCTGGACGCGCCCGCCGAGGCCGGTTCCGGCATCGACGGCGGAGGGCGCACATCTACTCGCCGCATCGCCGTCTTCGGCGGCTCGCGGCGGGGTGGACGCTTGAACATCACAACGGCCACAACGAGTCCGCCTTCGAGGGTCAGCGCCGCGACCAACGCGGCGCGGGGTGGATGGTGCTGTGCGGGGTCAGCTGAAGGCCGCGACGATGCGACGCTGCGCGTCGGTGTAGTCGGCCGACGTGTTCGCCAGTCCGGTGACGATCGCGGTGAGCATGCGTGCGAGGTCGTCCGCGGCCTGCTCCCACTGCCGCTTCTGCACGAGATAGGCAGCCTGTGCGTCACCGCTCCAGCTCTGCACGAGCGGCTGCAGGTCGGCTGCGAGCCGGTCGAGCCTGGCCCGCAGAGCGGACAGATCGGAGCTGAGCTGGTGGTGCGCGGTCTGCAGGGCGGAAAAGCTCAGAGCAATGGGACTCTCAGTGGCGACCATCGTTGTCCTTGGTTGAAATGGGCAGCAAGAATTGCCCGAGGTGCCGTTGTTCGGACGAAGTGTGAGAAAGCGAGCGCACTCAGATGGAATTGGCCAAGGCCTGATACTGCTCGATCTGCGCCTGCTCCGTTCTCGCGTAGGCGACATCAGTGGCCGACAATTTGCGATGCATCGTCTGCAACGCGGTGTTGATCAGTGTCGCGCGCTCCGACCATTTCGCGTGGACCTGAGCGAACGCGGTGTTGGACCGGGCACGCCAGGTGGCACCCAGGGTGTCGACCTCGGACTGGATGGCGGACAACAGGTTGCGGATCTCGCTGGCGGCGTCGTCGATGGCCGTCAGTCCTCCAGCCATGGCGGCGGGGTCGTAACCCAGCTCGCCACTTCCAGTGGTGAGTACCGGTTCCGGGCTTCCCATGTCGACTCCCGTTCGTTGGACCGTTGATTTCGCAGAAGCTAGCACCCGATCCCGACAGCAGGGGTGCGGGCGGAATTCCTGTGGACAACTTCTGGCGCCATCCCGACGAAATGTGGATAACTCGGGATGGGGTCGTCTTTGGCCATAGCATCGGTTCGGTGTACAGGGGGAGGTGGACGGTGATTCTCGATATGCGTGTGGGCCGTGACCGGATGAGGGCGTTCGTCAGTGGCCTTCATGGGCTGGCGCACGACGGGATCGCGCGCGTCACGCAGGCGATCGGCTCGATCATGAAATGCGGGTCGAGCCGGACGGGTGTGTCAGCCCGAGGCCCGAGCCATCTCGGCGCAGATGTACTCGGCAATGGCCAGCGACGAGGTGGCTGCCGGCGACGGTGCGTTGCGCACCATCGTGATGCGGTCGTGGTGGGTGATCCAGAAGTCGTCGACGAGGTCGCCGTTGCGGCGGATGGCCTGCGCCCTGACGCCGGCAGCCGCGGGCACCAGCTGCGCGGCACGCAGCCCGGGAAGGTAGGCGCGTGCCTGCGCGGCGAAGTACCGCTTGGACAGCGAGCCGAGCATCTCCCGCGCGCCCATCCGCCAGTTCCGCCGCGCCAGCACCCGGAATCCGGGCCAAGCCAGGATGGCTCGCACGTCAGCGAAGGACACCGTCCCCCGTCGGTACCCCTCCAGGGCCAGCGCCAGCACCGCGTTGGGTCCGACGTCTACCCCGCCGTCGATTCGCCGGGTGAGGTGAATCCCGAGGAACGGGTACCGCGGATCCGGCACCGGATAGACCAGGCCGCGCACCCGCGCCGCTGCGTCCGGCGTGAGCCGGAAGTACTCGCCCCGGAACGGCACGATCTGTGGGTCCGGATCGCCGCCGATCAGTGTGGCCAGTCGCGCCGACTGCAGACCCCCACACACCACCATCCGATCAGCCGTCATCTCGCCGGTCGTCGTTGCCACCGCTACGCCGGCCGGACCCTGCCGAACATCGATCACCTCCGCACCCAAACGCACCGTGCCGCCGCGGGCCGCGATGTCCGCGGCGAGCGCCCCGGCCACCGCGACGAAGTCGACGATCGCCGTCGACGGAGAATGAACGGCGGCGAGGCCGGCCACTTCCGGCTCGATCCGCCGAAGCCCCGGCCCGTCGAGCATCACCACGTCGCTCACCCGATTGGCCAGCGCTCGGCGCTCGATCTCCGCCAGACCGTCCCGCTCCGCCTCGTTCAGCGCGACAACCAGTTTCCCCACCGGATCGACGCGGATCCCGTTGGCGGCGCAGAACTCGCAGAGCAGGTCACGGCCGCGGCGGCACAGCTGTGCCTTCAGCGAGCCCGGCGGGTAGTAGATGCCGGCGTGCACGACCCCGCTGTTGTGCCCGGTCTGGTGGGCGGCCACCCGAGTTTCCTTGTCGAGCACGGTGACCGGTTCGCCGGGTGCGTCGATCAGCAGTTGCCGGGCCACGGCCAACCCGACAATCCCGGCACCGACCACGACAACGCTCATCCGCCACCACCGGGTGCCAACCCGGCGGGGCCCGTCCCATTCCTGCGACGCACCGTCACTCCTGTTCGCCCTCGCCCTGCACCGCCCTCACCGCCAAGGGTGTCACACGAGCCTCGGCACCTGCCGTCCGTGCAGGTTGCGTGCGGTTTTCCTGCCGGTAACACTCCGGAACACGATGGGTCGACCGAGTGCCACGCTGCCCGAGCAGCCGACGGAGGGGTCCGATCTTGAGCACCACGGTGGGCGCAGCGGCGGTGGATGGTCGCGCGATCGTCGCAGACCACTATGGCCGACGAACGAAACGGCGCTGTGCCGTCCTGCGGCGATGCTCGGCACCGTGGCCGACTTCCGCGCTGCGGACGTCGACCTTGACCGGTTGTCGACCACCCCGCCGCGTCGTCACCCGGCCCTTGGACTCGCACGAGCATGACGCTCAGCGGCATCGTCACGGACTTCGATCCGGGGCTGTCCCGGGCGTTCGCCGTCCAGATCGCGCTCGTCACGGTCTCCACCGTGGTGCTCCGGCGCGGGTACCGGCTACCCGGAATGAGCGTGCTCGACGCGCTCTACTTCAGCACCGAGACCGTGGCGACCGTGGGCTACGGCGACTTCAACTTCGTTGATCAGGACCCATGGCTGCGGATATGGGCGATCTTCCTGATGGCGGCGGGGATCACCTGCACGGCGGTGCTGATGACGTTCCTTGCCGAGATGCTGATCAGCCGCCGGCTGAACCACCCGATCGGCCGGCGGCGGGCACGCGGGATGTCCGGCCACGTGGTGGTGGTGGGGCTCGGCGCCTTCGGAGTCCATGTCACCGGTGCCCTGGTGGCGTCCGGCAAGTCGGTGGTGGTGATCGAGCGAGATCCGGAGAATCGGTTCCTGGCCGATGCGCAGGCGCTCGGAGTGCCGGTCGTTTTCGGTGACGCCACGCTGTCCAGCACCCTCGAGGCCGCCCACCTCAGCCGACCCTCCGCGGTGGCCATCCTCACCAGCAGCGACATGGTGAACACCGAAACCGCGCTGGCCGTAAGCGATCTCATCGGCCCGCGATGGGAATCCGGGCCCGAGTTGCCCGTGGTGGTCCGTGTCTTCGACCCCTCCATGGGTCAGACGATTTCCAGCCGCTTCGGCTTCCGGCACGTGCTGTCGACCGAGGAACGGAGCGCCCCCTGGTTCGTCGGCGCAGCCCTCGGGCTGGACGTCCTCGGCTCGTTCTCGATCGCCGGCCAGATGTTCATGATCGGCCGGCCCGCGGTCGAGGCGGGCGGCGGGTGGCCAGCCTGGCCATGGACCAACTGTGGCACAACACCCGGGTGATCGCGCTGAACCGGCACGCCTCCGGCACCCTGGAGCACCCGTCTCGCCGTGGCACCCGGTTCCGGAATTCGGAGCCACCCGGTAGACCAGGAGACGGCCGGTAGACCAGGAGCCACGCGATAGATCAGGAGCCGGCCGATGGCGGAGCGACGCCGGTCTTGGCATCGGCTCCGCCAGCACCGCTCAGGCCGCCGTCACCTTGCCCGTGGTGTTGTGTGGGTCGAGCACGAACTTGCGGGCGACGCCGGAATCGAACTCGGCATACCCCACCGGCGCGTCCTCCAGACCGATCACGGTGGCGTTGACAGCATCACCGATGCGCACCTTGTCGTGCAGGATCGCGTTCATCAGGCCGCGGTGGTACTTCATCACCGGACACTGACCGGTGACGAACGAATGCGACTTCGCCCAGCCCAGACCGAGGCGGATGGACAGCGAGCCCTGCTGTGCGGCCTTGTCGGCGGCGCCGGGATCACCCGTTACGTACAGGCCTGGGATGCCGAGCGCACCGCCGGCGGCGGTGATGTCCATCAGCGAGTTCAGCACGGTCGCCGGCGCTTCCTTGCCGGAGTCCTTGCCGTGTCCGTGCGCCTCGAAACCGACGGCGTCCACACCACAATCGACCTCGGGCACCCCGAGGATCTCTTCGATCTGGTCCGGCGGATCGCCCTGCGAGACGTCCACCGTCTCGCAGCCGTGCTTGCGGGCCTGGGCCAGCCGGTCCTTGTTCAGGTCGCCGACGATCACCACCGATGCGCCCAGCAGTTGCGCCGATACCGCGGCCGCGATACCGACGGGTCCGGCGCCGGCGACGTAGACGGTCGAACCGGCCTTGGTGCCGGCGGTGTAGGCACCATGGAAGCCGGTGGGGAAGATGTCCGACAGCATCGTCAGGTCGGTGATCTTCTCCAGCGCCTGGTCCCTGTCCGGGAACACCAGCAGGTTCCAGTCCGCGTACGGGACCAGCACGTACTCGGCCTGCCCGCCGACCCAGCCGCCCATGTCGACGTAGCCGTACGCCGACCCGGGCCGATCGGGGTTGACGTTCAGGCAGATCCCGGTCTTGCCCTCCTTGCAATTCCTGCACCGCCCGCAGGCGATGTTGAACGGGACCGAACAGATGTCGCCCACCTTGACGAACTCCACGCCCGGGCCGACCTCGATCACCTCGCCGGTGATCTCATGGCCGAGCACCAGCCCGTCGGGAGCGGTGGTCCGGCCGCGCACCATGTGCTGGTCGGAGCCACAGATGTTGGTCGTCACGACCTTCAGGATGGCGCCGTGCGGGACTTTGCGTCCGACGTTGGCGGCGTTGACGCCAGGGCCGTCTTTCAGTTCGAACGTGGGGTAGTCGATCTCTTCGACGGACACCTTCATCGGACCCTGGTAGGTGACGGCGCGGTTGCCGGTCATTGTGATCTCCTCTTCGTCGAGGTGATCCGCACCGGGCGGAACGGATCGGGGACGGGACTGGTCAATCCGGCCACCCAGATTCGCCAGTACCCACCCGCTGTGCCGGCCAATACCTCATCGCGCAGAAAGCCTGATGACACAGGGCATTCCAATTTCTTTCCCAAGAAACTGGGCTGCGGAATCGGCGCATCGGCGGCGCTGCGCCCATCACTTCATGCTGCGGCCAAGGGCCGACCGGTGGCCCACGGCCGACCGGCCCACGGGGTCGGCCCACAGCCGGTCGGCCCACGGCCGACCGGGACGTCGGGCCCATCATCTGCGTCGGCGATCAGCCGAGCTCAGCCCCGCAGTGCGCCGATCGCCATGTCGACATCGTCGGCTGTCGAGTAGAGATGGAAGGCCACCCTGACCCGGCCGGCGCGCACGCCGAACCGAACCCCCGCCGCCGTGAGCCTGGCTACGGCTGCGTCGTCGGCTGGCACGCTCACGATGGCCGAGTTCGACGGCGGCTGATCCAGCGCGGTGAGAAAGCTGTCGGCCAGCGCGACATTGTGCTCGCCGATCGCGCCGGCACCGGTCGCCGCCAGCACCTGCAGCGCAGGCGCCGCGCCGACCCAGCAATGCCACGCCGGAGATATGTCGAACCGGCGCGCGCCCCGGGCGAGCCGCAGGGGCGGCCCGTAGTACGACTCGTGCGGTACCTCGCCGGCGAACCAGCCGGCCGCGAGCGGCCTGAGCCGGGAGGTGATGAGGGGGTGCCTCTCGGCAAGGGCCGGATGATGCACCAGGAACGCGGTGCCGCGGGGGCTGCAGAGCCATTTGTAAGCCGCGCAGACCTGCAGGTCGGCGGCGTTCGGATCGACCGGCAACCAGCCGATGGCCTGGGAAGTGTCGATCACGCTCAACGCGCCGACGTCGCGTGCGGCCTGACTGATCGCCGCGACGTCGGCCACCTCCCCGGTCGCCGACTGCACGGCCGAGAAGGCGACCACGTCGACGTCACGTGCGATGGCGTCGGCCAGCCGATCGACAGGTGCTGTCCGCACGGTCACGCCGCGATCGGCGTGCACCGCCCAAGGGAAGACGTTGGAGGTGAATTCCACGTCCGGGACCAGCACGCGTGTGCCGTCCGGCACCGCGGCGGCCACCGGGGCCAGCAGCTGGGAGACGGCGGCACCGGTCGCGACCGTCGCTGGGTCGACGCCGACCAGCGCCGCGAACCAATGCCTGGCCACCGCCACTGCGTCGGCCCACGGTTCCCAACTTGTCCGGCCGGCCCGCCAGTCGTCCAGCGATTGTTGCAGTGCCTCCCACGCCGGGCGCGGGGGCGGCCCGTAGGACGAGGTGTTGAGGTAACCCGGCTCGACGTCCCACAGGGAGGCCGCCTGTGCGACGGTCTGTGAGGCTGTCCAGGCCAGCTCGGCGCGGTCGGTGCCGGTCATGCGCACCAGTCAAGCATCGCGGAGCCGGCTCCGCTGCTGCTATTCAGGCGTCCCCGGCACCGCCGGACCCAGCAGGTCGTCGGCGTCCACGATCCGGTACGCGTACCCCTGCTCGGCCAGGAAGCGCTGCCGGTGCGCGGCGTAGTCGGTGTCCAGGGTGTCCCGCGAGACCACCGAATAGAAATGCGCCTGACGCCCGTCACCCTTGGGCCGCAACAACCTTCCGAGCCGCTGCGCCTCCTCCTGACGCGACCCGAAGGTGCCGGACACCTGGATGGCAACGGTGGCCTCCGGCAGGTCGATGGAGAAGTTCGCGACCTTGGA
This sequence comes from Mycobacteriales bacterium, assembly GCA_038322925.1. Lineage (GTDB taxonomy): Bacteria > Actinomycetota > Actinomycetes > Mycobacteriales > Nakamurellaceae > Nakamurella. Next base: position 21,186 of record JBBQGJ010000031.1, read on the forward strand.
CACCACCAGGGTGGGCACCTCGCCGGCCCGGAAGGCGTCGAACAGTCGCTCGCGTTCGGCGTTGCGGGTGGATCCCTGGATGATCGGCGCCTGCAGTTCCTCGCCGAGTTCCTCCAGCTGATCCAGGTACGCGCCGATCACCAGGGTCGGCTCACCCGGGTGTCGATCGAGGATCGAGCGCACCACCGGCATCTTGGTGCGTGCCGTGGAGGCGATCTTGTACCGCTCCTCCGGTTCGGCGATGGCGTAGCTGAGCCGCTCGGCGTCGGTGAGCGTCACCCGCACCTCGATGCACTCGGCCGGCGCGATCCAGCCCTGCGACTCGATGTCCTTCCACGGGGCATCGTACCGTTTCGGGCCGATCAGCGAGAACACATCGCCCTCCCGGCCGTCCTCGCGCACCAGGGTGGCGGTCAATCCGAGACGGCGGCGCGATTGCAGGTCCGCCGTCATCCGGAACACCGGAGCCGGCAGCAGGTGCACCTCGTCGTAGATCACCAGACCCCAGTCGCGGGAGTCGAAAAGGTCCAGATGCTTGTAGACGCCCGCGGTCTTGCGGGTCATCACCTGGTAGGTGGCGATCGTGACCGGGCGGATCTCCTTGCGCTCGCCGGAGTACTCCCCGATCTCCTCCTCGGTCAGTGACGTCCGCGCGAGCAACTCGCGCCGCCATTGCCGCCCGGCGACGGTGTTCGTCACCAGGATCAACGTGGTCGCCCCTGCCCGGGCCATCGCGGCCGCACCGACCAGCGTCTTCCCGGCGCCGCACGGCAGCACCACGACACCCGATCCGCCGGCCCAGAACCCCTCGACCGCTTCTTCCTGGTACGACCGGAGATGCCAGTTGGCTAGGTTGAGCTCGATGCGGTGGGCCTCGCCGTCGACGTAGCCGGCCTCGTCCTCGGCGGGCCATCCGACCTTCAGCAGCGCCTGCTTGAGGTGCCCGCGCTGCGAGGGGTGCACGATCACCGTGTCGGGATCGATCCTGGCGCCGAGCATCGGGGCGATCTTCTTGTGCCGCAGGATCTCTTCCAGCACGGCCCGATCCCGCGAGGCCATGATCAGCCCGTGCGCCGGGTGGGTTTGCAGCACCAGTCGGCCGTAGCGGGCCATGGTGTCCACCACATCGACGAGCAGCGCCTGCGGGACCGGGAAGCGCGACCAGCGCACCAGCGCGTCCACCACCTGCTCTGCGTCGTGCCCGGCGGCGCGCGCGTTCCACAGCGCCAGCGGGGTGATCCGGTAGGTGTGGATGTGCTCCGGCGACCGCTCGAGTTCGGCGAACGGCGCGATGTTCGCGCGCGCGGCCGCCGCGTCCGGGTGCGAGATCTCCAGCAGCAGGGTCTTGTCGGACTGCACGATCAGCGGGCCGTCGGTCACGGGCGGATCCTTCACAAATGGCGGCTTGCCCGCGCTCTGCGCGCGGATGCCCGCTGGTGCGCGGGCAACCTGTCCAGTGTCCCCCAGTTCCTCGCGTGCCCGGAATCGCCGTTGTCAGCGCGGATCAACATCGCCCGCGCGTATGAAATCGTTCACTTCTGCACCACCAGTCCCAAAAGGCGCAGGTTTGTCCGCGCTGTCGATGTTGATCCGCGCCCGGCGGGGGCACCGACGTCGGCCGCACCCTGGAGGTGTCGATCGCGGCGGCTCGCATCGCTCTCGCGGGGGATCAGGCGTGGGCTGCTCGTTGCCGCCGGGAACGACACCCGGCGACCTCGATCCGCCGAACGCCTGGGCGTTTGTCGCGATGCGGGACGCGCCAGACGAGCGCGCCGAGTGGCGCTCACGGACTTCAGCCAACTCACCCGGCTGGAATTCGACGGTTTCAGTCGCGTTGAAAGAAGCACGCAGGCGGCCGCCTTGTCCATTCCCGCAGCAAATCGGGCCAATTGTCGGCGTTTCCAATTTCGACCCGGCGGGCCGGCGGGTGTTACCGCAGCAGTAGTCGGCGACTCGTGTCCGATTCGGGCTCGTTCCCCCCTCGCGACCGGGGTCGGATCGGGATCACCAAGGATGCCTTTCTTCGCGGACGCCGACCGGCTCGAGGTCGACCGTCGCAGCGAAATGCTACGGTGGGAGCGCGGCGGTTTCGACGGAGAATCCATCCGCTTGGGGGGCCAATAACATGTGCACCGACGTGCGCCTCGTTCAACTCGCGGATCTCCACGTTTCGGCGCGCACCATGGATTTCGCCGAGGAACTCGAATCCAAACTACAAGTGGTACCGGTCGGTCAGCAGTGGTCGGCCACCCGCACTCACAGCGACGTCGAGACCCTGCGCTGGACGAATGCGCACGGATATGTCGCGATGGACGCGTTCGGATTTGAGTGGGCGGCCTGCGACGGCCTCAATGACGCCGGCCTGTCGATCGGCACATTGTGGCTGCCCGAAACGACGCTGCCGGCGAAACCGCCTGCGTCCGGCCCGGCGCCGACGATCGATCTCATTCATTTCGGGTCCTGGATCCTTGGCACCTGCGCGACCGTGCAGGACGTGCGTGCGGCCTTTGCGGGAGTGCAGGTGTGGAACGCCCCCGTCCGGATGCTGTGGCCTGCCGACCGGACCATGCCCGACATGGTCAAGCCGCTGCTCGACTTTGCTTTCCCGATGCACTGGCCGTACACGACGCCCACGGCGGAGACCTGGTCGTGGAGTTCCTGGACGGCGCGCCGGTCTTTCACGACAACCCCGTCGGGGTGCTCACCAATTCTCCCACCTTCGATTGGCACAACACGAATCTGCGCAACTACGTCAACCTGACCAATGCGGAGGCCACACCGGTCAACCTGATGGGAGTAGCGGTCAACCCGACGGGAAACGGAACCGGCCTGCTGGGGTTGCCCGGCGACGTCACACCGCCGTCGCGCTTCATCCGAGCCACGGTGCTCTCGACCGTGTCGGTGACGGCGAAGGACGCGCGGACTGCGGTCAACCAGGCGTTTCACGCCCTTGACCTGGTGCATGTTCCCCGTCAGGTGGCCGCATCCGGGGACTACACGCAGTGGTACGTCGTTCGCGACCACGACAACCTCGTCTACCACGTCCGCACCTACGATTCCTGGGACACCGAATCCCACGACCTGAGACTCCTGGGCGTGTCGGACAGCTCCAGCACGCGGCGATCCTTGCCGCTGCCCGCCACCCCGTAGCCGTCCCGCATCACCGAAAGAACGCCGCCACAAGTGGGACAACGCCGCCACAAGTGGGACGAAGCCCCGTGAGCCAGCCTGTTCGCCGTCGCCACGGCTGCGGTCGCCAGCGCGGTGACGTCATACCTCGGACCGAGAACCACTGCAGGACCGGTGATCTCGATACCGGCTAGGTCATCGTGGTCATCGCCTGCCGTTTCATCGGTCGGGCATCGGGGCCGCCGCGGCGGCCGCGGATCGGCGACCGGCCGACCGCAGCAACCCGACGCTCCACACCACGGCTCCGACCGCGATGAACACCCCGATCATGATGCCCACCCAGGTCCAGAAGTTCGCCGCACCCGGATCGAGAAATGGGTAGAGCGGCTCACCCGACGAGTCCCGGAGGTTGTAGTAGACGGCCAGGTACCCGATCGGCAGGATCAGCCAGCTCAGCGAGGTCCACCAAAGCTGCCGTACCCGCCCAGAGCCGAATGCGACCCAGTCGATGACGGCCAGCGCCGGCACCACCGCGTGCTCGAGCAGGCTGGAGGTGGCATCGAGGTTGCCGCTCAGCAATACCTGGTAGATGACCGCGGTGACGATCGCATAGGTCGTCGATGCACCGCGGCACCAGGCCAGAGCCCTGCCCCAGCGGGTCGACGTGACGGCGAACCCGAGCACCGACGCGGACGCGGTCAGCGCCACGGTCAGCGTGGTGACCTGCGAGAAGTACCGCAACTGGGTGAGGTCCCCGTGCAGCGCCGCGAGCAGTCCCCACCAGGCGAACCCGGCGATGACGGCCCGCCAGGCGACAACGGGGAACGGCGTCCGCAAGCGCGTCGGCGGTGGGCTGCTCACCCGAGCGGTGTCCATCGAGCATCTCCATCGATCGTGAGGGCCAGGGCCAGGGCCAGGGCCAGGGCCAGGGCCAGGGCCAGGGCCAGGGCCGGGGCCAGGGCCAGGGCCGGGGCCGGGGCCGGGGCCGGGGCCGGTCGGCGGTGCGCGGGCCAGGGCTGGTGCCTCCTGCATTGTCCGCGGTCCGTCGGGGACTGGGTCGGGCGACGGATCGGACAGCCGTCCAGCGGTCGCCGTCGTCGTCACAGGGACGAGGTGTTGGTCGGCTCGATGGACGGCGGATCTGGACCGGTGACGCTGAAACTCCTTGCGGTGCCGGTTTTCGGAGGTGCCGCGGGGTAGTCGAAACCGGCGAGGGCGATCTGCGGAAAGGGCTGTGCCACCTCCCAGGGCTTGTCCGGGTAGGCGGAGAAATTGGACCGCAGCGCCCCGGTCGGCACCCCGGTGATCGACAGGTCGGTGCACACTGCCATGGCCGGGGAAAGCCCCGCGTTGACCATGTCTCCGCACCCGACCAGGATGACCGCTCCGTCGTCCTCCCAGAAGATGGTGATCGCCGGCGCATTGGTGGTGATGAAGTCGCGGTCGTGCTCACCGGGATAGCCGATCTCGGTGTGGGTCCAGGTGACGTAACCGGTGCCGGCCAACCGGGTGTCCTCCTGCAGGCTGCCGGGAAGCGTGGCGCGTGCAGTGCTGATCAGGTCCGCAGCGAGCACTCCCGGGATGGGCGTTCCCTTGTGTGGCAGGGCCACTGCCGATCCCGATGGCGCCGGGTCGTCAGCACTCGGGCCGCTGCAGGCGGCGGTGAACCCCAGCAGCAGGACGCCGGCGAGCAGAGGGCCGGTCGCGCAGGATCGGCTCATGTTCCGTCCGCGTAGGGAATCCGGTACGCCTTCATCGCAGCGACCTGACCGTCGAACGCGGTCCACATCTGCGAGCTGATCTGCCTGGGTTTCTCGCGATCAGGCGGCCATTCACGGACCGCCCAGAGCGCGGAGGTCCTGTCCAGTTCGGACCAGGCGTACGGCCGCCCGGTGGGGTCGACCAGTTGTACGCCGGGCATGTCCGGCGGCGGCAGCTCATCGAACACGAAGGCGTACCACTGATTCCTGGACGTCTGCATGACCTCGTCCGCCAGCGAGCTGGTCCAGTCGGAGGTCTCATTCCTGGCCGGCAGCGCGGTGTCCTGGGTGAACTGGCTGGTCAATCCCTGCACGAGGTCCCCGCCGAAAAGCTGATAGGCCTGCGTCGTCCAGGTCACAGGTGTCGGGCTGTGGTCGAGGCCGAGCTGTACCACCCCGGCCACCGTCGCCACGCTCGCGTTGTGTGCAGCATCCGATGCCTGTTGCAGGCCGATGTTCGCGGCGCCATGACCGTGCGCCAGGGTGGCCGCGATGCGTGCCTGCGCCTCCAGGTCCGCGGTGCTGATGGCGCCGTCGACACTCTGCGCGGCGATCACCGAATACTGCTCGGACATCAGTCGGTCGATCACCGTGTGGCCGTTCGCGTCGGTGCCCTGATCCTTGGCAACGTCCGCCAGGACGCGCGAGAAAGCTTCGCTACCAACGCTGTTCGGTTCAGCGAACGCGGAATTCAGCGTGTCGGCGTTCAACACCAGCATGGTGCCGACGCCGGATCGCAGTTCCGGCGGGATCCAGTCGGACTCCTGGAAATCGCCGGCGTCGATACGGGCATTCCACGAGTTGTCGCCGAGCGCGCGAACCACATTGTTGAACGCGGTCGCCGAGTCCTCGCTCAGCGCACCCTGGCCGACCATGGCCGGCAGGGCGTTGCCGAAGGCGGCCAGACCCTCCAACGGCTCGTTCTCGTCCGCGACGCGGTACAACCATTGGGTCGCGCCGAAATCCTCGCCCGAATCCCGCAGCAGCCAGCTGCGGCCGTTGAGCAGGTGGTTCAGCAGTGCGGGATCGGTGGCCAGCACGGTGGTGGACGCACCGGGTGAGCCCATCATCGCCGCGGTCCACGACGTGAAGGGGTCGTTGCCCATCGGGAATCGGGTGCCGTCGGTGCTCCAGTCCCAGCGCACCCGCACCGGGGCTGTACTCCTCCACACCGTGTCGCCGGCGCCATTGCCGTTCGCGGCGTACTGAACCTCCATGTCCCTCATGTCGTCCCCGAGTGCCCGCAGCACTCCCGCGCTGAACCCCTGACCCTGGGCGAGCGTCGCCATCAGTGGCACGTAACCGCTGACCTGGATGGGCACGTCGTTCCAGGGCACGGTGATCTGGCTCCGCCCCCGCGCCATCAGCACGGTCAGCCAGTCGACGCTCAGACCGCCGGGCATGGAGTCCTGCAGCAATCCATTCGGGCCGTATTCGATACCCGTGGTGGACATCGCCAGGCCCGCGCCGAGATCGGTCTGCAGACCGCGGATGAGTTCATCGGTCAGGGCGCCGGTCCCGGCTGGCCCGGTGGGCTGGATGAGGGTCCCGACGCGGGCCAGCAGGTCAACGGTCCCGTCGGCGCCGAGCGTGGAGAAGAACCTGGTGGCAAAGACGCCGTTCTCGGACTCCTTGTCCCAGATCGCGGCGAGTCGGGCGACGCGCTGTTGCAGTGCGGGGTCGGTCGCGGTCGGTTGTTGCAGTCCGCCGATCTGCGTCGCGAGCGCGATCGCTTCGTCGACCTCCCGCTGGATTCTCAGCATGCTCAGGCTGCTCACCGACATGCCGCCCCGCGAGAGGAGAACGCCACCCGGATCCGCGAGGGTGCTGCTGCGCGATCGGCCGGCGGGATCCCACGCCGAAGCGAGGCGCGTCGGCGCAGGACTGCGCGGAGGTGTTCGCCTGGTGGACCAGCTGCTGATACTCCTCGGCGACAGACTGGTGCGCAGCGGTCGCTGCCTGCCCCGCATCTTCCGCCGATTGCCGGAGCAGCCCACTCATCGGGTCGGTGCGGTCGGCCAGCTCGTCGAACTTGGCATCCGCGGCCGCGATGGCGTGTTCGGCCCGCAGAGAACGGATCCGCAGCTCGTCGACGTCCGCCCTGATCCGGGTCAACGTGCCGCGGTGGGTCAGCACCGCCGCCTGTGCCGCGTCCAGTCCGGAGCGGACCACCGGCAGCCCGGTGGCCAGCACGCCGATATCCGCGTCCGCCAATTCGGCCGCCGGGGTCGTCCAGGCCTCGCGCAGCGCCTGACGGGACAGCTGGATCGACTGCGTCAGACGGTCAACCCTGGCAGCGGCCAGATCGAGCTGGTCTGCGGCCGCGACGAGCGCCGCCGGATCGTCGCCGGGGTAGTCGAACCGGGCGGCGGCGCCTGCGAGAGTCATCGGACGGTCGGCAGAGTCATCAGGCGTCCATCAGATTGCGTCGCTGGGCGTGAAGTAGCCGGCGACGTTGTTGTCCACCAGCACGGCAAGCCGCGCGGTGGAGGTCACCTGGGCAGCGAGGGCGTCCAGCTCGTTCGCCACGGTCCGGAATCCGTCGCCGTACGCGCGGCCGAGCCCGATCAAAGCTGCTCGAACACCGATGCCGATCTCCGGATCACCCAGTGTGCCGCCGGCGACACTCATCAGGTCGGCGGTGAACCTGGCCTCGCGGGCGTCGTTCCCCAGCTGCTCCGAGGCCGACTCCAGCCGGCTGGGGGACAGCTCCAGCTGATCCGCCGACGACATCCGACTCCTCCCGCGACCGCCGCGCCCACCTGCAGGCCGTGATGCGCGCCGACGGTATCAGAGCAGCGGCGCCGATTCGCAGATCGCGATCTGGCCTGTGGACAACTCCGCACGGACGGCTCCGCCGTCGCAGCTGAGCGCTGCCGCGAGGAGCCGAACCGGGCCTGATCCATGATCACGATGACGGCGAGAGTCACCACCGCAGATGGTTTCTGTCGATTCAGACAAATTCATGCCAAAGCATCGCCGTACTTGACTCGCATCCGTTGGGACGGCGATGGTGAGCCATGCCCCGCCTCCGGATCGCCACAGTCCTCGTCCTCACCGGGTGCCTGGCGTTGGCGACCCGTTCTTCCCGTTCGGCGGGAACGGCGGCTACGACGTCCGGCACTACCACCTGGATCTGACCTGGCAGCCCGAGAGCAAGGTGCTCACCGGCCCCGAAACGGTCCTGGCGACGGCGACCCAGGCGCTGAGCAGCTTCGATCTCGACCTCCGCGGCTTCACGGTCGAGGGCGTGCGGGTGAACGGCGCCCCCGCCACCTTCACCCGCCCTGCCCAGGACAACACCGAACCGGCGCAGGAACTGACGATCACCCCGAAACGACCGCTGCGCCAACATGTTCCCTTCGTGGTGCAGATCCAGTACGCCGGCACACCCGAGGTGATCACCGATCCCGACGGCTCCAGTGAGGGATGGGTGCCGACCGACGACGACGGGGCCTTCGTGGTGGGGGAGCCGCAGGGCGCACCCGGCTGGTTCGCCGCCAACGACACCCCGACCGACAAGGCCACCTACGACGTGCAGCTCACCGTGCCCGACCGGCTCACCGCCGTCGGCAACGGCGCGCTGCTCTCGCAGCGCAGCAAGAACGGCCGGACCACGTTCCGCTGGTTCGAGCGGTACCCGATGGCCTCCTACCTGGCCACCATCACCTTCGGGGTATTCGAGGTCAGGCGCGGCCGGACGCCCGGCGGGATCCCCACCTATGTGGCCGTCGATCCGAACCAGGACGATGCGTGGACGGTTCTGGCCAAGCTGCCGGAGATCGTCGACTACTTCTCCGGGCTCTACGGCCGCTACCCGTTCGAGACCGTGGGCGCGATCGTCGACAACGCGCCCGACGTCGGGTACGCACTGGAGACCCAGACCAAGCCGGTCTTCGACAGCGCGCCGGACGAGCCGACACTCGCCCACGAGATCGCCCACCAGTGGTTCGGCGACGCCGTCACCCTGACCCAGTGGCCGGACATCTGGCTTCACGAGGGGTTCGCGACATTGTCGGAGTGGTTGTGGTCCGAGCACACGGGCGGGCAATCGGCGCACGGCGAGTTCACGGCCCTGCTGGCACGGCCCGCCACCGACCGCCTGTGGAACCCACCGCCCGCCAATCCCGGTGACCCGGCCAAGCTGTTCGGCTCCCCGGTCTACAACCGCGGCGCGATGACCCTGCAGGCGCTGCGGGAGAAGATCGGCGACGACAAATTCTTCACCATCCTGCGGACCTGGTACCGCGACCACCGCTACGGCAACGTCACGACGGCCGACTTCATCGCGCTGAGCGAGAAGGTCAGCGGCGCCGATCTCGACGCGTTTTTCACCACCTGGCTCTACACCGCGGGCAAGCCCACCGCCTGGTAGCGGGCGCCCAAACGGCGCGGATCAACGTCGCCAGCGCGGCCGAACGTCGCGGTTATGGGACTGGAGTGACGCGAGTCAACCGGTCGAGCCGCGCGAGTCCGGAGTGCGGTCCGGCCGCACGCGCCCGGTGCCCGTCGACCGGGCCGCGACGTCGGTCCTGAGCGCGGCGGACCGAGCCGACCCGGACGACGCCCGCCGCCTGCCGTGAAAGGCTGAGCCGGTGACCATCGCCGACCTCGTCCCCGCCTGGGAGAACGAGGGCGCCTGGAGTGCGCGGCTCCAGGTCCCCGGCGAACCCGGGGGCGTGCGGCCGGACGGCACCGTCACCACACCCCCGGACCCTGGCACCCTGTTCGACACGTTCTCCGCCTGGGCGACCGAACGCGGCTTCACCCTGTACCCGCACCAGGAGGAGTCGCTGCTGGAGATCGTCTCCGACGCCAATGTCATCGTCGGCACCCCCACCGGCTCAGGCAAGAGCCTGATCGCCACCGCGGCGTTGTTCGCCGGACTGGCCACCGGGCGGCGGGCGTACTACACGGCGCCGATCAAGGCGCTGGTGTCGGAGAAGTTCTTCGACCTGGTGGAGATCTTCGGCCCGGCAGCGGTCGGGATGATCACCGGCGACTCCGCCGTCAACGCCGACGCCCCGATCATCTGCTGCACCGCCGAGATCCTCGCCGGTATCGCGCTGCGGGAGGGCATCGACGCCGACGCGGGCATCGTGGTGATGGACGAGTTCCACTACTACGGCGACCCGCAGCGCGGCTGGGCCTGGCAGGTCCCGCTGCTCGAGCTGACCCGGGCGCAATTCGTGCTGATGTCCGCGACCCTGGGTGACGTCCGGTTCTTCGCCGACGACCTGACCAAGCGCACCGGCCGCCCGACCGCGGTGATGACCGGGGTGCAACGCCCTGTCCCCCTGCACTTCTCGTACACACTGGTGCCGCTGACGGAGACCCTGCAGGACCTGCTGGCGACCAATCGCGCGCCCGTCTACATCGTGCACTTCACCCAGGCCGCCGCCCTGGAACGGGCCCAGGCGCTGGCCAGCCTGACCGTCGCCACCCGCGCCGAACGTGACGAGATCACCGACACCATCGGCGATTTCCGCTTCTCGCCTGGCTTCGGCCGGACACTGTCGCGGCTGGTGCGGCACGGCATCGGCGTGCACCACGCCGGAATGCTGCCCAAGTACCGGCGGCTGGTCGAGAAGCTTGCCCAGTCAGGGCTTCTCAAGGTGATCTGCGGGACGGACACCCTCGGCGTCGGCATCAACGTGCCGATCCGGACGGTGTTGCTGACCGCGCTGAGCAAGTACGACGGCCGGCGCACCCGGCTGCTGTCCGCCCGGGAATTCCATCAGGTCGCGGGCCGCGCCGGGCGGGCGGGTTTCGACGTCGCCGGCGACGTGGTGGTGCTCGCTCCCGAACATGTCATCGAGAACCAGCGCGCCGTCGCCAAGGCCGGTGACGACCCCGCGAAGAAGCGAAAGGTCATCCGGCGCAAGCCACCCGAGGGCTTCGTGAACTGGACGGAGTCGACCTTCGACAAGCTGGTCGTCGCCGAACCCGAGCCGCTGACCTCCCATTTTCGGATGTCCCACGCCATGGTGCTGGGAGTGATCTCCCGGCCGGGTGATGCCTTCGTTGCCATGCGACGGCTGATCGAGGAGAGTCACGAACCGCGCAACCGGCAACTGCGGCACGCCCTCCGGGCGATCGCGATCACCCGCGCGCTGCTGGCCGCCGGGGTCGTCGAACGCCTCGACGAACCGGACGAAACCGGCCGCCGGTACCGGCTGACCGCCGACCTGCAGCTGGATTTCGCCCTCGACCAGCCGCTCTCGCCGCTCGCGCTCGCCGCCCTGGACATCCTGGATCGCGAGTCGGAAACCTATGCGCTGGATGTGGTCTCGCTCATCGAGGCCACCCTGGAGGGCCCGCGCCCGGTGCTGTACGCGCAGCGCCACCAGGCGCGCGGCGATGCGATCGGCGCGATGAAGGCCGAGGGCATCGAGTACGACGAACGCATGGAACTGCTGGAGGACATCGATTACCCCAAGCCGCTTTCCGATCTCATCGAGGTCGCGTACGAGTCGTACCGCAAGGGGCACCCGTGGATCGCCGAGTACACCCCCGAGCCCAAATCGGTGGTCAGGGACATGTACGAGCGGGCGATGACGTTCTCCGAATACGTGGCGTTCTACGGCCTGACCAGGTCGGAAGGCGTGGTGCTGAGGTACTTCGCCGACGCCTACCGGGCGATGCGCCGGACCGTCCCGCAGGACGCCAGGACCGAGGACCTGAACGATCTGATCTCCTGGCTGGGCGAACACGGCCGCGGCGTCGACTCCAGCCTGCTGGACGAGTGGGAGGCGCTGGCACATCCGGACGCCGACGAGCTGACGATCACCGACGGGGTCGTTCGGCCGCCGACGGCGCGGGCCGGCGAGCGCGGGATCACCGCGAACGAA
>JBBQGJ010000032.1:0-32720 GCA_038322925.1 Mycobacteriales bacterium
ACCCACATCCGAGCCCTGACCAAACGCGCCTACGGCTACCACTCACCCGAAGCCCTCATCGCCATGGCCATGCTCACCCGAGGCGGACTCGAACTCGAACTCCCCGGCCGAAAATGACCCACGAAAACGTCAGGAGATCCCCCGTTGATAGGTCCGGGCAACGCTGTCCGTGCCTGTTCATCAACAAGAAGCGCTCATGACCATTGCTGTCCTGACCGCGCAGAACGGCGACGCTGCTTCCGATACCGCGTTCGCCCAGTTCAGCGACACCGTCGCCGCTGCCTGTCCCGGACGAGCCCGGTTGCCGGCTACCTCGTCACCCTGACCATCGAGACGTGGACCGCGTTCGTCCAATCGCTGGTCGGCATGACCGAAGATCTGTTCGACGGGTTCGCCGCGGAAGTCAGGAAGGTCATCGGATGACGGTGGACGACGAGCACCGCGGCCAGTGCCTCGGCGACCCCATTGCCTATGTCTGAACCGTCGCTAACTCATAACGCCGCAAGCGCTTTCGGCCGGGCAGCTACCCGTGTGGGTCGCTGCCCGTTGTTCGACGCGTCAACCGCGGGGGAGATTCTGGATCAGCCTCGCGACCGGTGGTCGGTGGTGGCGACCGATGACTGGGGCGGCTGGGCGTGGGACCCGTCGGGTGAGGTTGGCGGGGTCGGCCGCTGCCGGGCGCTCGGGGTGTGGGATGCCTGGTGTTGTTGTGGTCATGGCGTCGGTTGGAGGTCGGGTGCGCGGTGCCGCCCGGGTTTGGGGAGCGGCTGACCTGTGCTGGACAGCTTGGATGGCCACCAGATGGTCGGGCCGATGTCGTAGGACAGTGCGAGGACCAGCACGGTGCGGACGATGAAGGTGTCCAGCAGCACACCGAACGCAACGGCGAAGCCGAGTTCGGCCAGGAACACCAGCGGGAGCACCCCCAGGACGGTGAAGGTGGCCGCCAGCACCACGCCGGCGGAGGTGATCACGTCCTGCTTGGCGATCAGCGGCACATAGATCGCCGCCGCGGTGCCGTCGGCGGAGAACGTCGGGTCGGTGAGCGCCTGCGCAGCGACGCCGGGCACCCCCCGGCAACTGGGAGAACACCGCCGCGACAGCGTCCTTGTCCTGCGAGCTCAGCCCGGAATCACGGTGGAACACCACGAAACCGGGAATCACCTGCGCCGGGTTGAGCGCGGCGGCCTCGTTCGGCGCCCTGGTGGACTCCGCAGACGCCGCAGATACGAGGAGTTGTCGTTCTTCTGCACCTCGGACAACTTGCCCTGGTACGCGCCGCCCGCTCCGCCGACCAGCAGCACCAGCACCGCGACGGCGATGACCGCGAAGAACGGCACACCGCGCGGCAACCGCGCCGGGTCCGGCGGCCGGGTGCTGTCCGGCGCAACATCGACCTCTGGGTCGACCTCCGCCAACCCTGATCGCCTCCCGCGGTCAACCCGGAAAGGGCGTCCTGCCGCGCCGGAAGCCCTCGATGAGGGTCCGACCCGATGTATCGCGCCCTGCATTGATGGTGCGCCGCCGGGTCCGCACCGCATCAGCCGGGTGCACCGTATGTGCCGGCGGATGCCGGCGTTCCCGGCTGCCGGCTCGGTCACCGCGACCGCGGCAAGAATCCCGGTTGTCTTGACGTGTCTCACGGGCGGTGGTTGTTGATACCTGGAGAACGTTCCCCCTGGCAACGATTTGGGATCTGCCTCATCGCTGACTCTGGACCGCGGGTCACGAAATGACCAGGGTCCCTGGACCCGAAACTCCGCAGGACAGGGGCTGCGGGAGAAGGCCTTTCGGGCACCGCGAGAAGGCGTCGGATGGCCTGGTTTGCCTCACGGCAAATGAGCGCGATCCAACGTTGCAGACGAATGCTGAGTGTCGAGCGCTACCCACGGACTCCCGTTATCGACTGTGCCCCCGATTCTGGAACATGGTCGATGACCATATTCATCGCCGGGTGCATCATCACCTGCGTGGTCGCTGCGTGACCGCGGAACGAGGCGTTGGTGCTCATCGGATGCACTCAGATCAGGATGGCAAGTCCGCTGGCATCTGACCTGGGAGACATAGTCGCCCCGTGGTGTGATCGAGATCGGTTGCTCGGCAGGGTCAACATGCGACGACGTCCACCGTCCAACCGGTTTCGGCGTTGTACGTCGCCCGGAACGGGATCCCGCAGATATCGACAGCAAGAACGACGCATGTGCCGATGTGGCCATCGGTGGGTGGGACGTCAGGCGCCGGCGGCGGCTCGGCATTCCAATCGATCCTGATGGCATCGATGGCCAGGAAGCCACCCGTCTGGTCGCAACCCAGATTGGCCTTGTCGATGAACGCTATTCGCAGGAGCAGTTCTGCGACGGTGCGGGAGTCCGCCGCCGGTGCCGTCACCGGTGGCGAGGCGGCAGCCAGCGTTCGAGCCGCGTCGACGTCAGCGGTCAGCCGGATGGCCGCCGCATGGCCCTGGGTGAAGCATCTGGGATTGAGTTCAGAACGGGGGATGGTGCGGCGCGGCAGGCACGAGTCGCCGTGCAGCGCGGCGTACCTCGAGACGAGATCGCTGTAGACCAGCAGCACTGCTTGCTCGACGGCCGGTTCGAGACCGGCCGGGATGGCCGTCGCCGCCGTCGTCGGCGCGGATCGTTCGACGGCGTCGATGGTCGCTTGACTGAAGGTGATGGTGTCTGCCCCGACGCCGGCGTTCACGGCGTCCGCGGCGGCGCGCAGGAACCGGTCGGTCTGGGCGACGGCTGCGATGAAGGGCACGAGCTGGTCCGCGGCGCTCGCGGCCCACGTCGTGCCAGGCGGAGGCGCGGCGGTCCAGAGATCATCCGATGGCTCGGTCCCGACGGAGGTGGTGATCGGCAGGGCGAAGGTGGGCGTGCCAGCACTGTTGGATCCGATCCCGATGGTGGGCGCCTCACTCGTCGGGGACGTCACAACGGCGGAGCCACTGCACGAATTCGTTGCCAACACCAGCATCAATGCAACCAGGAATCGGCACCACACACCGATCCTCATGCCCGCTCTCACGACCGCGACCTCTCCGGCCACCAAGCCTGCCCCAGATCCATGATCCGGCTCAGCGCCGCCGCCACACCAGGGCACAACGGCTCATCCTTCGGCGGTCTCGCGCCGTCCCACCGCACCGATGACGGTCAGCTCGTGCCCCCGCGTTAGCCCTGTTTCGCATTTCTGTCGCGGGTCCGTTGTGGATGAACTCGCCGTTGTCGCTGATCCGCAGCGCCCACCTCTTCCGGAACATTGCTGTACCCGTACGCGGGGTTGCTCATCAGCGTGTTCTCTCAGCCGACTGTCCCCGCTCCTTCGGCGCAGGCGGTGCGTCCTACCGCCGGTTACCGAAGGCCTCACGGTCGTGTAAACCGCCGATCAGGCTTCCTCAAAGCAGCTGACTCAACGAGGCCACCGTATCGGGCAAACCGGACCCGTCGTGACCGTGCCACCGGTACGGCGTGTCGATGGGGTCGGGTTGCACAATCAGCGCGTCAACGCCCTGCCCATGACGGTGCCAGCGGACGACGGTGGCCCGACGCTGCGAAGGTGTTGTCCGGACTCGGCTCGGGTCCGGTCAGGACCGGTGCTGCCGCCAGGGCACCAGTGACCGGCGAACGCGGGGTTCGGTGGCGGGTGCGGTCTCCGCCGCCGGGCGTTCCCGGTCGATCCACGCGCCGTACCGTGTCGCGAACACGTCGGCGGTCAGGCCGTGCAGGATGACGCTGAGCAGCACGGTCATCGCGATGGTGGCGATCGCCTCGCGGAGCGAGTCGTCCACCTCCAGGTCCTCGACGGCGAGCAACGCGAACACCACCGACGCCAGGCCACGGGGACCGAACCAACCGATGAACGCGACAGTCCGGCCCCGCATCCCGCTACCGACCAACGACAACGCGACCGGAACCATCCGGAACACCGTCAGCGACAGCACCGCGAACAGCATTTCGCGCCAGCCGATCTGGTCGCGGATCAACGGAAGCGCGGCAAGACCGAAGACCAGCCACACCGCGAACCCCAACAGTTCGGACAATCCCTCGGTCCGGTCCAGGGCGGACTCCTCGTCATCGACCCAGGACGCCGCCGCGGTGAAAGCGGTGCCGGCGACGAAAGCGGCCACGAAACTGTTCCCACCGATCAACGCCACCAGGCAGTACGCCAAAATCGGCAGCACCAGCACGCCCAGCGATCTGGTGCTCTGGGTGCTCAGGTCACGGCGCCGGGACCAGCCCAGCAGCAGGCCACCCCCGGCGCCGACGACGGCCCCCAACCCCACGCCCACACCGAGATCGATCACCCCCTGCAGGACGGTGATCCCGGTGCGCAGCCCTTCCTCACCGGCGGCCGCGGCGATCGCGAACAGCACCACCGGGGTGATCAGGCCGTCGTTCAAACCACTTTCGACATTCAGGGCCCGCCGAACCCGGACGGGCACCACAGGGTTCAACACGGTCGCCGCGCCGAGGCCGGCATCGGTTGGGGCCAACGCGGCAGCGAGCAGCACCGCGACCATCACGGGCATCGCCGGGAACACCACCCTGGCGGCGAGGAACCCGATCACCACGGTCAGCGGCAGACCCACCAACAGCAACCTCAAGACCAGTCCCCGGTCGGCGTCGATCTGCCGCGGCCTGACCTGCGCCGCGTCGTGGAACAGGATCAACGCCAACGTCACTTCCGCGACCGCCCTGATCTCCCCGGCGGTGTCCGCGGTCGGTGACGATGTCACCGCGGAGATCACCGCACCGGCGATCACGAACGCGATGGGGGCGGTGACGTACACCCGGCCCAGCCACCGCGCGGACGCGGTGAAGGCAAGCACGAGGGCCGCGTACACCACGGCAGCTGTGGTCACACCCGCATTCAACCCCGCAAGACCGCCGGCCACGCGGTGGCCGCATCTCACCCGTCCCGGACGTGCGCGGCGCCGACCTATGCCGCGAACATGAACGCGACCGGCGCACCGACGGTGGCCCCCGCGGTTTCAGAAAGGGTTCGCCGTGCGAGTTACGCCGCTGTCTCTCGCCCGCCGACCCGGCGCCATCTCGTCGGTCACGGCGCGGCCCCGGCGCTGACCGCGACCGTGACCACAACCCCCACCAGCAGACTCCGCCACCGACTCGCAGCGTCGGGCGGCCACCGAGAAGGACCCTCGCCCGGCGACCTGCCTGAACCGGGGTCGCCGGCACAGCCGCAATCGGCCCCGGATCGGAAAGACCACCCCGTGGCGCATCCGCACTCGGGCCCGGGACCTCTGGCCCTGGTCAAGTCGTGCGCGCCAGCGATGCACTGGACGGGTCGGCGAGCGCATGGCCCGTCCGCCGATCAGGACGGGCGGTCCGGCGCCCCTTGAACCAAGGAGGCCTTGCCATGAAGGCCATCATTCGCGCGCTGATCGGGTTTCTCGCCCTGAGCGTGTGCCTCGTTCTCGCCGCACCGAGCGCGGCGGCACGGACCACACCGGCAGCACCGGGTGCGGTCACCGCCGCCGCCCGGGCAGCGGTTGTCGAGGACTTGCCGGCCTGGCCGGTGATCAGCCAGGGCAGCGCCGGTCAGCCCGTTCGCTCCCTGCAGTACCTGCTCAACGCCCGCGGCGCTTGGCTCGCGGTGGACGGCATCTTCGGCGCCAAGTCCAACGCAGCGGTCCGCACATTCCAGGGCGCGCACGGCTTGGTGGTCGACGGTATCGTCGGATCGAAGACCTGGCGGTCGCTGATCATCACCGTGCAACGCGGGAGCGTCGGCTCGGCGGTCAAGGCCGTGCAGGACCAAGCCAACTTCCGCGGCGGGAGGGGTGAAGGCCCACCGGTGCTGGTTGTAGACGGTGTCTTCGGACCCAAAACCCAGCAATGGGTCGCAGCCTTCCAGGGCGCCGCGGGTCTGGTACCTGACGGCATCGTGGGCCCGTTGACCTGGCAAGCGCTGATCGGCGGCCTGTTCTCCGGGTGAGGTGACCCACCGGCAGCTGGTGGGACGTCGAGGGCGCGGCATCCCGACCTGAATGAAGCGCTCGGCCTGGCCGAGGGCGCAGCGCAAAGCGCCGTCGATATCGCCGCCCGCCGCGCGCACCCAGATCTCCGTCAGCCCCAACAAGACCCCGGTCGGGCCGAGCGGATCCGGAGGAGCCTGGCGGGGCGTGTTCGCATTCCCGGACGGGGAGGTTCGGGCAGCAATTCGCTCGGCTGCATTCAGGTTGCTGATTCGAGTGATCGTCGCAACACAGGGTCAATTGGTTGATTCAAGAATTCAAGCAGCATGTTGAGACGCTGTGCTGGGGGTCCCAGTTCGGGGTTTTCGATGGCCGTGCGTCGAGCTCGGTGGCCGCCGCGATGAGGTCGCTGGCTGCTGGCGGTCATGTCGCTGCTCTTCGGAAAGTACTGGCGCAGCGACCCATTCGTGTTCTTGTTGGAGCCGCGCTGCCAGGGGCCTGTGCGGATCGCAGAAATACACACAAGGACGCCCGGTGGTGATGGTGAATTGCGGATGCTGGGACATTTCCTTGCCCTGGTCCCAGGTCAATGATCGGAGGCGGTGAGCGGGCAGAGTCATGACTGTGGTGTGAGCACGTTGCGCCCGCTTGCGCGGTGTGCTCTCGGCAGGTGCAGCAGCATCACGGATGAACCGCGGAAAAGCACCGGCCGCCGCGAACGACGTCGACAAGAACGCGATCCGGTCGCCAGGAGGACCATTCGGCGGACGAATCGATCCAATATCCCGGCTACTGGTTCCGACCTCGCGCCGACGCGTGATGTCCCCGCCGGAATGGCCCGGCATTCCGATCCTGTTCCTCGGACCGGGGGTGATCTTCGCTGCGGACAACCTTGCTCTCGTCTGCTGGGGCATTCCGGTGAAGGTGGCAATATATCGAGAGCACCAGTCCATTGGCGACGTTCTGGAACGGCAGATCAAGCTTGGACCACGGTGGTCGCGATCGTGGAGAATGATCCCGACTTTCGTGAGGTCAACTCGCAGATCGACGAACTCGGCAGACGAATCCAACGCGGGATGCTCGAGGAATCGGTTCTTGCCGCTGTTCGACTGCTGTTGAATGTCAAGCTCCGAGATGCTCAAGCACAGGATTCGAACGATCCGCGTGAATTCGCTGTCGTGAGCGCCGCCAGGGCTCGGCGAGGTCGCCGACAGGCGTTTGGAAATCTCTCCAGCATCGACGAAATGGCGCGATATGCCACCGCAACCCTCTCGCAGAGCGACTCGAATAGTGGGATATGGCATCCGCGGTATACACGGCGCTATCCTTCGTAGAACGCAAATCGGTTCATCCGTCGAGGCTCCGGGCGCTGGCCGCGACGGTCGGCGGTCAGGCGGGTGCCGATCTGCCCGCTGAACGGCAAGGCGACGATCGGATGCAACTCGAACTGCGGGTCATGCTCCTCTTCTGCGGGGTGTTGTTTCGACAATTCTCAGGCTTGGCCGCGGGCACCTCGTTGAGTGGTGTGCGGGTCGAGTGTTCACACAGGCACGGAGAGATCTGGCACACAACCTGTCATTCGCCGCTCCGGCGGTCGGAGAGAGCGTCTACGGTCACGGATTGGCGGCCTGACTCCTCACCTGCGACGCCGCCGACAAGCGATGGCAGCGGGCTGGGCTCGGATCACCTTCCGGTGTGCCCACCCGGATCGACGTCGTCGCACGGGCGCGAGTGCGTTCGACATTCCGGGCACATATCAGTCAACTGGGCGCCGCGAGGACTCGGCGCAGGCGGGCCTTCTTGTGGTTCTCCCGGACGATCCAGCTGACGTCGGGGTCCGAGCTGGTCTCCAGCCGTTCGAAGACGGGCAGCCCGTCGGCCGGGTCGGCGGCCACAACTACGCTCCATCCGTAGCCGAGCGCCTGGCGGAGCGTACGCACCGACGGATCCCGACGCTGAGCTGCCGGTGTCGCCGCCAAACCGGCGGTGATCTCGTCGAGCACGGTCAACGCCCGCCGGGCGAAAACGACGTCGCGCAACAATCTCGGCTCGCAGACGGCCGCCACCGCGGCCCGTCGCACCAGCGGATCGGGATCGCCTGCCCACAGTTCGGCGACCGCGAAGCAGGCGCCGAGGTCGTCGTCACCCGCCCGCTGCAACGCCATCGCGGCGCCCTCGCGCACCCGCCAGCGGTCGTCACCGGCCAACCGGTGCAGGACGTCCAGATGTGTGCGATCGCCGCCGCCCAGGCACCGGCCCAGCGCGACGGCACCGCAGACTGTGGCGAACTCGTCACCGGTGGCCACCAGGTCCTCGGCCATGGCGGCATCGGCCTCCTCGCCACAGGCGGCGACGAGTTCGAGGTTGCCGCGCGGCCCGGGTAGGCCGCTGTGGGTGGACAGGTACGACAACCAGTTGTCCAGCCGACCGAGTCCACCGTGCTCACTGTGCTCACTGTGCTCACTGTGCTCACTGTGCTCACTGTGCTCACTGTGCTCACTGTGCTCACTGTGCTCACTGTGCTCACTGTGCTCACTGTGCTCACTGTGCCCACCGGACGCACCGGACGCACCGGACCCACCGGACGCACCGGACGCACCGAGCGCGCGCAGCGCGACCCGGTGGTCGTTGATCTTGCTCACAGGTTGATCACCGCCCGGTGAACCGGGCGGGGCGCTTGTCCACGAATGCCTGGATGGCCTCGTGATGATCGGGGGAGGCGAAGCAATCTACTTGTGCGCGGTCCTCGAAGGCGAGCGTCGAGGCAAGGTCGGATCCCGCCGCGTGCCGCAGCGATGCCTTGATCCAGCGGTACGCGCGGGTCGGGCCCTCCGCCATCCGTGCGGCCAGGGTGGCGGCACGGCCGGCCAACTCCTCATCGGGCATTACCTCGTCGACCATGCCGATCCGCAGCGCCTCGTCGACGTCGACCTTCTCGCCGAGCAGCATCATCTTCGACGCCCGGCCGTACCCGACCAGTCGCGGCAGGGTGAACGACGCCCCGGTGTCGGCCGACAGGGCGACCCCGGCAAAGGCCAGCGAGAACGAGGCGCTACGGCCGGCGAGCCGGAGGTCGCAGGCATAGGCCAGGCCTGCGCCGGCACCCGCCGCCGGGCCGTTGACCGCGGCGATCACCGGCTTGGGCATCTCGGTCAGCAACGTGACCAGCACGTTGTAGAACTCCGCAACCGTGGTGGCGACCCGCGGGTCGCGCGCCGCGACCAGCGCCAGGTGTTCCTTCAGGTCCTGGCCGGCGCAGAACGCGCGGCCGGCTCCGGTGATCACCACCGCGCGCACTGCGGGATCGGCGCTCGTCTCGGCCAACGCGTCCAGCAGGGCCGATTTCATCGCCAGGTCGAAGGAGTTGAACGACCCTGGCCGGTTCAGCGTCACGGTGCGGACCGCCCCGGCGTCGGTCAGCAGTACCGGCGGCGTGGAGGTCGGCGGGGGACCGGAGGCGCCGCTGGGCCGGGTCGCTTCGCCGGTCATGTCGCTCGTCATGTCCGCGCTCCTTCTGGGTTCTCGCCGATCGCAGGACCGTACTGTTCATCATCCGGCGCTGGCGTGGCGAGCCTGGTTACGGAACATGCCTGATCATGGGGGAGAATGGACCGTCCGCCACGAGTGCGGAACTGACGCCGGACGGGAACCACCGTCCGGAGTACGAGAAACACGTGAATGCTGGAGGGAGTCGCACATGGCGGCCATGAAGCCCCGTACCGGGGATGGTCCTCTCGAAGTGACCAAGGAGGGCCGCGGGATCGTCATGCGCGTTCCGCTGGAAGGCGGCGGACGTCTGGTCGTGGAGATCTCCGCGGACGAAGCTTCCGCGCTGGGCGACGCACTCAAGGCCGTGGTCAGCTGATCTGTTTCGCCCGGGACCCGCGTCGCCTGCCGGCCGGGTACCCGGGCGGTTCCATGTCCGGGCCCGCCTGTCCGGGCCGTGCATGGCGGGGCCGTGCATGTCCTGGGCGGGTGCACTCGATCAGCCGAGCACCGACCGGTACAGGTCCACAGTCTGCTCCGCTATCGCTGTCCAGGAGAACTGCGACTGGGCCCGCTCCCGACCGGCGGCACCGAAGGCCTGCGCCCGGGCCGGGTCTGCGACCAACGCGTTCACCGCGGCGGCGATGTCCCGCTCGAATCCGGGCGCGTCCAGGCTGTCGTAGTGCACCAGGGCCCCGGTCTCGCCGTCGTTGACGACTTCCGGGATCCCACCGACGTCGCTGGCGACAACCGCCGCACCGCAGGCCATGGCCTCCAGGTTGACAATGCCCAGCGGCTCGTACACCGAGGGGCAGACGAACACCGTGGACGCCGTGAGGACCTGCTTCACCTCGGCGAGGGTCAGCATCCCGTCGAACCAGAAGACCCCCGAGCGTTGAGCCTGCAGCTCGGCGATCGCGGCCGCGGTCTCCGCCGCGATCTCCGGGGTGTCCGGCGCACCGGCGCACAGCACCAGCTGCACCCCCGGGTCGAAGTGATGGGTGGCGGCGATGAGGTGCCCGACGCCCTTCTGCCGGGTGATCCGGCCGACGAACGAGGCGATCGGAGCGTCCAGGTCCACGCCCTTCTCGATCAGCAGTGACCGCTGGTCGGTGGGCTGGTAGATCTCGGTGTCGATGCCGTTGCGGATGACGTGCACCCGCTCGGGATCCAGCGCCGGGTAGCTCTCCATGATCCCGCTCTTCATGCCGGTGGACACCGAGATGATCGCGTCGGCCGCTTCGTACGCCGTCTTCTCCGCCCACGAGGAGAGCCGGTAACCACCGCCGAGTTGTTCGGCCTTCCATGGGCGATGCGGTTCCAGCGAGTGCGCGGTGATGACGTGCGGGACGCCGTGCAGCAGTTTCCCGATGTGGCCTGCCATGTTGGCGTACCAGGTGTGCGAGTGCAGCAGTTCCACGTTGCCGGTCGACGCCACCATTGACAGGTCGACCGACAGCGTGGTCAGCGCCGGATTTGCGCCGGCCAGTTCGGCCGCCGGACGGTGGCCGGTGGCACCCGGTCGATCCTCACCGAAACAGTGGACATCGACGTCGATGAGCTTGCGGAGCTCGCGGACCAGGTACTCGACGTGGACCCCCGCTCCTCCGTACACATCTGGCGGGAATTCACGAGTCAGGATCGCGGTATGCACGTCGGCAATCTATCGACCCGACCCTGCTCCCGCTGCCTGAAACCTGGGGCGACTCCAAGGCGCAAAAACTTCCGAACCTCGCTAGGGTCACCGGCATGGTGATCAAGCCCAAGATCCTCGGCATTGTTCTTGCGGGCGGCGAAGGGAAGCGCTTGTGGCCCTTGACAGCTGACCGCGCGAAGCCGGCCGTGCCGTTCGGCGGCAACTTCCGGCTGATCGACTTCGTGCTGTCCAGCCTGGTGAACGCGGGCTACCTGAAGATCTGCGTGTTGACCCAGTACAAATCGCACTCGCTGGACAGGCACATCACCACCACCTGGCGGATGAGCCAGCTGATCGGTAATTACGTCACGCCGGTCCCCGCGCAGCAGCGGCTGGGCCCGCGCTGGTACACCGGCAGCGCCGACGCCATCCTGCAGTCGCTGAACCTGGTGTACGACGAGAAGCCCGACTACCTGGTCGTTTTCGGTGCCGACCACGTCTACCGGATGGACCCGGCGCAGATGGTCGCCGACCACATCGCCACCGGCGCGGAGGCCACCGTCGCCGGCATCCGGGTCCCGCGCCGCGAGGCAACCGCCTTCGGCGTGATCGATACTGCCGCGGACGGCATCAAGATCGCCGGATTCCTGGAGAAGCCCGCCGACCCGCCGTCGGTGCCGGACGACCCGAACGTCGCGTACGCGTCGATGGGCAATTACGTGTTCTCCACCTCGTCGCTCATCGAGGCTCTCAAGGTGGACGCCAACGACGAGTCTTCGATCCACGACATGGGCGGCAACATCATCCCGATGTTCGTCAATCGGGGGACGGCGCACGTCTACGACTTCGCGCGCAACGAGGTCCCCGGCGCGACCGACCGCGACCGCGGCTACTGGCGGGACGTGGGAACCCTGGACGCCTACCACGACGCGCACATGGACCTGGTGTCCATCGAGCCGATCTTCAACCTCTACAACCGGGACTGGCCGATCCTGAGCCTGCCGCCCACGTTGCCGCCGGCCAAGTTCGTCCAGGATGGCACGGCACTCGATTCCATGATCGGCGCCGGCACGATTGTTTCCGGCGCCACCGTGACCCGATCGGTGGTCTCCGACGACGTGCGGATCGCGTCCGGGGCACGGGTCGAGGGTTCGGTGATCCTGCCGGGCGTGCGGATCGGGCGGAACGCCGTGGTGCGCCATTCCATCCTGGACAAGAACGTCGTCGTCCCCGACGGGGCGAAGGTCGGCGTCGACGTCGAGCTGGACAGCGACCTCTACACGGTGAGCCCGGGCGGCATCACCGTGGTCGGCAAGGGTGTGACGATCGGCAAGGGCACGTAAGTCCAGCGGTTCGCGGTGACGGACGATATGGCCGGAACCCCGAGACGGAGCGGGAGTCAGCCGCCTGGATGCGCCGTGCGCGCCGGGCACCCGCCGGTCATGAACGCCGGGTCGTACTCGAAGTGCCAGACCTCGTTGTCGTACGTCCGGCAGAAGCCCAGCGCGCCGCTGGTGCCCTGCAGCCAGGTGTATCCGGCGTACGGCTGGACATCGATCGCATACCCCAGCACATGCGCAGACTTGTCCGACGGCAGCACATAGACGTCGGCCATCGCGATTCCGAACTGTCTGACGTAGTCGTCGTAAGTGGCCTGTTGTTGGGCCCGGCTGCGTTTGCCGTCGTTCAGGCACAGTTGGACGCCGACCGTTGCCGCCTTCGCCACCGCCGACTGCCAGGCCGCGGCGACGTCGGCGCGCAGCCCGGTCGGCTGTTCGTCGTGATACCGCGGGTCCGACGGGCAGGGTTCGCCGGCGTCGTCGCCCGGTGCGTCCGGGTCGGCCGGCTCGCCGCTGGCTGCCTGTTGCGCCGCCGCCTGTGCTGCTGCCTGCGCGGCGGACTCCGCAGCCTTGGCCACGGCGTCGGCGCTCCCTGAGGGCTGTGCTGAAGCCGACCGGGAGCGCTCGGCGCCCTGGGATGCTGCTGCCGCCGCAGCGGCGGCGGACGACCTGGACGCCTCGACCGCGGCGCGGGCGGCGGCGCTGGCGGCGGCCGCCCGACTGGCGGCAGCGGCCGACGACGCTGCGGCCGCTGACGACGCTGCGGCGGCTGACGCGGACGAGGAAGCGGCCGCAATTGCCGCGTCGTCCGATCCGCTGCAGCCGGCCGCCAGCGCCAATGCCGCCAGCGACCCGATCAGCCACCCGATCAGGACAGTGTTCCGTGCCCTCAAATCCGCTTCACCGCAGCCAGCAGCCCGTCACCGAGCGGGATCATCACCGCCGAGAGGGTCTCGTCGTCCCGGACCAGGCGGCCGGCCTCGCGGACCGCCACCGTCTCCGCGTCCCGCTGGGTGGGGTCCGCGACCTTGTCGCCGGCGAGGGCTCCGTCCACGATCAGGATGCCGCCCGGCCGGAGCAGCCGGAGCGCCTCCGCGACGTACTGGGGATACTCGGTCTTGCTGCCGTCGACGAACACCATGTCGTAGGCGCCGTCGGTGAGCCGCGGCAGCACCTCGAGTGCGCGGCCGTTGATCAGCCTGGTCCTCGTCGGGGCGATGCCGGCCTCGGAGAAAGCTCTCTTGGCCGCACGGTGGTGCTCGGCCTCGACGTCGATCGAGGTCAGGATGCCGTCCGGAGCCATCCCGGCGATGAGGTGCAACCCGCTGACCCCGACGCCGGTGCCGATCTCGACAACGGACCGCGCGCCGATGGCCGAGGCCAGGAAGGTCAGGGCGGCGGCGCCGCCCGATCCGATCGGGACGCATCCCAGATCGGCTCCGCGGGAGCGGGCGGCGAGCACCACGTCACCCTCGGGAACGAAAAACTCGGCGTAGGACCGGCTGGTGGTCACCGGTCACCTCCTTGACTGCTATCGCGGCGACTGGCGGGTGCGTGGAGCACCGCCTGAAACTACCGGGCGCCGGGGACGGTCCTGATCAGGCTCACCGCCTCGGGTGTTCACAGATCGCTCACATCGATCAGGGGAACAATCATCACGACGCGGTCGTTCGACCGTTCAACACCCGGAGGTGGTTGCACTGTCCATCCTGCCTGCTCCGATCGGCTCTGAGCCGACCGGTTCGGATTCCCACGTCGCGGGCTCGTCGCCGTCGCCGTGGACTCCGCCGGCCTGGGAGGACATCGTGCGGGAGCACGGCGACCGGGTCTACCGGCTCGCGTACCGGCTCTCGGGCAACGCCCACGATGCCGAGGACATCACCCAGGAGACGTTCATCAGGGTGTTCCGCTCGCTCGACGGGTACCGTCCCGGTTCCTTCGAGGGCTGGCTGCACCGCATCACCACCAACGTGTTTCTCGATCTGGTCCGCCGGCGCCAGCGGATCCGGATGGAATCGCTGCCCGAGGAGACCGATCGGATCGCCGGTCGGGAGCCATCCCCGGAGCAGGCCTTCCACGACGCGAACCTCGACCCCGACCTGCAGGCCGCGCTGGACGACCTGCTGCCCGAGTTCCGGGCCGCCGTCGTGCTCTGCGACGTCGAAGGGCTGTCGTACGAGGAGATCGGCGCGACTTTGGGAGTCAAGCTGGGAACGGTTCGCTCGCGCATCCACCGCGGCCGGCTGGCGTTGCGTGCCGGCCTGGAGCGGCGCCGGGCGGCCCGCGACGATTGGCAGGGCGCGGAGGCGGTGCAATGACCTCGGCTTTCGAGCGGATCGATCATCTGAATCTGGACGCGATCGTGGCCTACGCGGACGGCGAGATGGGTCTGGTCGCCTACCAGCGGGCCGCTTCCCACGTCGAGCGATGCCCGCAGTGCAAGGCGGAGGTCACCGAGCAGATCGCCGCCCGCGCGTGGCTGCGGTCCGCGAGCGCACCTACCATCCCGCTCGGCCTGCTGGACAGTCTGAAGTCCATCCCGGCGGCGGTCCCGCCCAGCACACCGGCGCCCGGACTGTCGGTCGACCCCGGCACCGGTCGGGCCTATCGGACCAACGATTCCCTGCGTTCGGGACACGGCCGTGGACGGCTGTTCCGGTTCGGTGCGGGGGCGCTGGTGGCCGGCATCGCGGTCGGGGCGGTGGTGGCCTCGTCCGCCGCTGCGCCCGGGGATCCGCAGCGGCAGAACCAGGTTGCCCAGCTGAACGGCTCGATGATGCTCCAGCCGGTGCTGTTCGTCCGGCCGTGACCCTGCTCCCGTTATTCTGATCTCCCGCCGGCCGCCGGTCCCAACCCGGGGGCTCTCCGTTGTCGAAAGGTCATCCGTACCGATGGACACACCGCGGATGACGAACGACACGGTCGGGTCACCTGTAACTCGTCACGCGGCCCGCGATGACCGGCCCCGGCTGCCGCCCCGCCCGCCCTGGCGGCCGCCGGTCAGCCCCGTCGAAGCGGGCACCTTCGGCCGGCCGCGGGGTGTCGACGGAGCCTTCGGCCCCGACGCCCACCGCGTCAACGGTGCTGCGCGTTCAACAGTGACCACGGCGCCGCCGGTGCCGGAATTCCTGGAGGACGCCTTCGGCCGTCCGGTCGGCGGCGGCGACAGCATCGGCCGCGAGCCCGCGCAGCCCGAACCACCTGGGCACTCTGAATCAGCCCCGAGCGATCCGTGGCGTGACCCGATGTCTGGGGCTCAACTGGGCGCGCCGGCCATCCACCCGACCCCGCCGGAGGGTCCGGCGCCGCTTCCGGCGGAGCGGTTCTCGTTCCGGCAGGCGCTGTTCGACCGACGGCTGCGCCCTTCCGCGTTGATCGGTCTGCTCGTCTGCGCATTGCTGATCGGCGCGCTGGGCGCGTTGATCGGGGTGATCGCTGCCGGCCGGCTGCCGCGCGGGGTGACCGATCCGGACTTCACCCTGGCCGCCGCCCAACCCTCGGTCAGCCGCGAACCCGGTTCGATCGCGGACGTGGCCGCACGGGTGCTGCCGTCGGTGGTGTCGCTGGAAATCCGCACCGGCGACGTGGGGGACACCGGTTCGGGCGTGGTGATCGACCCGAGCGGTTACATCCTCACCAACAATCACGTGATCTCGTCGGCGGCCACCGATCCGCAAGCCCAGTTGACGGTCGTCTTCAACGACGGTGCCCAGACCAGGGCGCCCGGCATCATCGTCGGACGCGACCCGCTGACCGATCTGGCTGTCGTCAAAGTGGACGTCGCCGGCGCCACAGTGGCCCAGCTAGGCGACTCCGACGCGCTGGCCGTCGGCGATCCGGTCATCGCCATCGGATCCCCACTCGGCCTGGCCGGCACGGTGACCACCGGCATCGTCTCGGCCAAGGACCGGCCGGTCCGCCTGCAGGGCGGGGGGTCGGACACCGACGCGGTGATCGATGCGCTGCAGACCGACGCGGCGGTGAATCCCGGCAACTCGGGCGGTGCGCTGGTGGACGGCACCGGAGCTGTGGTCGGCATCAACACCGCGATCCGCACCCTGGGCGGCGACACCAGCGGGTCCATCGGGCTCGGCTTCGCGATCCCGATCAACACCGCCAAGGAGATCGCCCAGCAGATCATCCGGGACGGCAAGGTTCAACACGCCAGCATGGGCCTGAACGCGCGTTCCGCGACCGACGGCGTCACCGACGGCGCCCAGGTCCAGAACGTGCAGCAGGGCGGACCGGCAGCCGCCGCCGGCATCGCCGAAGGTGACGTGATCACCAAGGTCGGCGACCGCGCGGTGGGCAACTCCGATGAGCTGGTGGTGGCCATCCGCAGCAACCCGGTGGGCGCGACGGTCCCGGTGGTGCTGCTGCGCGAGGGCCGGGAAATGACAGTCCCGGTGACGCTCAGCTCCGAATAACAGCCATCGGAGTACTGGGTATCCTGACCGGGATGTCCCTGGCTGGTTGCCGCGGGAACGGGAGGAGGCCGGAGCAGCATGTTCGGCCTTTCCTGGGCGCAGATCGGGATCATCCTGCTGGCGGGCGTCTTCGTGCTCGGACCGGAGCGGATCCCCACCGCCGTCACCTGGCTGATGACCTCGCTGCGCAAGCTGCGCACGATGGCCGCCGGTGCTCAAGCGGAGCTGCGCAAGGAGATCGGCCCGGAACTCGACGAGCTCCGCCGCCAGGTGGCCGACCTGCAATCGCTCAAGGAAATTCAGGAGCTGCGCGACCTGCGCGACCTGCATCCCAAGCGGTTGATCGGCAAGGGCATCCTGGGGGATGAGTTCTCCGGCGGGATCAGCGGGTTCCTGGGGATGACCGACAACCCCTCGGCCACCGCCGCAACCCCGCCGATCGGGCAGAACGGACCGGCCGTTCCAGCGAGTATGGCCGGTCAATCCGCTCAGCAGCCGGCAGCAGTCCCGACAGCAGTCCCGACAGCAGTCCCGACAACGGCACAGGCCACCTACCAACGGCCGATCCGGGCTTTGGACGCGGGGGAACGCCCGCCTTTCGATCCCGACGGGACCTGATTGCCGTCGCGCCGGCGCTGATTACCGTTGCGCCGGCGCGATGCCCAGCGACACTCCCGCCAACGGCCGGCTGCGCGCGGCGATGGCCCCGGCGATCCCCCGCATCGCCTGCGCGGCCGGGCTCGAGCCCTCGCCGAGCACCAGCGGGATGCCGGCGTCACCCGCCGACCGCAGATCGATGTCCAACGGGATCCTGCCCAACAGCGGAACGTCCGTGCCGGTGACCTTGCTCAGCGTCGCGGCCACCGCCTCGCCGCCGCCCGAGCCGAAAAGTTCCAGCGTGGAGCCGTCGGGCAGCACCATCGCGGCCATGTTCTCCACCACGCCGACAAGTCGCTGGCGCGTCTGCATCGCGATGGCCCCGGCCCGCTCGGCCACCTCAGCGGCCGCGAGCTGCGGGGTGGTGACGACCAGCAGCTCGGCGGTGGGCACCAGTTGCGCGGTGGAGATGGCGATGTCGCCGGTCCCTGGCGGCAGGTCCAGCAGCAGGATGTCCAGGTCGCCCCAGTACACGTCGGCCAGGAACTGCTGCAGCGCGCGGTGCAACATCGGCCCGCGCCAGACCACCGGAACGTTGCCGTCGACGAACATCCCGACGCTGATCACCTTCACGCCGTGCGACACCGGCGGCAGGATCATCTCGCCGACCCGGGTGGGTCGCGCCGTCACGCCCAGCATCCTGGGCACCGAGAAGCCGTAGATGTCGGCGTCCAACACCCCGACGGACAGCCCTCGGGCGGCCAGCGCGGCGGCAAGGTTCACCGTCACCGTCGACTTGCCGACCCCACCCTTGCCGGAGGCGATGGCGTACACCCTGGTCAGCGAATCCGGGCGGGCGAACGGGATCTCCTTGCCGGGGCCGCCCTGCAGCTGATTGCGCAGCGCGGTGCGCTGCTCGTCGGTCATCACACCCAGGGTCAACTGGAGGTCCGTGACGCCCCGGACGCTGCGCACCGCGGTGGTGACGTCGGTCGTCAGCCGGTCACGCATCGGACAGGCCGCGATGGTCAGCAGCACGGTGAGGCTCACCACACCGTCGTCGCCGACCGCCAAAGCCTCGACCATGCCGAGCTCGGTGATGGGTCGCCGGATCTCGGGGTCCTTGACGGTTGCCAGCACAGCGCGGACGTCTTCGACTGTGGCAGCAACCATGTCGCCAGGCTAGCCCGTTCCGGCGCCGTGCCCGGACGCTGCCCGGCGCTGTCCGGACGCTGCCCGGCGCTGCCCGGCGCTGTCCGGCGCTGTCCGGACGCTGCCCGGACCAGTTGCCGCATTCACCCGGCTGGTGCATTCCCATGGTTCGCACACAGAGCTGTGTCAGCATGAGAATGCATGTCATCAGCTAGGAGGAGGCGTCCTTCGTGACCTCACCCATGGGATTCCGCGGTACCGCCGCCGTCCCGAACCTGCCGACCCCGCCCACCGGATTCGCCGTTGCCGCCTACCCGACCTACGCACAGGCGCAGGGCGCGGTCGAGCATCTCGTCAAGCACAATTTCTCGATTCCCGATCTGACCATCGTCGGCTCCGACCTGCAGATGGTCGAGCGGGTGACGGGTCGGCTGACCGCCGGAAAACTCACCGCCGCCGGCGCCGCGTCCGGAGCCTGGATGGGGCTGTTCGTCGGCCTGCTGATGAGCTTCTTCGCACCCGTGCAGAACGGTGTGCTGTTGCTGATCCTTGCCGCCGTGGCCATCGGCGCCGGATTCGGCGCGGTGATGGGCAGGCTCGGCTACTCGGTGGCCAAGGGACGGCGTGACTTCACGTCTGCGTCGCAGGTGGTCGCTCGGCGCTACGACGTGCTGTGCCAGCCGCGCAGCGCTGAGCAGGCCCGCGACCTGCTTTCCCGGATGGAATTGGGGATGCGGGGCTGATCGCCGCGCCGGTCCCGGAGCTCATCCCGGGCCGAGCCTCGCAGCAGATCCGCGCAGCGCAACGGCCCGGCTCCCACCAGGGGAGACCGGGCCGTTGTGCTGCGCGGCCGAGTCAGGAGCTCAGATCAGGCGAGGGCCTTGGCCTTCAGCTGGTCGAACTCGGCCTGGTTGATCGTGCCGGAGTCGAGCAGCTTCTTGGCCTCGGCGATGTGCTCGGCCGGGGACTTGCCACCGCCACCGGCAGACGCGCCGGCCACCTGCTTGATGTAGGCGTCCGTCTCGCTGCGGGCTTCCTTGGCCGCCGCCATCTGACGCTCGGACATGCCCCTGCCACGCGCGATGATGTAGACCAGCGCGGTGAGGTACGGCGCGAAGATCAGGAAGATGATCCAGAGCGCCTTCCACCAGCCGCTGAGTTCCCGGTCCCTGAACAGGTCGGTCAGGATGTAGAAGAGCACGAACAGGTACGCCACGAAGACAAAGCTCCAGATGACGATCCAGATGATGCTCCAGAAGTTGTCCATACCAGGTCCTTCGGGTCGACGATCCGGTGTGCCCGGGTCGTGAATTGGTGCTGACCGGCTGTCCGTGAGTCCGATCCAGCCAGATCCGGGCGCGATCGCGCCCGTTCCGCCGGGAATAGTCGCACCGTTCGGTGAATGAATCGTGCAGACGCACCGCAGTCGTGCGCGATCTCACGTTTCGCCGAGTTGCAGTTCGGTAACAGCCGTGCAGGTCTCGTCGGTCGAGCGAGAGCGCTCAGAGCCAGCCGCGTCGTCGCAGCAACATGTACAGCAGCACGCACACCGTGGCGATGAACCCGAGCGCCAGTGGGTACCCGTGGGTCCAGGTCAGTTCGGGCATGTTCTCGAAGTTCATCCCGTAGATGCCGGCGATCGCGGTCGGCACCAGCGCGATCGCCGCCCACGCCGAGATCTTCCGCATGTCCTCGTTCTGCCGCGTCGTCACTTCGGCCAGGGAAGCGCTCACCAGCGTGGTCAGCATCTCGTCGAAGGTGCTCACCCGTTCGGACACCACCGCGAGGTGATCCTCGACGTCGGTGAAGTACTCGCGGATCTCCGCGGGCACCAGCGGGTGCGGGGTGCAGGACAGCGCCCGCAGCGGCGCGGCCAGCGGCGCGACGGATCGCCGGAGGCCGAGGATCTCCCGCTTCAGCAGGTAGATCTGCTCGATGTCGACCGGCTTCGACGTGGTGAAGACCGCGTTCTCCATCTCGTCGACGTCGTCCTCGACCTGCTCGATGACGGTGACGTACTCGTCGACGATCCGGTCGGCGATCGCGTGCATCACCGCGGCCGGGCCGATCGCCAGTTGTTCCGGGTCAGCCTCCAGTCGGGCGCGCACGCCGGTGAGCTGGGAGTGCGAGCCGTGTCGCACCGACACGATGAAGTCCTTGCCGAGGAACAGCATGATCTCGCCGTTCTCGACGATCTGGACGGCGTCGGTCCCGGTCTGGTGGTCGACGTAACACACCGTCTTGAGCACCAGGAACAGCGAACTGTTGTACCGGTCGAGCTTGGGCCGCTGGTAGGCATGCACCGCGTCCTCGACGGCCAGCTCGTGCAGCCCGAAAAGCTTCGCCACCTCGGCCATCTCGTCGGTGTCCGGTTCGTGCAGGCCGATCCAGACGAACCCGCGGTGCTGCCGGCGGACCATTTCGATGGCTCGCAGCGGGTCGTGGCAACCGGGCACCCGGACGCCGTCGACATAGGCGGCGCAATCGACGATGACATCGCGCGGCAAGATCGGCAGCGTCAGCTGCGCGGGCCTCCGGTGCACGCTCGGCACGAACGATGGCAACGACGGCAAGGACGGCAGCACGGCCATGAACAGCCTCCTTCATCCGAAGGGCGCGCACCGGTGCGCGTCTGCACAGGTCAGGCTACCCGCGAGCGCGGGATCGGCCCACTGACGTGCCCCGAGGCGCGGGCGCACAGCGCCGCCGGGCAGGATGGTCGCGATGATCATCGACCTGCACGCCCACTCGACCGCCTCGGACGGCACGGACTCGCCCGCCGAACTGATGGCTGCCGCGGACGGTGCGGGCCTCGACGTACTGGCGATCACCGACCACGACAACACCGGCGGCTGGAAGCCCGCGCTGCAGACCCGTCCCGACCATCTCACGCTGATCCGCGGCGCCGAGTTCTCGACCGTGGTGCCGGTCGGCCCCCGCACGGTCAGCGTGCACCTGCTGGGCTACCTGTTCGATCCGCTGCACCCCGCGATCGTCAGCGAACAGGCCAGGCTGCGTGGCGAACGGCTGCACCGCGGCATGGCCATCGTGGCGAAGATGGTCGCCGCCGGTGTGCCGATCTCCGCCGAGCAGGTGATGGAGATCGCCGACGGCGCCCCCGTCGGGCGGCCGCACATCGGGCGGGCACTGGTCGATTCCGGCGTGGTGTCCAGCGTCAACGAGGCGTTCGAGTCGTACCTGGCCGGCCGCGGGCCCTACTACGTGCCGAAGGCGGACACCGACCTGTTCACCGCGATCGAGATGATCGACGCGGCCGGTGGGGTGAGCGTCATCGCCCACCCGAGAGGCCGCGGCGAGTTCCGTGCCCTGACCGTCGAGAAGATCCGGGACCTGGCCGCACGCGGCCTCGCCGGGTTGGAGGTCGACCATCCCGATCATGACGAGACCGAACGCGCGGAACTGCGGTCCATCGCCGCCGGGCTCGGGCTGCTCACCACCGGATCGTCGGACTACCACGGTCACAACAAGAAACTGCGGCTTGGCCAGGAGACGACCACCGCGGAAACTCTGGCCGAACTGATCTCGCGAACCAGCGGGGTCACCCCTCCGGTCGGCCCGGTCGGCTCGCCGGTGTGAGCACGCCAGGGCGAGCCGTGCGGATGCTGGACGTCGTCGCCGGTTTGTTCAGCGCGGGAACTGTGGTGGTGGGGCTGGTGTTGCTGGTGATGGCCGCCACCGCGCCAACCGTGCTGGACCGGGCAGGGCTGGGCGCGGCGGACGGACCGGGCTGGTCGCGGGTGTTCGCTCAGCTGCTGGTCGGCGCGGTCGGGGAGCTCGTGGTGCGGCTGGGACGCCGCTGGCCGCCAGGTGCGCGGGTGGCCGCCGACCTGGCGGTGATCGTCGGCTGTCTGACCGTCATCTGGTGGGTGTGGTGGCGGTGAGCCGGCCGTGCAGCGACAGGGGCCGTTCCGCCGGCCGTTCGAGGGCCGGAACGCGTGTCTGCTTGGCCCCTGCCGGTCCGTCATGACAAGCCGACGACCCGGCCACCGCGGGCCTCGATGATCATGCCCCCGACCGCTGTCGCGTCGACCCGACCCGCGTACCCGCCGCGGTCGACCGGGATGGTCGTGGGCACGATGCCGGGGTTGCCGTTCGCGGCCGCGAACACCGCCAGCCCGGCGTCGACGGGCATCAGCAGCCGGTCGCCGATCACCGCGGGCAGGCCCAACGCACCGGCCTTGCTCCAGGCGAAGTCCAGGTCATCGACCTGAACCTGGGCGGGCGGCTCCGATGCCGATCCCGATCCCGATTCCGACCCCGACGTCGCGGTGGAGGTGGCGAACACCGAAATGGTCGGCGGTTCGCGGCTTTCCAATGCCGTCGTCGATGATGTCGCTGGGGCGTCGGTGGTGATCTGCTGGCTCGTCACCGCGATGAGGTGGTCGCCGATGAGGGAGTACCGCGCATCGCCGTTGACCACCGACGGGGTCGGCGAGGTGCCGCCGGCCGCCGTCAGTTGGTCGGCGGCGACGATCTGCTCGGCGGGAATGTCGACGGGCCCGCGGGATTGCTCCGCGCCGGAGCTGTCGTACACCACTACCGCTGGCTCGGGTGCGGACACCAGCACGGCCACCCGGTCGGCGGTGATGCCGACGATCCGGGCCGCGGGGGAGCCGGTGTCGATGTCCGCCCGCGGCTCGTGCTTGAACACGTCCTGGCCGTCGGGCTTGTCGGGAGCGGAGTCGGGGGTCGCCCAGTTGACCACCAACTGCGCGTTGCCGCCCTGTCCGGCCGCATTTCCATCAACTGCACCTCCATCAGCCGCATTTGCATCAGCCGCATTTGCATCAGCCGCATTTGCATCAACACAGTGCTCGACGGTGGCGAACTGATCGTCGGCCAG
Source organism: Mycobacteriales bacterium (assembly GCA_038322925.1). Classification (GTDB taxonomy): domain Bacteria; phylum Actinomycetota; class Actinomycetes; order Mycobacteriales; family Nakamurellaceae; genus Nakamurella. The sequence continues at coordinate 23,441 of JBBQGJ010000032.1, forward strand.
CGCGATGTCGGTGAAGGTGCAGCCGGTGTGGGTGGCGTTCGGCTTGGGCGGGGTCGGTTCGTCGCCGTACTGGATGGTGCGCACCAGGTCGTCCCGCCAGAGTTCGACCAGGGTGGGGCCCATCCAGGCCGCGTAGGGCCCGCCGAACGCCAGCGATCCGCCGACCTGGTTGGGGCTCGTCCGGTAGTAGTGCCGTGCCCCGGTGTCCGGGTCGAGCAACATGACCTGCGAGCAATAGCCGTTCTTCTCCGACAGCACCATGACGCCGCGCACCTTGCCGCGCCTGGTCACTCCTGGGGCGTCCACGTCACCGGACCCGATCGCGCAGAGCGGCAGGTTCTCCCTGCCGTAGGACCAGCGGAACTCGCCGGAGACGGCGTCGTGCCCGGTCACCGTGTGGTCGTCGGCGGTGATCACCACGCCGTACGGTGAGGCCACCGATCCCAGGTCGGGGTTGGTGGCCAGGCTCCAGCGCTGCGTCAGCGTGTTCGGCACCGTGTCGGGAACGTCCGGGGCCGGCGTGGTCGGGCCGAGCACCGAGGTCGTCGCGCGGACGTCGCTGTTCAGATACACCGCGACCCCGACACCGACCACCAGCACAGCGATGACCGCGGCCATGAGCCGGTCGATCCGCCGACGGCGGCCAGGGCTCATGGTCACCGCGCGAGCCTACGCAACACTGCTGAGTGAGCTGGTTCAGCCGGCCGCGCTCTGCGCGTCGGCGGGCGCGCCGCCACGGGTCCGCCGACGGGGACGGCGGCGGCGGGCGGGGGCCGCATCGGCGTCCACCGATGCCGCGCCTTGCGCAGCGGCCTGCGGGGCGACCGGGGGCGTCTCCGTGGAAGCGCTGCTGGTGCGGGTACGCGTCCGCCCCGAGCCGGTGCCGCGCCCGCGGGTAGCTCCGGACGGTCGGCTGCGGTGCCCACCGGTCTCGCCGAGATCCTCGACCACCTCGGCGTCCAGCCCGGCCCTGGTGCGCTGGGCTCGTGGCAATCGGCCGGTGACGCCTTCGGGGATGTCCAATTCCTCGTACAGGTGCTTGGAGGTGGAATAGGTCTCCAGCGGGTCGGCCATGTCCAGGCCAAGCGACTCGTTGATCAACTTCCAGCGCGGGACGTCGTCCCAATCGATGAACGCGACGGCGACCCCGGTCTTTCCGGCCCGCCCGGTGCGCCCGATGCGGTGGATGTAGGTCTTGTCCTCTTCCGGACACTGGTAGTTGATGACGTGCGTGACGTCGTCGACGTCGATACCGCGGGCCGCGACGTCGGTCGCGACCAGCACGTCGACCTTGCCGGAGCGGAACGCACGCAGCGCCTGCTCGCGAGCGCCCTGGCCGAGGTCGCCGTGCACGGCGGCGGCGGCGAAGCCACGTTCGATCAGATCGTCGGCCACCTTCGCGGCGGTGCGCTTGGTGCGGGTGAACACCATCGTCAGACCCCGGTTCCTGGCCTGCAAGACCCTGGCCAGCATCTCCACCTTGTCCAGCGCGTGCGCCCGGTAGGCGTACTGCTTGGTCAGCGTGTGCGTCTGGCCCTCGGCAGCCAGCTCGGCGCGGATGTGCGTCGGCTGGGCCATGAAGGTGCGCGCCAGGGTGAGAATCGGGCCCGGCATGGTCGCCGAGAACAGCATGGTCTGCTTCACGTCCGGCACCATGCCGAGCACCCGCTCCATGTCCGGCAGGAAACCGAGGTCGAGCATCTCGTCCGCCTCGTCCAGCACCAGCACCTTGACGGCGCCCAGCACCAGATGGCCGCCGTTGGCCAGGTCCAGCAGCCGGCCCGGGGTGCCGACAACCAGATCAACTCCGTTGTGCAGGGCGGTGATCTGCGGTTCGTAGGCGCGACCGCCGTACACCGAGGTCACCGCGAGCCCCATGTACTTGGCGGCCTGGTGCAGGTCGCGGGTGACCTGTACGCACAGCTCGCGGGTCGGCACCATCACCAGCGCGCGGGGGGCGCGCCCGGCGGGCAGCTTTCCGTTGGCGGTCAGCGTCAGGCCGTCGTCCAGGGCGAGCCGCTGCAGCAGCGGGACGCCGAAGCCGAGAGTCTTCCCCATGCCGGTGCGAGCCTGACCGATCAGGTCGGCGCCGCCCAGTGCGATCGGCAGGGTCAACGCCTGGATGGCGAAGGTCCGCTCGATGCCGGATTCGTTCAGTGCACGGACGATGCGTGGGTCGACGCCGAGTTCGACGAAGGTGGGAGCCTGTTCCTCGACCTTGGCGTCACCGATCAGCGGGTGGGAGATGGCTGCGTCGGCCGGGTCGATGGCGGCGTCGGCGATCACACCGTCGGGGTCCGGAATGCCCGTCGCTGGGATCGATTCTGGGCTCGGTACTGGGCTCGTTGACGTACTCGCTGTCGGGTTCGATGTCGGGTTCGATGTTGGGCTGGTCATGTTCGGTGGGCAGGGCCTTCCTCGCGTCAGCGCGCGTTCACGCTGCAGGCGAAGGGCGGTTCTTGGCATCTCACAGGGCATGCAAGCCGAACCCGAGCCGTACGGCCGCACCGTGGGTTCGATCGTTCGGATCGAGCGGTGGGCGACGCGCGCACAGTGCAGCGGCGCCGTAGGTGCACCGCTTGTCACCACCATTCTACCTGCTCAAACGCATTTGTTCGATCACACAGCGTCGATCCCATTGTTGGATCCCATGACAAGACCCGATCCGGTTCTGGCCTCGGGAGGCGAAGGCGCCCTCTACGCTCGTTGGTGATGTCGGCGGTGCGGCGGACTCGACACCAGGGTTCACTGCCCCGCACAGGCGGAATCTTGGACGGAGTGGTCATGACGGACGCGCAGCGGGCGGCACGCACCGAGAAGCATCCCCCGGAGCAGGCCGTCATCGATCTGCTCGGAGTGCTTGCCTATGGCGAACTGTCGGCGTTCGACCGGATGGCGGCGGACGCCCGCTATGCCCCTACCTTGTCCGGCCGGGTCGCCTTGTCGCAGATGGCGGTCGCGGAGATGGGACATTTCCGCGCCCTGGTCCGCCACCTGGAGGCCAAGGGCATCGCCGCCGAGGATGCGATGGCGCCGTTCATCGCGCCGTTCGACGCGTTCCACGATTCGACCGCGCCGCATTCCTGGCTGGAGTCGCTGGTCAAGGCACACGTCGGTGACGGCTTGGCGGCCGATTTCTACCGGGAGATCGCCGAGTGGATCGACCCGGAGACCCGTGACCTTGTCGTCGAGGTGCTGGGTGATTCGGGTCACTCGGCCTTCGCCGTCCGCGAGGTGCGCAAGGCCTGCCAGGCCGACCCGCGGCTGACCGGGCCGCTGGCGCTGTGGGGCCGGCGGTTGCTGGGCGAGGCGCTCACCCAGGCCCAGTACGTGGTCGCCGACCGGGACAAGCTGGCCGAGCTCATCGTCACCGGGTCCGGTGATCTTGCCGGTATCGCGGCGCTGTTCCGCCGCCTGCAGATGGGTCACGCCGAGCGGATGAAGTCACTGGGGCTGGCCTGACCGACCTCCGCGCTGGCCGCGCCGGGCGGTCACGTCGGCCGATGACTGACCGTGATCGTTTGAACCCGAAACCTCACGGGCATATCCCGCGGGTAGCTTCGGTGCATCAAACCGGGCGTTCCGCGCGCCCACATCACGAGGGGGATCACATCGTGTGCGGCTTGAGCGGCGAGATCCGGTTCGACGGCGGCATTGCTGACGTCGATGCGCTGGCCTGCGTGTCCGAGGTGATGGCCCCGCGCGGCCCGGACGGGCACGGCCTCTGGCATGAGGGTCCGGTCGCGCTGACGCACCGCCGACTCGCGATCATCGACCTGTCGCAGACCGGTGCCCAGCCCATGGTGGACCACGAACTGGGCCTGGTGACGGTCTTCAACGGCTGCATCTACAACTACCAGGACCTGCGCGAAGAGCTCCGCGGCTACGGCTACCGCTTCTTCTCCACCTCCGATACCGAGGTGGTCGCGAAGTCCTACCACCGGTGGGGCAAATGCTGCGTCGATCACTTCTTCGGGATGTTCGCGTTCGCGGTTCTGGAGCGGGAGAGCGGCCGACTGGTGCTGGGCCGCGACCGGCTCGGGATCAAGCCGCTCTACCTGGCCGAACGTCCGGGCCGGCTGCGTTTCGCCTCCTCGCTGCCCGCGCTGCTGGCCGGCGGCGACATCGACACCTCGATCGACCCGGTGGCGCTGAACCACTACATGACGTTCCACGCCGTGGTCCCGGCCCCACTGACCATCCTGGCCGGCGTTCGCAAACTCCCGCCGGCAACGGTGCGCAGCTACGAACCGGACGGCCGGTTCTCCGACCTGACCTACTGGTCGCCGGAGCACACCAGGCAGGACAAGTACGCCGGGATGTCCGAGTCCGACTGGCAGGACCTGGTTCTGTCCGCCTTGCAGACCGCGGTGCAGCGGCGGATGGTCGCCGACGTGCCGGTCGGGGTGCTGCTCTCCGGTGGCATCGATTCGAGTGTCATCGTGGCGCTGCTGGCCGACGCCGGTCAGCACGGGCTGCAGACGTTCAGCATCGGATTCGAACGGGTCGGCGACCGGGAAGGCGACGAATTCGAGTTCTCCGATCTGGTCGCCAAAGAATTCGACACGCACCATCACCAATTGCTGATGCCCTCGAGCACGGTGCTGGACGGCCTGGACGGTGCCGTCGGGGCGATGAGCGAACCGATGGTCAGCCATGACTGCATCGCGTTCTACCTTCTCTCCCAGGCGGTGTCGCAGCATCTGACGGTCGTGCAGTCCGGCCAGGGGGCCGACGAGCTGCTGGCCGGCTACGACTGGTACCCGCCGCTGGCCGACGTGTCGCCCGAGCAGGCGCTGGGGGTCTACGCCGCCCATTTCTTCGACCGCGACCGCGCCACCCTGGCCAAGATCCTGCAACCGCGCTGGATGACGGACAACGACCCGAGCCGGGAGTTCGCCCGCGAACACCTGGATCGGCCGGGGGCGACGACTGCGCTGGACAAGGTGCTGCGGCTGGACTCGCAGATCATGCTGGTCGACGACCCGGTCAAGCGGGTGTACAACATGACGATGGCCTGGGGCCTCGAGTCCAGGACACCGTTCCTGGACCACCAGTTCGCGGAGGTCGCAGCGGCCTGCCCGCCGGAGCTGAAACTGGCGCACGGCGGCAAAGGGGTACTGAAGGAGGCGTCCCGAAAGGTGTTGCCCGCGGCGGTGATCGACCGCAAGAAGGGCCATTTCCCGGTCCCGGCGATCATCAACCTGGAAGGCCTCTACCTGGAACGTGTGCGGGACGCGCTGGCCGCGCCCGCGGCCAAGCAGCGGGACCTGTTCCGGCCGGACTACGTCGAGATGTTGCTGGCCGATCCCAACAAGAACCGGACCACCTTGGGTTCCAACCAGCTCTGGCAGCTGGGCCTGCTGGAGATGTGGCTGCAGCGGCACGGAATCGGCTGAGCGGGTGTTCGATACTCCCACTGTAACCGACACCGTGACTCCCACTGCGGCGCCGCCCGAGCCCATCGGCGGCAGGGTGGCCGGCCGAACCACCGGTGGGGTCGCGGAGATCGCCGGAGTGGCCGGCGCCTGGTGCCCGTCGTTGTCCCCGGACGGCGAGCAGGTTGCCTACGTCACCGACCGGTCGGGCCTGCCCAGGCTCGAAGTGCTCAGCCTGGCAACGGATGTCACTCCAGTTCCGCGGCAGGTATCGCTACCCGACGAGGAGGTCGTCTCGGTCGCCTGGTCACCGGACGGGCAGTGGCTTGCGTACCTGGTGTCACCGAACGGACTGATCCGCGCCGAATTGCATGTCGTTAGACCGGACGGCAGCGGAGCCCGGGCGCTGGCCGGGACGGACTACCTGGCAACGGTTTTCGCCGGCTGCTGGACGACTGTGCCGAACACCTATGCGTTCTCCGTCGCCGACGGTCAAGGACCCGGAGCCGACGTCTGCCTGGTCGACGTCGTCACTGGAGAGTTGCGCACCGTCGCCAGCGGCGGCTTCCTCACGGTGACGTCGGTGTCCCCGGATGCCTCCCGGATCATCGCGCGCCGGGGTTCGCGGGGGCGTCGGCACCTGGTCATCGCCGACATCACTGACATCGACGACGCCCACGGCAGCGCCGGGACCGTTCAGCGATTGCTCGCCGCCGACTTCCCTGACGAGGGAACGGATCTGGCCGAGGACGGACGATTCAGTGCGGATGGTTCGGCCGTCTATCTGCGGACCAACGCCGGGCGGGAGCGGACTGTGCTGGCGGTGGTCGCGCTCGCCGCCGACGGCAGCCCGGGACCATGCCGGGTGCTGGCCGAGCGGGCGGATGCCGACCTCGAGTCCTACGCGGTGCTGTCCGGTGGGCACAGCGTCTTCCTGGTCTGGAATGTCGATGGCAGCAGCGTTCCGGAAATCCGAAATCTGGTCACCGGCAACGGCTACCAGTTCGACCTCGGCGCGCAGGTGATGCCGGGCTGGTCGGTGCGTCCGGACGGGCGGTCCGCCGTCGTGGAACTGACCTCGCCGACCCGACCCCGGAGCCTGTACCGGCTGGATTGGGACAGTTCTGATCCTGTGCCCGATCCCGATCACCGTTTCGATTCCCGGGCCCCGGAATTCGCGACGAGTCACAGCGGCCCGCATCCGCTCGTCGGGATGCCGGCCGCCGATCTCCCGCGGGAGTCCATGGCCGAACCCGAGCAGGTCCGGTATCCGTCCCTGGACGGATTGTCGCTCACCGGCTTGCTGTACCGCCCGGACGGCGCAGCCGGCCCGATGCCGTCCGTAGTGGTGCTGCATGGTGGCCCGGAAAGCCAGGAGCGCCCGGCATTCTCGATCCTGATCCAGTCGCTGGTGGCGGCCGGGTTCGCGGTGATCGCACCCAACGTCCGCGGTTCGACGGGGTACGGCCGGACATTCACCGCGATGGACGATCTCGGCGCCAGGGAGTCCTCGTTCCAGGACGTGCCGGCGACCGTGAACTTCCTGGTCGACGCGGGCCTGGCAATTCCCGGCCAGATCGGCGTGCACGGCTGGTCCTACGGCGGGTACCTCGCGCTGACCGCGCTCACCCGCTGGCCGAAGATGTTCGCCTCCGGGTCGTCCCACGCAGGAATGTCCGACTTCGCGGCGTTCTTCGCCGAAACCGAGCCGTGGATGGCCGCAGCCTCGGTGACGGAGTACGGCGACCCTCGAGCGGATGCCGAGATGCTGTACGACCTTTCGCCATTGCACCGGATGCACGAGGTGCTGGCACCCACCTTGTTGGTGCACGGTGAACAGGACACCAACGTGCCGGTGATCGAATCGGTGCGCGCGCACGACGCGCTGTCCGTGTCCGGCGTGCCGACCGAATTGTTGTTGCTACCCGGTGAGGGCCACACCATCGTCGGCCGCGCGGCCCGGATCGAATTGTCGAAAGTGGTGACCAGGTGGCACGAACGGTGGATCGGGTGACGGGTGTGCTGGGTGGTTATCCGGCCGGGCCGCTCGACGAGGCGGTCGACCCGGACGGACAGATCCGGCCCGGCTACGTCGACGTCATCGCCGCGTTGGACGGTGCCGGTATCAGCGGGCTCCGCAACGCCGCGACGGAACTCGACCGGCTGCGGGCCGCCGAAGGCATCGTGTTCACCACCGACATCGACGGGGTCGTGCAGGAGCAGCCCTTCCCGCTGGATCCGATACCGCGGCTACTGTCCGGAGCGGACTGGGCGCGGATCAGCGCGGGGCTGCGGCAGCGCACCCGGGCGCTGAACGCGTTTCTCGACGACGTCTACGACCAGGCCCAGATCGTCAGGGACGGGCTGATGCCGGACTGGGTGGTCCAGCAATGCCCGGGCTTTCTCCCGGGCGCGCGGGACCTTGCGCCCGGCGGTCGGCCGCGCGCAACCGTGCTCGGTTTCGACCTGCTGCACCCGCCGTCGGGTGAGTGGGTGGTGCTCGAGGACAACCTGCGGGTTCCGTCCGGACTGGGGTACGCAGTGGCCAACCGGCGAACCGCGGCGGCGGCGCTGCCAATGCTGTACCCCTGGGACGGCGTGCGATCGCCGGAGCACGTTGGTGCGATGCTGCTCGAGGCGTTGACGGCCGCGGCGCCGCCGCGGTGCCGGCGGGAAACGCCGCAAGTCGCCCTGCTGTCCGACGGGCCGGCCAACTCGGCCTGGTACGAGCACACCCTGCTGGCACGGGCGATGGGCGTTCCGGTCGTCACCCCCGCCGACCTGGCCGGCGACGCCGACGGGATCACCGCGACGGTGGACGGCCGGTCGATCGGCGTCGATGTGCTCTACCGGCGGCTGGCGGACGACGAGATCATTGCCGGCCCTGCGGTGGCGCCCGAAGTGAACAGGTTGCTGCAGGACGCGTCTCGCGCTGGGACGGTGTCGATCGCCAATGCGCCGGGCAATGGTGTGGCCGACGACAAGGCAACCTATGCGTTCGTCCACACCATGATCGACTATTACCTCGGCGAGAAGCCTGTGATCGCCGATGTCGGGACATGGGTGCTGGCAGATCCGGGCCAGTACGAGGCGGTTCGGGACAGGCTTGCCGAGTTGGTGGTCAAGCCCGTCGACGGATCCGGGGGAGCGGGGGTGATGATCGGGCCCGAGATGACCGATGAGCAGATCCGGCAGATGCAGGCGTCGGTGGCGGCTGCGCCCGAGCGCTTCATCGCCCAGGAAGTGATCCGGTTCTCCTCGCACCCGACTCTGACTCCCCTCGGGCTGGCACCGCGGCATGTCGACCTTCGGGTGTTCGCGCTGGCGGGAGCCGACGGTGCCGTGGCCATACCCGAGGTGGCATTGTCCCGGGTCGCTCTGGAATCCGATGGGCTGCTGGTGAATTCGTCGCGGGGCGGGGGATCGAAGGACACCTGGCTGATGCGGTAGGCCCCGCTCCCGTGGCCATGCGACCGCGGTCGGACCCGGTGATTGTCTGCCAGCACCGACTTCTCGCGATCCGGTCCCGTTGCGCATTTCTGTGGAACAACGTCCCGCGGACGGATCGAGCGTGCCCTTTTCTTCGAGGCCGCACTGGGCGGCCACGAATGTGAAAGGGATCCAGACATGCGAAATCTCGCGAGAGTCCACCGTTGGCCGGGCCGTCGAACCTGCCCCTGGTCGCGCCCACGTTCAAGATCGCGGACCTTCTGAAAAACGATGCCTTTTGTCCTGCCGCGGACATGCCGCCGGTCGATCGAGGCAGGGGCTCGGCAAGGTCGGTGTTGAGGGCCGCTGACCAGCGGTTACGTGTGTGACGGATGTGACAAGTGTTGCTGATGGGACGACAGGGGACGCCCCGTGACGATCGAGTTCCTACACAATCCCGTCACGGAAGTCCC
>JBBQGJ010000033.1:0-31718 GCA_038322925.1 Mycobacteriales bacterium
GGATGCTGGCTGGCCGCTGGCAACCACTGGCGCGCGCCGGACAGCGCCGTGATGGTCGTCCGGGACGACGCCAGAACGGTCATGCATGAGGGACTGGCTGCCGGACAGACAGTCTCGGTGGATCTGACGGTGACGGCGCCACCCGCGGCAGGCACTTACCTTCTCGACATCGACCTGGTGGAAGAACAGGTGGCATGGTTCGCCGATTGCGGATCGAGTCCGGTGTCGGTGAACGTTGTGGTTCGTCGACCCCGTGGACGGCTGCAGCAGCGCATACGGTCCATGCTCAACACGGCGCCCGCCGCTGCCGAAGAACCCGCGCCGTTCTCGATGAACGGGCTCACCCGGGACCGGGTCGAGGCTGCGGTGGTCCGGTCCGGCGGCCAGATCGCCGACGTACTACCCAGTCTCAGCGGCGGGCATCACTGGGATGGGTACCGGTATTTCGTCAGCAAACCGCCGGGCTGAACCCACCCGGCGTCGCCATTGCGACCCGGCAGACAGGCCTGTCCGCGCTCCGCCCTTCACAGTCGAGGAGGTACCGTGTCCGGGTGAGCACAGCCGCATTCATCTCCTACGCGCAAAACGGCGAGGACGTGGTCCTTTACCGGGCGTTGGGCGCGATCGTTGAGGGCCGGTACGTCGACGTCGGCGCGAACGATCCGGTGGCGGACTCCGTGACCTACGCTTTCTACCAGCGTGGCTGGCGCGGAATCACCATCGACCCGGTGCACGATTACGCGGAGAAGCAGCGATTGATGCGACCTCGCGACATCATGATCGAAGCGGCCGTGAGCGGCGACCAGAGCGGGACGGTAACACTTCACCAGATTGCCGACACCGGCCTGTCCACCCTCATGGACGACGTCGGCGAGGATCACCGGGCGGCTGGTTGGGCGGTCGAAGAGGTAACGGTGTCGGCGCGCCGGCTCGACGACATCCTGTCCGATGCCGGCTGGCAGGACGCCGAAATCCATTTCATGGTGGTCGATACCGAAGGCTCCGAGCGCGACGTGTTGGGCACCGTCGACCTGAGGAAGTGGCGACCTTGGGTGCTCGTCGTCGAGGCGACCAGACCACAGACAACCGAGCCGACCCACGAATCATGGGAATCCCTGGTGCTGGAGGCGGGATATCGGTTCTGCCTGTTCGACGGGCTGTCCCGGTTCTATGTTGCCGAGGAGAGACTGGATCAACTGGCGGCTCTGTTGAGCGCACCGGCCAATATCCTGGACGGATACCGCACCTATCAAGGCGAACTGCGCGAGCAAGAGATCCAGCGACTCCATCAGACTCTCGCGGACTTGGCTGCCGCACGCGACGGGTTGGCAGTGGAAAGGGACCGACTCAACCATGAAAGAGACCGAGCCAAAGAGGACGCACGACAACGGGATCAGCAGAACCTGGCCGCAATCATCCAGTGGCGCTCCATCGCCATCAGGGCGTGGGCGCAGGGAACGCCTACCCAGGACAGCGCGGCGCTGCGTCGACAGATGGCACTGCACATCAATCACATCAAGTTCGTCGATGAGCAACTCAGTCTTGCTCGTGCAGAACTCGTGGCAATTCGCCAGACCACCTCATGGCGCGTCACCACACCATTGCGCTGGGTTCGGAGACTGACGAGCCGGACGAGTCCTTGACCGCGCCATCGGACCAGCCCAGCACCCTCGTCGTTGCCGAGCGCGAGACGAGTAATGAAGTGGCACTGGGTCTGCGGCTGCGGAGTGTGCTGCCGCACCTGCTGGACGGCCCTCCTCCCGCCCGCGATCCCGACCCTGCGGCCGACGCTGGGCTCACCCTCGACCTCCTGGTGGCATCGGTGGCCGCCCATCCGACCAACGATCGGATCTGGCTGCTGGTGACGGCGATCTGCGCCGCATTTCCGACGCGCAACGACGTCGACCGCGTCCGTCGGATGCTGGAACTCCGCGATCACACGGGGTCTGCGATCGGCCTGCTCGACAGCTGTCGATCGATCGTGTCGGACCGCGGTGAACCGGGCGCGACCGTGGAGATCCTGCACCACGGCGTCGTGGTGGACGTCGATCACACCGCGAAATCGGACCTGCACACCGGGATCCAACGGGTGTCGCGGAGCCTGCTGCCGTTGTGGAGGGCCCAACGGGACGTTGTTCCGACCGGATGGACCGAAGCCGGCGGCGCGCTTCGTCGACTGCTGCCGACCGAACTCGACCGCGTGGTGGGATGGCTCAGTGGTCAGCGCGGAGGGCGCCACACCGACGCGACCGCAGAGCCGACGACCCTGGACCCGCCGCCGCGGATCCTCATCCCCTGGCGCAGTGTCGTTGTCATGGTGGAGGTGCCGGCCGGCGAAGTTGCCGACCGGCTGGCCGCCATCGGCGACTATTCCGGGAACCGGTTGGTCGGCGTCGCACACGATGCGATTCCCGTCGTCTCCGCGGACATGGTGCCGAGCGAGGATTCCAGCAAGTTCGTCAGGTATCTCACTTCGGTGAAGTTCGCCGCTCGCATGGCGGGAGTTTCCGCCGCAGCGACTGCCGAAATGAACGGGTTCGTCCGGGCACTTGCCACTCAGGGTTTGCCTGGTCCGCAGGTCGTCGAGGTCGCGTTGGGATCGCCGTCGACAGCCGCGTTCAGCGTCAAGAGCCCGAGCGGGGACGGCGATCCGATGGTGCTGGTGGTCGGCAGCCACGAACCACGCAAGAACCACCTGGCGATCCTGCACAGCGCTGAGATCCTGTGGCGCGAGGGCCTTCGGTTCTCGTTGCTGTTCATCGGGGGCAGCGGCTGGGGGGACGAATTCCCCCGCAGAACCGCCGCGCTACAGCTGGTCGGTCGGCCGCTCCAGGTTCGCCGTGCAGTACCGGAGGCCGAGCTGGAAAGAGCCTACTCCTCTGCCGCTTTCACTGTCTTCCCCTCCCTCCACGAGGGGTTCGGGTTACCCGTCGCCGAATCACTGCTGCACGGAACACCCGTGATCACCTCGAATTTCGGATCCACCGCCGAGATCGGCGGCCAGGGTGGCACGCTGCTGATCGATCCGCGCGATCACCCGTCCTTGACCAATGCGATGCGGATTCTGCTCACCGATCCGGTTGTCCTGGAACGTCTTCGTGCCGAAATCGCGGCGAGGCCCGAACGCACGTGGCAGGACTACGCCGACGAGCTATGGGAGAACCTCGTCGAGCCGGAACTCGATGAGCTGATTGGGGGAACCCGCAATGGCCGTCAGAACGATCGTTGAACGAATCAACCGGCGTCGGACGCGCGCCACACCCGAATCCCGCGACCGGATCGCCGAACTCGTTGCGGAGATCGATGAACTCGATCCGCGAGTCGGCGAGGCCGTTCGGCAACGTGTCACCGAGATTGTCCGAGCACTGACCGGCGTTCAGGTCGATCGGGAAGACACATCGACCGCTGTGACCTCACTCATTCAGTCGCTGACCCCGATGTACGGTGCCGGAGCGTGGCTGCTGCTTGCCACCATCGACGGACGGCTGCCCAGTATGGGCCGTGTCGAGGCGGTCGTCAGGAGCGCTGAGCTCGACGGCACCGACGGGGCGGTCATCGACGTCATCTCCTCCAGGATGCGCGAGCCGGACGCCCCGCAGAGTTGGCTGACGGTGCGGATCCTGGCCGGGCGGAAGCTGGTCGACGTGCAGCACACGTCCCGTGCGGACTTTGCCACCGGCATCCAGCGGGTGACCCGGGAAGTGACCCGCCGTTGGTTCCAGACACAGAACGTCGTCCTGGTCGGCTGGCGGGAAGACATGTCCGCGATGCGCGCGCTCACTCCGAGTGAGAGCCACCGGGCGAGATGGGGTGGACCACCGGTCGAGATTCCGGACGACGATCCGACCATCGTTCCGTGGCGCTGCACCTACATTCTTCCAGAACTGGCCGCCGAGGTCGTCCGCGCGGCTCACTTGCAAACAATGGCCATGCATTCCGGTAGCACGCTGAACATGATCGGCCACGACCTGGTGCCGATCACCACCGCAGAAACGAGCCACGAAGGACTTGTCCCCGGCTTCGCCCGCAACCTCGCGGCGGCCAAATACGCACGAGTCATCGCACCCGTTTCGGCGGCGGCGGCAGCGGAGTATCGCGGCTGGCGCGCAATGCTTGCCGGCACGGGACTTGCCGGACCCAGGATCGAATCGATCGTACTTCCCAACCAGGCGCCACCGGAGAACCCGGCCGCCACCGCGGCGGCGCGCGCCAGATTGCAGGTGGGCGTATTGCCGCTGGTGCTCGTTGTCGGCAGTCACGAACCGCGCAAGAACCACCTCGCCGTGCTGCACGCAGCTGAACTGCTCTGGCGTGAGGGACAACTGTTCAGCCTCAGTTTCATCGGTGGCAACTCTTGGAACAGTGAGACTTTCACCGAAACCCTCGCCGGATTGCAGGCGATCGGCCGTCCGGTGGAAGCGGTCTCCGCGGCTTCCGATGACATATTGTGGGGCGGCTACCGAGTAGCCAGATTTACCATCTTCCCGTCGCTCAACGAGGGCTACGGCCTTCCCGTCGCGGAATCGCTGTCCTGCGGCACTCCGGTGGTGACGTCCAATTTCGGTTCCATGAAGGAGATCGCCGACGCCGGAGGCGGTGCGGTGCTCGTCGATCCCCGCAACGACCATTCCATCGCAGATGGCATGCGTTCTATGCTCATCGACGACGAACTCCACGCGCGGCTCTCCCGGGAGGCAAGATCCCGGCCGCCGAGAACATGGGACACCTATGCCAGCGAAACGTGGGAATTGTTGACCGGCCAGTAATTCGCGCGGTGCAGCGCTCTCAGGGCAGGAACAATCCGCCGATGGAGCTCACCGGCGACCAACCGCCGGCCCAGTACACGTGATTCATCACGGCATTCGCGCCCTGCAGGAACAAGTCGTACCGTCCGTCGTGATAGATCGCCGCCGGCGTTGACCTGAACCCACGTCCCACCGGAGCGCCCCAACCGGAATACTTGACGCCGTCCTCGGAGATATTCTGGTAGAGCACCCCGTCGGTGCCGACCCCGAACACATCGTAACGACCGTCGTGATACGTCGCGGACAGGCCGGCGGACATTGCACGGCCAATGTATTTCACCCTCGGTTGCCAGCCCCTGTTCCAGCTCATGCGGTAAAAAGCATTGTCCGTGCCCATTGCGAAGACGTCGTATTGTCCACCGTGATAGGTCACGGCCGGTGTCGACTTGAACCCGCCACCAACTGGCTGCTCCCAGGCACTGAAACTGTTGCCGTCATACGAACCGCATTGATAGATGTAGCCGTCCGTGCCGGTCCCGAAGACGTCGTGGCGGCCCTCGTGATATGTCGCGGCAAGGCCGCCCTGGAAGCGACCACCCAGCGCGCTGAAACCCGGGGCCCAGCCTCGGTCCCAGCTAATATGGTAAGCCCCGCCGTCGGTTCCGATTCCGAAGAGATCGTAGCGGCCGTCGTGGATTGTCAGGGCAATCGTCGACTTGAATCCGGCCCCGACCGGCGCGGTCCAGCCGCTGAAATTGGTGCCGTCATAGGAACCACTCTGATAGATGTACCCACCGCCGCCGACCCCGAAATAGTCATAACGGCCGTCATGAAAGCTGGCGCTGCTGCAGCCCGGTTGGGTCGGCCCGCCGCGAATTCGTGCGGCCAACGCTGACAATCTGAAATCCCCCGGCGGAACATCGATCTCGAAATGCATTTCGTCCGTCGTGCCGCGGTAGTCACCGCCCCAGTAGATGACCTCACCGCAAAAGGCGAGAATTCGGCGGATCGCCGCGACCTGCGCCTGGTTGAAGGTGTTCTTCGCACCATTCGGATGCAGCACAGCGTTGAGATCCATCGCAGTGCCGGAGGCGTGGTTGGACCACACGCTAGGATTGTTGACATTCCGCCGGTAGTCGTATCCCCAGACCTGACCGGCGCGCAGACCCTCGACCTCGGCATTGAAGCGACCCGCGACGTACATCATCACGGTGGCGACATCGCCGGACTTGACAGGGATGAGGATGGACGTTCCGGGCGCGTAATAGGAGACGACTCCGATCGACGAGGCCGGTGTCCCGATCGGCCAGCCGTTGTAGGAGGTCTCGCCCGCAGCCTGCGCGGTCGATCGCGAGTGATCGAACCTGGAGGTGAAATGTGGATCACCGTCGGATGCGCCGTCACCGCCCGGGTCCATCGGGTCGGCGTGCGCACCGCGTCCGAGCGCCGAACCGATGAGCACGGCACCGGCCGACAACCCGCCCAACTGCATGACACGGCGGCGAGACATGGTGTGCAGGTCGCTGAGTTCCACGCGAAAGCCCCCCTATGGTCTCCAGCACCGGCCGCAGCCGTGCCGAACGTCACATTGACGACACAGAGTCGCCATCCCCCTACTGACTGTACCCATGCCTTGGTGACGAGTGCTGGGTGAAACGGTCGATCCGATCGCGGCGGGCAACCCGGGCAACGGGTGGTACGCCGCACGCCGTCACCCTTCGGCGGAGAACCGGACCCCTGCCTCAGGCAGGGTGACTCCGGGCCATACCCGGATACCGGACCGCAGCTCACACCGGCTGCCGATCGCCGCCCGGTCACCCACCACCGCGTCCTCGACGACAGCGCGGTCGCCGATCCGTGCGCCGGCCCCGATCACCGACCTGGTCACCCGCGCACCCGCACCGATCACCGCGCCGTCGAATACCACTGCACCGTCGACCACCGCACCGGCGCCCACCACGACGCCACGGCCGATCGTCGTCCCACCGGAGAGGGCCGCATCCTCGGCGACATCGGCCCCCGGCAATACCAGTGCGGCTCCCACCGACCCGGGCAGCGCGTCGGTCGGCGCAATTCCGGTGACCAGGTCCGCCGATCCACGGACGAAGTCGGCGGGAGTGCCCAGATCGAGCCAGTACGAGGAGTCCACATGCCCGAACACCCGTGCGCCGGCGGCCAGCAGTCCCGGAAACGTCTCACGCTCGACCGACACCACACGTCCGCTCGGGATCGACTCGACAACGCTGCGTCGGAAGACGTAGCAGCCGGCGTTGATCTGGTCGGTCGGTGGGTTGTCGGTCTTCTCCAGGAAGGCCTGAACTCGCCCGGTCGGGTCGGTCGGCACGGAGCCGAACGCGCGCGGATCCGGCACCTTGACCAGATGCAGCGTCACGTCGGCGTCGTTGTCCCGGTGTGTTTCCAGCAGTTCGGACAGGTCGACCCCGGAGAGAATGTCGCCGTTGAAGACCAGGGTGGTCTCAGCCTGCAGCCGATCGGCGACGTTGCGGATGGCGCCGCCGGTGCCCAGCGGACTGGACTCGATGAGGTACTCGATCCGCAGCCCGAAAGCGGACCCGTCACCGAAGTATTCGGTGAAGGTCTCTGCCTTGTATGACGTGCCCAGCACGACGTGCTCGATACCCACCGACTTGATCCTGGACAGCAGGTGCTCGAGGAACGGAACGCCGGCGGTCGGCAGCATCGGTTTCGGCGCCGACAGCGTGAGTGGTCGCAACCTGGTGCCCTGACCTCCGACCAGCACTACCGCGTCGACGTCTTTCCGTGCCGAGCCCACCATGCATCCATCCTTCCGACGGTGACGATCGGCGCCCGACCGTCCAGCAATTCACCGAGCGTTCAGGGTCGGCCCGCTGACCGCGCGACTTCGATGACGTACTGGCCGTACGGCGATTTGGCCATGGCCTGGCCCAACGCGAGGCATTGGTCCGCGTCGATGAACCCGTTGATCAGTGCGACCTCCTCCAGACAGGAGATCCGCACACCCTGCCGGTGCTCCAGCACCTTGACGAACTCCCCCGCGTCGAGCAGCGAATCGTGGGTGCCCGTGTCCAGCCAGGCGAACCCGCGGCCGAGGTTGACCAGCTTGGCGGTGCCGGCCCGGACGTACCTGTTGTTCAGGTCGGTGATCTCCAACTCGCCGCGCGGGCTCGGGCTCAGGCCGGCCGCGTAATCAACGACAGCGTTGTCGTAGAAGTACAGCCCGGTGATCGCGATGTTCGACTTCGGCGATGCCGGCTTCTCCTCGATCGAGATCAGTCGACCGTCGACACCCGTCTCACCGACGCCGTACCTTTCCGGATCACGGACCGGGTAGCCGAAGAGGACGCAGCCGCTGATGTCGTCCGCTGCTCGTCGCAACGTCTGCGAAAAGCCCTGCCCGTAGAAGATGTTGTCGCCCAGCACCAGCGCGACCGAGTCGTCGCCGACGTGCTCGGCCCCGATGATGAAGGCCTCGGCCAGCCCGTTCGGGGCAGGTTGCTCCGCATAACTGATCCGCAGACCCCATTCGCTGCCGTCACCCAGCAGCCGCCGGAATCCGGCATTGTCCTCCGGGGTGGTGATGATCAGGATCTCCCTGATCCCGGCCAGCATCAGCACCGACATCGGGTAATAGATCATTGGCTTGTCGAAAACGGGGAGCAACTGTTTGGACACCGCGCGGGTGATGGGATGCAGCCTGGTACCGGCGCCGCCAGCCAGAATGATGCCCTTCACACGATGCCCCCTTTGCAGTGTGCTGAACCTCGCCATCGGTCGGTGGTCCCTGGCGTACCGCCGTGCCACGAACACGGCAGTTCGTCGACTTTACCCTGCGACGTGCATCAGCCCGCGCAGGTCACGACACTCGGCGGTCCGGGATCCTGGCCCCGGCTGCCACCTTCGCCGACCAGCGCGAGGCGACCGCGCGGGCGGCGAGCCCGACCCGCAGTGCCCACCGCAGCGGTGCCTGCCAGGGCGCGGAGTACCGGCGCGCCAGGTAGCGATAGGCGCTGCGGTGATGGGCATTGGCCATCTCGACCGGCGCCCGTTCGGTCGTGTGCCCGCCCAGGTGGACCGCTGTGGCGGAGGGGCAGTAGACGCTGGACCAGCCCGCCCGGCCCAGTCGGTCGCACAGATCGACATCCTCGAAGTACATGAAGTACCCGGGATCGAAGCCGTCGACTTCTTCGAAAGCCCTGCGCCGCAACAGCATGCAGGAACCGGAAAGCCAACCGGCCACCCTTTCGGTCGGCTCGGCATCGTCTTGGCGATAGCGATGGGTCCACGGATTGGTCGGCCACCACCACCCCAGCAGGGCGTGGCCGACGCCGGCGCCGATGGACGGCAGTTGCCGGGCGGAGGGATAGATGACGCCATCAGGTGTGGTGATCAGTGGGCCGAAGACACCTCCATCCGGGTGGCGCTGGGCGCAGTCCAGCAGAGTGGAGATCGCCGACGGGACGAAGACCACGTCGGGATTGACCACCACGACCCAGTCGATGTCCGGGTCAAGAGCCCGCACTCCGGCATTGGCCGCGGTCCCGTAGCCGACATTGCCCCCGGTCCGCACCAGCTGGACTCCGGGTCGCTTGGCCGCTGCCTCGACGCTTCCGTCGGTCGAGCCGTTGTCGGCGAGGACCACCCGCATCGGGCGATCGCAGGCCGCAGGGAGCGAGTCGAGCAGTCCCGCGAGCGTCTCGCCGGGCGAGTAGGTGACCACCACCAGGCCCACCGGCCCGCCAGTCACCGGCCCGCCGGTCACCGGCCCGCCGGTCACCGGCACGCCGGTCATCGGGCAGCCTTGGTCGCGGCTCGGCAATAGGCGTCGTGGTGCGCCTGCGCGCTGGCCGCCCAGGTGAATTTCCGCGCTCGCTGCAGGGCGGCCGCGGACAGCGCCGCCCTGCGCAGGGGTTGGTCCAGCAGTTCGGTGATCGCGGCCGCGATGTCACCCGCGCCGGTTCCGGTGTAGGCGACCGCGTCGCCACCCACTTCGGGCAGCGCGAGTTTCCTGGTGGTGAGGACGGCCGCGCCGCAGGCCATCGCCTCCAGGACCGGCAGCCCGAATCCCTCACCCAGGCTCGGGTAGGCGACGATGTCCGCGCCGCCGAGCAGTCCCGGCAGCTCCAGCAGCGGCAGGTGACCGGTGCGGATCACGCTCATCTCAACGGGCACCGCGGCCATCGCCGGTTCCACCCCGGAATCCCAACCGGCCGACCCGGCCAGCACCAGCGCGGGACGCTCCGTCCGCGGTTCCACAGCCCTGATGAAGGCCCGGATCAGCGCAGGAACGTTCTTGCGCGGTTCGAGAGTTCCCAGGAACGCGATCCAGGATTGGTCGGCGAGTCCCAAGTGGTCGCGTACCTGCTGCACCTGCTCGGCCGAGGGCACCTGGAAGATCGTGGTGTCCACCCCGTGGTAGGCGATCATCAGGGAATCCCAGTGACCGTGCGCGAGCCTCACCAGTTCGGAACCGGTCGCGCGGCTGGGCACGATGCAGACTGCCGCCCGGCGCAGTGACAGTCGCGTCCACGCGCGGAAGAAGCGGCCCTTCGCGCTGACGTGCAGGCTGCGGTCCGAGAAGAACGTCGCATCGTGCAGTGTCACCACCGACGGCACCGGTGCGCCCAGCGGCATCGTGTAGTGAGGTGAATGGATGACGTCGACGGACAGCCGGCGCGCCAGCCGCGGCAACGTCGTCTGTTCCCAGGCCAAGCGTGCGGGCCGGGAATTGAGCTCCTCCGCGGTCGAGACAATGCGACTGCGCGGGGCGATCCGGCCGAACGTCTCCGCGTCGCCGTGCTGGCAGACCACGGAGAGCGCCGCACCCGCGTCGTCGAGCGCCTCGACCAGCTTGTCCACATACCGCCCGACACCACCACGGTCGGCGGGAATGGCGGTGGCGTCGAGAAGAACACGCGGTTCGATGACCACCGTCCTCCTTTGTTGCAGGTCGGGTGCGCCCGCTGCGACCGCTGGTCACCGGCGTCCGCGGTTCTGCGCTGACCCAGCGTAAGGGCAGCGGGCGGGTCGAGCCTCAGCTTGCCGCACCCTGGGAGCCGGCATGCAGGTCCCACAGCTGGCCGGCCGCCCTCCGCCAGCTGAACTCACCAGCCCGCCGGCGGCCACGTGCCGCCAGATCGTCGGCCAGGCTTCGGTCGGCCAGCACAGCCTCGAGCGCCGCCGCCAGCGCCGCCGCGTCTTCGCGGCGCACGATCAGCCCGACCCCCGCGGCAAGTTCGACGAGAGCGGGGGCATCCGAGCACACGACCGGGATCCCGGCCGCCATGGCCTCCAGCACCGGCAGACCGAAACCCTCCGACCGTGACGGTGCGGCCAACACGCCCGCGCCGGCCATCACCGCCGCCAGGTCCGTGTCGCCGACGTGGCCGAGCGCATGCAGACGATCCTGGGCCAGGCCGGCTCGGGAGGCCGCGGTGGCGATGTCCACGCCGCCCCACCCGGGTGACCCCACCAGCACCAGGTCGGGGGCACCGGCCGAGAGCGAGGCGAAGGCCTCGACCAGCACATCGAGGCCCTTCCGTGGCTCCAGTGTGGCGACGCTGAGCACGTAGCCGTCGGTCAACCCGAGCCTGCGCCGCCGTTGTTCGGCGTCCGCCGGGACCGGCATCGCGCTGACGCCGTGGGCGATGACGGTGATCTTGCCGGCGGCTGCCGGAAAGATCCCGGACAGATCGTCGGCGACCGACCGGGACGGCACCACGATCGCATCCGCGACCCGCATCGCACGTCCGACCATTGCGCGGTGCCAGGCCACACCCCGGGCGGTCAGCGTCTCGGGATGCGTCCACGGCACGGCGTCGTGGACGGTGACGACCGAGCGATGACGACGAGGGGGTGCCAACGGCGTTGTGGCATGCACCGATTGCCCGTGGACGACCGGCGGCCACCCGTGCCGCCAGAGCTCACTGAGCGGCCGGCGGCCGACGGGCAACCGGTGTGGACCGTCAACGCCGGGAATACCGGCAGCTGAGACATCCCGATGCCAGGCAGTCACGCTGCGAACCCGCCACCCCGGCCGGCGATACGCCGCCAGGGCGGCGGTGATCTCCCGTGCGTAGCGCGCCGTACCGCCAGGTACCGGGGCCAGGCACTGCTCGAGGATCACCATCAGGTCCGGCATGCCGAAAGCAGATCACAACCGACGTCCGCGTCGTCCAGGGACGGAACGCATATTCTCGACTGAGTCGCGACGGGTGGCACCGGTCGGCGGCGCACACGCACGAACACGACCGCGGGGAGATCGGATGTCGGACGTCTCCCTGCTGACCGGGTGGCTCTCGTGGCTGGTGATGGTGCTGGGCGTCGCAGGGCTCGTCTTCCTGCTGTTCAGGCGTGAGCGGTGGTGGTGGAAGTACGTCGTTCCGCCGGTCGTTGTCGTTGCGGCCGTTGCAGCGTGGGTCATCGCCAATCCGCTCGCCACGAGTCTGTTCGCCCAGGCCCTCACCCTGACCGACATGGTCTGGACGGGAGTCGCGATCGCGGCGGTCGGGCTGGCGATCGGCTCGATGTTCGGCACCCCCGTCTGGCGGAAGGTCGTCTCGGTGGTCGCGGCCATCGCGGTCGTCGCGGCGGCGGGCAACCAGGTCAACAAGTCATACGCCCAGTACCCGAGGATCGTGGATTTGTTCGGTGTGTCCAACGAAGGACAGATCGGCCGGCCGCCACCGGTGACGACAGCGCCTGTCACGCCGATTTCCGGTCCGCTGGCCGCCGGCTGGACACCCACCGGATCGGGTATCCCGGCCGACGGAAAGGGAAGAGTCAGCCAGATCGACATTCCCGGCACATTGTCAGGTTTCCGGCCGCGCGACGGATGGGTTTATTACCCGCCGGCGTATTTTGCCGACAACCCCGAGCCGCTTCCCGTGCTGGTGCTGCTGTCCGGCCAACCCGGAGATGCGGGCGATTGGCTACTGGGCGACCGGCTGCAGAATGTCATGGACGACTACGCAGCCCAGCACAAGGGGATCGCACCGGTGGTCGTGATGCCGGATGGAACTGGATCCCCCACCTCCAATCCACTGTGCGCCGACTCGAGCCTTGGCAATATGGATACCTATCTATCCAAGGACGTGCCGAACGCGATCCGCTCGCAACTGTTGGTGGACAACAACACTGCCCATTGGGCCATCGGCGGGTTCTCCTACGGCGGTACCTGCTCCATTCAGATGGCAACCAACCACCCGGATCTCTACCCCACCTTTGTCGACGCGGCCGGTGAGGCAGAGCCCACCCTTGGAACCCGCCAGCAGACGGTCGACACTGCGTTCGGCGGGGACGAAGCCAAATTCAAGGCCATCAACCCGATCGACATCATGGCGACCAAGAAGTTCCCCAACACCGCGGGCTGGTTCATCGCGGGCAGCGATGACCTGCCGTACCAACTGGAACAGCAGAAGATCTATCAGGCGGCCAAGGCCAACGGAATGGACGTGACGTACTGGGAGGTGCCCGGCGGTACCCACGACTGGATCACGCCGATCTCGGGCCTGGAGCATGTGATGCCGTGGTTGGGGCAGCGGATGAACCTCACCGGGTGACTATCGCGGGGCTGGGCGAACTGCCGCGTCGTGCGCTTCACCCCACGGCGATTCGATAGGCGGCGCAGGTGCGATCCGCGCACCGACCCCAGGTCCAACCGGCCGCGAATTCCCGCCGCCGCCGCCGTGCCTCGTCG
The DNA here is from genome assembly GCA_038322925.1 of Mycobacteriales bacterium. Classification (GTDB taxonomy): domain Bacteria; phylum Actinomycetota; class Actinomycetes; order Mycobacteriales; family Nakamurellaceae; genus Nakamurella. The sequence goes on from JBBQGJ010000033.1 coordinate 13,444, forward strand.
GCCGATGATCCGTCGACGGCGGCATCGGCCATCGCCGTCAGCAGGGTTGCCAGGTCGGCGGCATCACCGACATCGAAGACCTCAGCATGTCCGGCGGTCACCTCGACCAGGGCGGGCACGTTGCTGACGATCACCGCGACGCCGGCGGCGAGACCCTCGAGCGCCGGCAACCCGAATCCCTCGTCGCGCGAGGGCATCACCAGCGCACGCGCACCGGCAACGACGGTCCGCAGCAGCTGTGTCGGCGCGTACCCGCGGACATCCACACCCGGCAACGGATCCTGGTCCGGACCCCATCCTTGCGGGCCCACCAGCACCAGGGCGGGCGGCTCGGGTCGCTGGGTATCGGCGCTCATCCATTCGGACCGGAATTGGGCGTACGCGGACAACAGCGTCGTCAGGTCCTTGCGGGGCTCGCGCGTCCCGACGAACAGAAAGTAGTCGACGGGCAGGTTGAGGCGTCGCCGGTCCAGCTCGCTCGGCGGTTCGATGGCCAACCACTCGGGGTCGACGCCCAGCGGAGTGACCACCACCTCGGGCACAGCGCCGCCGTAGGTCTGCAGCACCTGGTCGGCGACCGCCTGGCTCGGCGTGCAGACCGACGCCGCCCGCCTGAGGCTGCGGGGTACCAGGTCACGCAATCGACGGCTCGTGTCGTCGACCACGTCGGGCATCGTCAGGTAGGCCAAATCGTGGATCGTGACCACGCCCCCGGCCCGCCCGGTCGGCGGGAGCACAAAGTTCGTCCCGTGGAAGACGTCGCACCGACCGCTGAACAGGGCGACGCGGGGAAATTCCGCCCGCGTCCACACCGACCGCAAAACCCTGGCAGACATCGGGAAGGACCGCGTCGCCACACCGGGAGGAACGAGTGCCGCGAGCCGGCCCGCGCCGCGCAGGGTGAAGGCCGTCGCGGAAACCGTGAGGTCGGCACGCTCCGCCAACGCCGCCAACAGATGCTCGGTATAGCGGCCGATTCCGGTGCGCTGTCCCAACAACGGGGTCCCGTCCAGTGCCACGTGCACCATGCCGGGCAGCTCCCACGTTGCTGTTCGGTCCGCGGCATCCGGCTGGCTCGGGGTGAAACGGAATGCGGCTGAATGCGGCTGACTGCACCGGACTGCAGCGGACTGCACCGGACTGCAGCGAACTGGCTCGACCGCGTCGGCCCGACGGCCAGCAGGCCGGCCGGGTCACGCCGATGATAACGGCGCAGCGCTTCGGGCGGCGCGGTTGCAGCCCGACACCCGCCCGCTTCGTCCACGACGCGACCAGCGACGACGATGCTCTCGCTGCCGGTGCCGACCCCATTCTGCAGCACGAGCAACGCTCAGGCGCCAGGAGCAACGCACCCACACCGCGAGCATCGCCCCCCTGGCGCGACGACGCAACCTGGGGCCACCATCCCATGAGATGGTATTAGGATGGTCCCGGGATGTCCAAGCGTCATCGGGATGATCAGCGGCTCAGCGCTGGCGGCCACGGGCGCCCACCGACAACGAAAGAGGAACTGATCATGAGAGACGCCAATCCCGCCGTCCGGGAAGTGCTGCGCCGGCTCAGGCACGGCGGGGCGGAGGCGGTGACCGCGCGGCTGCGCATCCGGCTGAACAATCTGGCTCAGCCCCACATCGCTGATCCCACCGGCATTCTCGCGCTGCTGCGGATGGACGGTCTGCTGCCCGGAGGCGACCCGGACGCCTCTGGCGTGGCTGAACCTGAGATCCGGCCCACCGCTGCGGATGTCCCCCACGGTGCCGCAACGACCACCCCCCATGCGGGCTCACTCGGCCTTCTGGGGCAGCTCGGGGCACTCCTGGAGCGCGGCGATCTCCGGCGTCATCTGCCGTCGGTCTCGCTGCCTTCGGTCTCGCTGCCGTCGGTGTCGCTGCCGACGGTGTCACTGCCGTCGGTCTCGCTGCCGACGGTGTCACTGCCGACGGTCTCGCTGCCGTCGGTCTCGCTGCCGACGGTGTCACTGCCGACGGTGTCACTGCCGACGGTGTCACTGCCGTCGGTGTCACTGCCGACGGTCCCGCTCACGCCGGTGGCATCCCCCGAACAGCTGGCGGCCGCGGCCGCGCCCGGCGGGCAGCTCCGCCACCTCAGCCACACCGAGCCGGCCGGAACCCGAAATTTCGACCTGTACATCCCGACCGGCTACGCCGGTGCTCCGGTCCCGCTGGTGGTCATGCTGCACGGCGGCACCCAGAACGCCGCCGACTTCGCCGCCGGCACCGGGATGAACCAGCTCGCGGAGCAGCACACGTTCCTGGTCGCCTATCCGGAGCAGTCGCTGGCCGCGAATGCCGGCGGTTATTGGAATTGGTTCCGCCCAGCGGACCAGCGTTCGGGCACCGGCGAGCCGTCGATCATCGCCGGCATTGTCCGTCAGGTCATGCGCGACTTCGCGGTGGACCCCGGTGCCGTCGCTGTCGCGGGTCTCTCGGCAGGCGGGGCGATGGCGGAGGTGATGGCCGCGATCTACCCGGAGGTGTTCTGCGCCGCGGGCGTGCACTCCGGGCTCGCCTTCGGGGCCGCGTCCGACGTCGGATCGGCCTTCGCCGCCATGCAGACCGGCGGATCGCCGGGTGCAGCAAACCCGGTGCCGGTCATTGTCTTCCACGGTGACTGCGACGCCACTGTGGCCGTGGTCAACGCCGAGCGAATCGTCCAGGCGCGGCTGAAGGCAGCTGTCGCCGACGGTGCGAACCGCCGGCCCCCGATGGTCCACACAGGCACCGACGGCGGCCGCCAGCGGACCCGCACCGTCCACACCAACGAAGATGGCACCGTCATCGCAGAATCCTGGATCGTCGGCGGCGGCCGGCACGCCTGGTCCGGCGGCAGCCCGATCGGCAGCTACAGCGACCCGCGGGGCCCGGACGCCAGCCGTGAGTTCGTCCGATTCTTTCTCGACCACCGCCGATGAAGGCGATGGTAGGGGTGGCTGGGCCCGGGTCAGTCGCCGTCGAGGGCCGGCCGGAAGGCTTGCGGGTCTACGGCGAAGGCCGCCGACAGCGCGTCCTGCCATGGCCGTAACGGGGTGAGCCCGGCCGCGACCCAAGCGGCCGGGGACAGCACAGAGTAGGCAGGCCTGGGCGCGGGCCGCGGAAATTTGTCCGACGTCGTCGGCTGGACCCGGTCCGGGTCGGCACCGAGTTCGGCGAAGACGGCTCTGGCGAACCCGAACCACGTTGTCTCGCCGCTGTTCGTCAGGTGCAGGATGCCACCCGGCCCAGGGTGGGTGGCCAGTTCCAGCAGGCCGCCGGCCAGGTCGGCCGCGTAGGTCGGGGTGCCCCGCTGGTCGTCGACCACGGTGACGGTCGGCGTCGACGCCTCCAGCCGGGCCATGGTCTTGACAAAATTGGCGCCCGACCTGCCCCACACCCAGGCGGTGCGCACCACGTGGGACTCCGGGTACGTCGCCAGCACGGCCCGCTCACCGGCCAGTTTGGACGCGCCGTACACGCTCTGTGGGCCGGTCGGGTCGTCAACCTCGTAGGGCCTGGTGCCGTCGCCAGGAAACACGTAGTCGGTGGAGACGTGGATGAAGCCGATGCCGTACCTGGCGGCCGACAGGGCCAGGGTGGCCGCCCCGATCTCGTTCACCGCACGCGCGGCATCGACCTCGGTCTGCGCCGCATCCACTGCTGTGTATGCGGCAGCGTTGATCAACACAGCGGTCCCGCTGACGTCATCCCCACTCGCGCGGTGCGCGAACCCGGCGAGCGCGCGGTCGACCGCACCGGCGTCGGTGATGTCCAGCTCCGAAGAGCCAAAGCCCACCACCGGGAAACCCGCAGCCCTGGACTGGGCCACCAGCTCAGAGCCCAGCTGTCCGCGGGCTCCGGTGATCAGCAGATGAGTCACGACGATGCATCCTCCCGGCGGACATCGGCAGAGAAATCGGTCATCAGTTCGTGGTTACCGAGCGTAACCCGAGGCCGGTGTGCCGACCGGAGAAGTGCTCGCCCCCGGCGATTCCGTCCCTCCCGCGTCCAGCCGTGCCGGCGTCACTCCCCGACGATCGACCGGGGTTCCGGCAGCTCCCTGCCACTTGCCCGTCGACCAGCGTCGCCGCGACTCGTTCGTGGCCCGCATGGACCGACCCTGGCCCGCACCGACCCCCGGATCAACGGTCGATGGCCGAACGCGCCTTCAGTGGCTCCCACCAGTCCCGATGCTCCCGGTACCAGGTGACGGTGTCGGCAAGACCCTTGCCGAAAGGCACCTGCGGGCTGTACCCCAGCTCGTTGTGGATCTTCGAAATGTTCACCGAATAACGCTTGTCATGGCCCCCGCCGCGGGGGTCGATGATCCGCTCGATGAAGGACTCGTCACGCCCGGTGGCCTCGATCAGCTTCGTCGTCAGCTCCGCGTTGGTCAGCTCGGTGCCACCGCCGATGTTGTAGACCTCGCCGGCGCGGCCACCGATCAGCACCAGCGCCAGGCCCCTGCAGTGGTCGTCCACGTGCAGCCAGTCCCGGACGTTGGCACCCTCGCCGTACAACGGCACCGTCTCGCCATCCATCAGGTTGGTGACGAAGAGCGGGATGACCTTTTCCGGGAACTGGTACGGGCCGTAGTTGTTCGAGCAGCGGGTGATCGAGACCGGCAGGTCATGGGTCTTCGCGTAGGCCCGCGCGATCAGGTCCGAGCCGGCCTTCGACGCCGAGTAGGGCGAGTTCGGCTCGAGCGGCTGCTTCTCGTCCCAGGAGCCGACATCAATCGAGCCGTACACCTCGTCGGTCGACACATGCACGAACTTCGGCAACTTGGTCTCCAGCGCGGCCTGCAGCAGCGTCTGGGTGCCCAGCACGTTGGTGAGCACGAAGTCCGCTCCACCCAGGATGGACCGGTCGACGTGCGACTCCGCGGCGAAATGGACCACCGCGTCCGAGCGCCCGACCAGCTTGCCGGCCAGTTCCGGATCGCAGATGTCGCCCTGGACGAACTCATACCGGTCGGAATCCTCGACGTCTTCCAGATTGGCCAAGTTACCGGCGTAGGTCAGCTTGTCGAGCACAGTGACCTCGGAACCCTCCAGGCCCGGGTAATGATCGGCCAGCAGATGCCGGGTGAATGCCGAGCCGATGAAGCCGGCACCGCCGGTGACGAGAATGCGCATGGTTGGCCATTGTGCCGTACCGCAAACCATTCGATTGCATCGGCGGGACGCCGCAGGCGCCGTCACGATGCGAGAGCAATCAGCAGCAACCAGCGCCTTTCGGCCGATCCGGTCGGAGACGGGCCGACCCGCGGGGGCGCGCGGATCAACGGTTCGGGAGGGCTCCGCGGATACCCTGGGCAGCACTCCCGGATCGGCTGCCCTGACGCGAGCAGCAACGCCGACCGGTGGGTGAGGGGCAACCGAGGTGCACGGATCAACGTCCTGCCTGCAGGAGATCAACGTCCACCAGGTCCCGCCTGGTTTCGCGGTCCCGCCTGGTTTCGCGGTCCCGCCTGGTTTCGCAGGGCCGCGCGAGCCGCGTCACGCGATGTCTGACGGCAGTTTCTGACCGCAGTTTCTGACGGCAGCAAGAAAGGGCAGCACGCATGGGCTACTCGGGTGACTCGGATCCACGGCGGGGACCCCGCCGATACGGGCCGAGTTCGGGACGCCCGAACGGCCAGTCCGCTCCCGGCGGCCAGGTCGGTCAGGGCGGATCCGACAACCCGCGATACAGCCCCCCGCCCTCCGGCCAGCCTCCTCAAGGCCAGCCGTACCAGGGCCAGCCGTCGACCCCCTCCGGTCCCGCGGGCCCGGCCCAACCCGGCAGCCCCGGCCAGCGCGCCTGGTCGCAAACCAACCCGCCGACCCGGCAGTTCCCGGCCACGCCGGGCGGCGCTGGCTCGTCAGCCCAGCCGGCCCAGCCGCCGTCCGGACGTCCGCCGCAGTGGGAACCGCCACCCGGTCCGCCACCGCCGCGCGGCAGACGGCCACCGCCTGGCGAGCCCGGCCAACCCCGCGCCCGGCGCACTCCGGGTGGCGTGCTCGCCGCCCGGATCGTGGCGCTGGTCGCGGCCGTCGCGGTGCTGCTCGGCGTCGGGGTGGCCTACGTGTTCACCGACGTGTTGCAGGCCAACAGCGGTACCTCGGACGCGGCCGCGAATGCGGGGTCGGGCGGGGTGATGTTCAACGGCGGGATGACCATCCTGCTGGTCGGCTCCGACGCGCGCACCGACGCCGACGGCAATCCGCTGACCACGGAAGAACTGGCTCAGGTAGCCACCGAGGACGACGGTGGCGGCATCAACACCGACACGATGATGCTGGTGCACGTGCCCGAAGGCGGGGGCAAGGCGACCGCGGTCTCGATCCCGAGGGACACCTGGATCACGCAGAAGGTGGCCGACCGGGTCACCGGCCCCTACGCCGACGGCACCGAGGGCACCTACCGCGCCAACAAGATCAACTCTTACTACGCCACCGCGAAGGCGTATACGGAGGAACGCCTGGTCAACCAGGGGGTGACGGACCCTGCGCAGCGTGAGCGGCAGTCCAACGAGGCCGGGCGGACGATGCTCATCCGGGTGATCCAGGCATTCACCGGGATGCAGGTCAACCACTATGCCGAGGTCAACTTGCTCGGCTTCTTCCTGCTGTCCAATGCCATCGGCGGTGTGCCGGTCTGCCTCAACGCCGCCGTCGACGACCCGTGGTCCGGGGCCAAGTTCGACGCCGGACCGCAGGACGTCCAGGGCACCGCAGCGCTGTCCTTCGTCCGGCAGCGGCACGGCCTGCCGGACGGCGACCTGGATCGGGTCAAGCGCCAGCAGGCGTTCCTGTCGGGCGCGGTCAGCAAGATCCTGTCCGTCGGCACGCTGACCAACCCGTCCAGGCTTTCCGATCTGGTCGACGCGGTCAACCGGTCGGTGGTGTTCGACAAGGGCTTCTCGGTGCTGAGTTTCGCCGAGCAGATGGCCAACCTGTCCTCCGGCAACATCACCTTCGAGACACTGCCCACCACCGGACCGGAAACGTCCACCAACAGCGACGCCCTCGCGACGAACCCCGCGGAGATCAAGGCCTTCTTCGGCGCGATCGCCGGCGGCAACGCCGAGCAGACCGCTGCACCGCAGACAACCGCGGCCGCCGTCGATCCGGCGGCGGTGACGGTGGACGTCCAGGACGGCACCATCGCGGACGGCGTCACCGCGTACGCGGCGGACATCGTGACCGAGGGTGGTTTCACCCTCGGCGCGCTGGGCGTGGTGCCCGGTACCAAGAAGGGGAACGAGCAGCAGAGCACCGAGGTCCACTACGGCGCCGACGGTGATACCGCCGCCCAGCAGGTGGCGGATGCCTTCGGGGTGGGCGAGCTCGTGCCGGACGACGCGGTGACGTCCGGACACGTGCTGGTCCTCGTCGGCACGGACCTGAAGGTGCCTGGGTCCGGGCTGCGGTCCCCTGGGGCATCCTTCCAGCTCCCGGCCCTCAGCCAGCCCGCCGCCGCCCAGCCCGGCGCCGCGCGGGCCGCCGTCGCCCGTGCCGCCGTCGCCCGTGCCGCCGCCGCCCAGCCCGCCGCCGCACCGCCCGCCGCCGCCCAGCCCGGCGCCGCGCGGGCCGCCGTCGCCATGCCCGCCGCCGCAGCTGCCCAACCGGCTGCCGTCAAGGTCGCGCTTGCCGCTTTCTCGGTGCCATGCGTCAACTGAGCCTGCCGCCGTGGCAGCGGATGGGACGGACGACCGATGACACGCTCGCGTGAGGTCGGCGTCACCGCCGCCCTGCTCGGCCCGTTGTTGGCCGGCGATTCCGGCAGACCGCGCATCACCTGGTACGGCGCCGGCCGCACCGAGCTGACAACGGCGTCGCTGGCCAACTGGTCGGCGAAGGTCGCCGGGCTGCTCTGCGACGAGCTCGGCGGCACCACCGGTGGAGTCGTCGTGGTGCGCGCGACGCCGAGCTGGCAGTTGGTGCCGCTGCTACTCGGGGCCTGGTGGGCCGGCATGACGGTCACCGACCAGGACGACCCGGCGGCCCTTGCCGCGTTCGTCGATCCGGGTGCCGACGCGACCTCCGACGAGGTGTTCGTGCTGTCAGGGCACCCGCTCGGCGCCCCCAGCACCGACGTTCAGGCGCACCAGCGCGACTTCTCCGGGGCGGTGCTCCCGCAGGGTGACCGATTCGCACCCTGGGGCGCTGGACCGGCCGCGGACTCGCCTGCGGTGCTGACCGCCGCAGGCGCGACCAGTGTCGCCGAACTGCTGGAGCGGGCCCGCGCATCCGCCTCCGCGATCGGGCCGGGCGGGCGCTTGTTCTCGATCGAGGACCTGACGCTCCCGTACGGCGTGGTGGGCGGCCCGCTCGGCGCCCTGGCGGCCGACGGTTCCCTGGTCCAGATCGGGCCCGGGTTCCCGGGGGGCCCGGATCATGGCGCACGGCTGGTCTCCGTCGCCGGTGACGAACGGGCCACCGTCACGCTGGGCACGAACATCCCCGGGCTGCGCAGGGTGGACGACTGACCCCACTGATCGGATCGTTCGGCCCACCCCGGGTGAGCGGCCAGGCAAACGAGACCTGCGCGCAGCGGGGTCGGGCGCTCAGGCCAACAGCACGAACACGACGCCGCCGGCGTTGACGGCCCAGTGCAGCAGGATCGGCGCGAGCAGGCTGCCGGAGCGGACCCGCAGTTCGCACAGCACGATCCCGCCCAGCGCGGTGATCAGCACCGTTCCCGCGAGCCGCAGCGCGGCACCGCCGAACCCTTCGCCCACCGCGTCGGCCATGGCGGCATTCGTCGGTCCGGTGGCGAGTGCGGGCACGACATGCCAGCACCCGAACACCGCCGACGAGCCGAGCACCGCTGCCCGGCGGCCGCTGCGCCGGCGCAGCACGCCGAACAGCAACCCGCGAAATGCGAACTCCTCGTGGATGACCGTGCCGAGCGGGATCAGGATCACCGCGCTGACCATTGCGGCGGGCCACGTCGGAGCGCCGACCTCAGCCACGGACGCGCGCAGCGGGGTGATCGCCAGCGCGGCCAGATACGCCGTCGCGACCAGGGCCGCGACCCCCAGCCCCCAGCGGAGCCCGGCTGCCCAGGTCGACCTGGCAAGACCGAGGTCGTCCAGCCGCAAACCGGCCAACCGGGCCACCGCAGCAAGCAAGGCGATCAGGCACAGCCCGACCAGGATGTCGGGCCCCGGACCTACCCTGCTGGCCAGCACATCCGCGGCCACCAAGGACAGCGGGACGAGCACAGCGAGGACTCCGGCCAGCGAAAGGCGCGACCGCGTCGTGGTCGCACCGGGGAGGAACCCGGTCGGGGTGACGGTGCTCATGGTGCTGTTCATTCTGACCTATTGCCGGAATGGGCATAGCTTTCCGGAATGGCCAGGTTTCTGGGAGGCCAGGTTTCTGGGAAGGCGCGTCTCGGCGCCAGTTTCATGGACTCGGCTCCGCCATGTTCCGGCGCCGAGTGTGGGAAAGCGGAGCCGAGTCGTGAAAGCGGAGCCGAGTCGTGAAAGCGGAGCCGAGTGGAGCGTGTCGCCGGGCCATATCCGGCGCAGCGGTGAATAGCGGTTGTCTGCTCAGGGTCCGATCCGACCAGATCCTCTGCGCGGTTCGGCCAAGGTGTCGCTTCGGCCGGGCATCCGTCGCAGCGCGACTCGGCGCGGCGCTGGTTCAGCCAGCGCAGCCGTCAGGTCTTGGGGCTGTGTCCGGGCTCCGGTTTTTCGGTGTGGGCGCCGTCATGTTCCGGCGCCCACACCTGAAAACCGGCGCCGACTGGCACCACCACGGCACACCCGGGCCGGCAGACCGGCCGTGCCCGTCCCGGGAAGCCGTGCCCATCCCGAGCCGTGCCCATCCCGGGAAGCCGTGCCCATTCCGGGAAGCCTTGCCCATCCCGGGAAGCGGGCGCCGCAGCGCAACTACCTCAACAACGAACGCGCCATCACCAGCAGCTGCACCTGGTTGGTGCCCTCGTAGATCTGGGTGATCTTGGGTCCCGCATCATCCGCTCCACCGGAAAATCCCGGGTGTAGCCGGCGCCACCCAGCAGTTGCACGGCGTCGACCGTCACCTTCATCGCCACGTCCGACGCCAGGCACTTCGCGGCCGCCGCCAGGAACGCCTTGTTCGCATCCCCGCGCTCCGCGGCGGCCGCGGCCTGGTACACCAGCGTCCGGGCCGCCTCGACCTCCATGGCCATGTCCGCGATCATGAACTGCAGGCCCTGAAACTCCGCCAGCTTCTTGCCGAACTGCCTGCGCTCCTTCAGATATCCCACGGCGACATCCAGCGCGCCCTGGGCGATCCCCACGGCCTGCGCACCGATCGTCGGCCTGGTGTGATCCATCGTCGCCATGGCCGTGGCGAATCCGGTCCCAGGCTCGCCGATGATCCGGATCCCCGGAATCCGGCAATTCTCGAAATGTATCTCTCGATCTCGGGTCGGCGACCCCTTGATCCCCAACTTCCGTTCCTTGGTGCCGAGCACGAAACCGGGGTCGTCGGCGTGCACCACGAACCCCTGATATGCCCTGTGATGGCCTTCCACTCTGCGGGTCGGTGACCGCCATCACCGTGTACCAGCTGGACACCCCGGCATTGGTGATCCAGCACTTTGTTCCGTTGAGCACCCAGCCGTCACCGTCGGCGACCGCCCTGGTTCGCATGGCCGCGGCATCCGAACCGGCCTCGCGCTCGGAGAGCGCGTACGAAATCATCGCCTCCCCGATGCGATCGAGGGCAGCACCAGCTGCTTGAGCTCCTGGGACCCGGACAGCAGGATCGGCGTCGAGCCGAGCTTGTTCACCGCCGGGATCAAGGACGACGATGCGCAGACCCTGGCCACTTCCTCGATGACGATCACCGTCGCGACCGCGTCCGCGCCGGCCCCGTCGAATTCCTCCGGAATGTGCACGGCCTGGAAACCGGCGGCCGTCAAAGCCTTCCGCGCCTCCACCGGATAGCGCTCGTGCTCGTCGACATCGGCTGCGAACGGAGCGATCTCGTTTTCTGCGATCTCCCGGATCGCCTCCCGGACATCGCGGTGGTCCTCGCTCAGCGTGAACAGCTCGCTCGTCACAGTGATCCTCTGCGTGCTCTCGGGCGGCAGCCGGCGACCGCGTGCGCCGATCCGACGCGGTGATGTTACCCGTCAGTAACACCAATGGTAGACCCGGCGACCGCCCATCGTCAGCGTCGACCACCGCTCCGGCTGACAGCGCCCGACATCGGGTCGCCACGAAAACGTGGCTGATCTTGATCGACCTGCACACCGTCGAGCAAGGGTCACCCGACCGTCGACCCCCGTACCACATGGCTGGTGGGCAGTAGGGTGGGCTCGGCCGGCCGCGGAGCGCGGGCAAGCGCCGCCAGCAGCAACTCGGCCGCGGTCGCCCCCATCTCGTGCATCGGCTGGCGGATCGTCGTCAGGGGTGGGTCGGTGTGCACCGCCACCTCCACGTCGTCGAACCCGATCACCGCGACATCGCCGGGCACCGTCCGGCCGGATTCCCTGATGCCCGCGATCACCCCCGCCGCGGACAGGTCGTTCATGGCGAACACCGCATCGAAGCCTCGGCCGGATCGGGCGAGTTGATCCATCGCCGCGCGACCGCAGTCAACGGTGAAATCGCCCTCGATGATCTGCTCGTCACCCAGCGGCCGGCCCGCCGAGCGGTAGACCTGAGCGAAGCCGGCCAGCCGCTCCCGGACGCAGCCGAACTCCCGCCGCCCGGTGAGCACGATCGGCCGCAGCCGGTCCAGGTCGAGCAGATGCCTGGCGGCGGACGCACCTCCCGCCAGGTTCGTGCAGGCGACGGTCGGCAGCGCGGGCCCGACGCCGCGGTCGTCGATCATCACCATCGGCAGGCCTCGCTCGTACAGCCTGGTGATGTAGGGCATGCCGTCCTCGGGGACGACCACCAGCAGCCCGTCACACGAATGGGCGGCGACGCTGGCGGCGAACTGTTCGAGCGATTCCCTGCCCCGCGTACAGGTGTAGAGCAGCAGCCCGTACTTCCGCGCCTCCAGGATGTCGGCCACCCCCTGCACGATCTGGCTCATCCAGGGCCAGCCCAACGAGGGCACCAGCATCCCGACCGTGCTGGTCCGACCGATGGCCAACCCGACGGCACGCGCGCTGGGCACGTAGCCGAGCCGATCGATCACGTCCCGTACGCGACGGGCGGTCTCGGCGTCCACCTCGCCCCTGTCGTTCAGGACTCGGGAGACGGTGGTCTTGCTGACGCCGGCATGCAGGGCGACGTCACCGATGGTGACCCGCATCCGAACCACCTCTCGCGAACGGCCCGGCACGGCACCGGGCAGCGCTCGGAGGGTCCCGTCAGCGGTTCCGTCGTCGAGTGAATCGCCGACCGTCAGGCACGTCAAGCGCGGGTACGTCCACCCGCGCGACCGAGCCAGGCGAGCGGCCCGGCGGCCGGGCCGCTCAGTGGCCCGTCCGGGTGCGCAGCACCTCATGCTTGGCCAGCACGGTCGCCTGCAGATCGTCGGAATACGCGGCCAGCTCACCGGCCAGCCGCAGCCCGAGGTCGTCGCCGGCGCTGGCCAGGATCCGCATCGCAAGCAGTCCGGCGTTGTGCGCTCCGCCGATCGACACACACGCCACCGGGATCCCGGCCGGCATCTGCACGATGGACAGCAGCGAATCCAAGCCATCCAGCGTCGCCAGCGGCACCGGCACACCGATCACCGGAAGCACGGTCGCCGATGCGACCATCCCAGGAAGGTGCGCCGCCCCGCCGGCTCCGGCGATGATCGCCCGCATCCCGCGGCCGGCTGCTGCGGCGGCGTAGTCGAGCATGCGCTGCGGGGTGCGGTGGGCGGACATCACGCCAACCTCGTAGGGGACGTCGAAATCGTCCAGCACCTCGCCGGCGCCGGACATCACCGGCCAATCGGAGTCGCTACCCATGATCAGCCCGACCAGTGGCACGCCGACCGGTGGCACCGAGAACCCGGTCACGACACGTCCCTGGCCAGCAACCGACCGACCCCGGCGTCGATCACGAGGCTGGGCATGTCGCCGTCAACGTCCCCGTGAACGTCGCCGTGAACGTGATAGCCATCGGGCCACACGCCGTCGCCGAGCCAGCGGGCGGCCAGACTCGCCTTTCGGCGCAGTTCGCCCAGGTCGGACCCGATGACGTTGACATGGCCGAGTTTGCGGCCGGGACGGAAGGCCTTGCCGTACAGGTGCACTTTGACATCCGGAAAACGGGCGGCCAGGTGGTGCACCCGCTCGTCCATGCCCATCACCGGCTGGTCGTCGCCCGATTCCGTGCCGGGTCGTGATGGGCCGCCCAGCACGTTGCCCATCACGGTGAACGCCGCGATCGCGTCGGTGCGGCCCAGCGGGTAGTCCAGCACCGCCCGCAGGTGCTGCTCGAACTGGCTGGTGACGGCGCCGTCCATCGTCCAGTGACCGGAGTTGTGCGGTCGCATCGCCAACTCGTTGACCAGCAGCCCGTCGGGCGCGCACGGCTGCGGATCGGTCTGGAACAGCTCGACGGCCAGCACCCCGACGACGCCGAGATCGGCTGCGATCCGCAGCGCCAGCCGAGTGGCCGCCGCGGCCGTGTCGTCGTCCAGGCCTGGGGCCGGAGCGATCACCTCGATGCAGATGCCTTCCTGCTGAACGGTTTCCACCACCGGCCAGGCCGCTGCCTGGCCGAACGGGGAGCGTGCGATCACCGCCGCCAGCTCCCGGCGCATGGGCACGAATGCCTCCAGCACCAGGGCGCCGGAGCCGGCCAGCTGTGCGGCGGCGGACGCTGCCTCCTCGAAGCCGGGCACCATCACCACGCCGCGCCCGTCGTAGCCGCCGCGTGCGGTCTTCACCACCACCGGAAAACCATGTGTGCGGCCGAATGCGGTGATCCGGATGGCGACGTCAGCGCTGTGCACCGCGGGTGTGGCCGTGCCGGGCCCTGGCACCACCTCGAACGGCGGGACCGGGATTCCGGACTCGGCCAGCCGGGTCCGCATCAGCGACTTGTCCTGTGCGTACTGCAGCGCATCCGCTCCCGGGTAGAGGGCGTGGCCCTCCGCGGCCAGCGCGCGGATGTGCTCGGTCGGGACGTGTTCGTGGTCGAAGGTGATGACGTCGCAGTCGGCGCCGAACCGGCGCAGTGCCGCAAGGTCGGTGTGGTGGCCGATCTGCACGTCCGGGGTGACCAGCGCCGCGCAGTCCTCGTCGGAGACCGACAGCACGGCCAGGCTCTGGCCGAGGGCGATCGCGGCCTGGTGGGTCATTCGCGCGAGTTGCCCGCCACCGACCATTCCCACTCGGGGCATGCCGGTGCGGGGGTCCACGATGGGCCAGCGTACCGGCCGCCCTCCGCGGTGATCGGCCCGCCGCCGGTTGGCCGGGTGTTCCGGTTCCGGTTCGGGTCGATCACCGCGGCGGCCTCAGGCGCCCGCCCTTGACGCGCCCGATCACCCACCCCGGGGCTTCTACGACAAGGGACGCTCGGCGCGCCCCTTCGTTGTGCTGCCGTGTGGTCGGTGTGACGTGCCCCTCATCGCCCCAACTCGCTGATCAGGGCGACCGCCGCGGCCTGAGAGTCGGGCAGCTGCTCGATCCACACCCGAGGCAGCGGCGTGCAACGGTGGTGCTCGATTCGGCCGGCCGGGCGGTCCTGGACCAGCCGTTCGGTGACAAGCCCCGCACACAGCTGCGTCCGGCGAGCCAGCATGTCGTCGCGGTCGGTCAGCGCCACCGCCATCTGGTCGGAAAGCCTGGCCAAGCTCTGGCCGGCGTCGAAGACCGTGCGCAGGGCGTCTGCGGCCAGGATCAACGGCGCCAGCCGGTCCCAGCCGCGGCGACCGGAAAGGTCGACACGCACCACCACGAGAGCGTGACGGGTGGACACGTGGTACCCGGCCACCTCGGCGGCCCGGTAGACCTCGCCCAACCGGGTGGCCAGATAGTCCTTCGAGACGAGTCCGGTCAGCGGATCGAAGACCGACGCGGTCGGCGTCGACATCCGGTCCGCCCAGCCGAGCGACACCGCCCGGTAGAGCAGATCTGTCGGCACCTCGGGCAGCACCGCGGTGAGCGCGTCGACGTCAGCCAGGGTCTCACCCAACGAGGCGCCCGACGCGGCGCGGGCCACCCCCAGGCGTTCGGCCGGTGCCCAGATGTTTTCCTGCCGCAGGCACGCCTCGCAGAGGGCGTCGACCGCGGGGTCGTGCCAATCGGAGGCGAAGACCCAGCCGGCGGACGCCGATTCCGCATACCAACGGCGCCTGACCTCGGCCGCGGCGAATGACAGCGTCAGCGGCGTACTAGTCATCGGCGAGCCCGCCCTCCTGGTGAATCACTGCTGGTGGCTCATCGTGTCGGCACTTCCTCAAGCTTGTTCCTGTCCCGACCTCGGCGCCTGCCACCTTCCGGGTTGAACTGCGATCACTCTCCGCGGCGCAGGGCTGATATGGGTGAGACGGACAACACGGCCGCTCATCACGCGGGTTTGCCAACATTTTTTTCCGGGCCACGAACAGCCTGTTTCGGGGGAGGGAGGACTCCCGCGCTTCCTTCGGCCCCGATCGGTGCTTAACCCATTCGTGGACGTGCGCGATCGGGATGACGCCGATTCCCGTCGCGGTGCGACACAATGACAGGGCGCCCCCGGGGCACGGAGCGGTGCCGACCGTGACGGATGCCGCGCAGGCGAGGCCGTCGGGGCCAGGGAGGGACGGGCGTGCCGGATCAGGATGGCGACGACTTCGTCGTCAGCGACCCTGAGCTGATCTCGCGCGTCCGGGCCGGGGACCGTGAGGCTTTCGGCGAGTTGTACCGCCGGCACGCCGGTCCGGCGACCACCCTCGCGCGCCAGTTCTCCCGGTCCGCGGCGGAATCGGACGACCTGGTGTCGGAGTCCTTCGCCCGCGTGCTGGACAACCTACTTGCGGGCAAGGGGCCGGACACCGCGTTCCGCGCCTACCTGTTCACCGCGGTCCGCAACACCGCCTACGACCGGACGCGCAAGGACAAGCGCCTGCAGTTCACCGAGGACATGTCCGCGCACGACGTCGCCGTGGTGGGTGACGATCCCGTGCTGGCCAACCTGGAAAGCGGCATGATCGCCGCCGCGTTCGCCAAGCTCCCCGAGCGCTGGCAGGCGGTGCTCTGGCACACCCAGGTGGAGGGCGAGTCGCCGGCGCAGGTCGGCGCACTGCTGGGCATGGCCCCCGGCGCGGTGTCCTCGCTGGCCTTCCGGGCCCGCGAGGGTCTGCGCGAGGCCTACCTTCAGGCCCACCTCGCGGAAACCGCCGCCGAGCGGTGCCGGACCACTGTCGAGCGGCTCGGCGCCTGGACCCGCGGTGGCTTGTCCAAGCGCGAGAAGGCGCAGGTCGACGCGCACTTGGAGGAGTGCGACCGGTGCCGCGCGCTTGCGGTCGAGCTGCAGGAGGTGAACACCGGACTGCGGGCCCTGCTGGCACCGCTGATCCTGGGTGGCGCCGCGGCCGGGTACATCGCGACGTTGGGTCCGGTCACGCCGCTGGCAGCCGCCGGCACGTTGTGGCCGGGCATCGCAGGCGCCGGTGCGCACGCCGCCGGGGCCACCGGCGCGACCGGTACGGGAACCGCCGCCACGGCTGCCGGGGCAGTGGCCGGCGGCACGACGGCCGGTACGGCCGCTACCGGGACCACCGCCGCCGCGGCAGCCGGTGGCGCGGCAGCCGGTGGCGCAGCAGCCGGTGGCGCAGCAGCCGGTTCCGGCACGGTCGCGGCGGCCGGAGCCGCTTCGATGGGCGCGGCGGCACTGGCAGCGACGAGCGGGACGAGCTCGGCGGCGGCACAGACGGGCGCGGCCGGCGGGTCAGCTGCCGGGGCGGGCGGGGCCGGCGGGTCAGCAGCAGGGGCGGGCGCGGGCGGCGCAGCGGCCGGCGGAACCACCGCAGCCGCCGGCGGAACCACCGCGGCCGCGAGTGCGGCGGGAACGGCGGCAGCTGCGACAGGAGCTGCCACGGGCGCAACAGCAGCCGCGGGTGCCGGTGCTCTCGTGACAGCGGGCGCCGCGGGTGCGGCCAGCGGCGCGACCGGGCTGGTCGCGGCGCTCGGCGGGGTGTCGGTTGTCGGTTGGGTCGCGGTCGGCGCGGTCGCCGCTGCCGCGGTGATCGCCGCGGCGGTGATCGCAGTGTCCGGCGACACGTCGACCACTAATTCCGCGGATCAAGCGGCGCCGGCGAGCTCCGCGTCGAGTGTCGTCAGCGAAACGGAGTTCACCGACGACACCCTGTCCAGCGGCACCATCGCGCTGACCGAGCCGGCGACCGAGACCGCGGTTACAACGGATACATCGATCATCGACACCACCGCGGAGACAGTCACCGACACATCCGTCACCGACACCAGCGTGACGGACACCAGCACGACGGACACCAGCACGACGAACACCAGCACGACGGACACCAGCACGACGGACACCAGCATCGTTGCGGAACTCAGCCCGGCGGTGCTCACACCCACCAATCTCACGATCAGTCAACCGTTGATCGCGGGCGGCACGGGTGCCTTCAGCCTGACGGTCAAGAACACGGGCCAGCTGGATTCCGATCCGAACGTCCCACTGGACATCACGCTGCCGAGTGGGGTGACCGTTCAGTCCGTCGACGTGACGCCGGGCGCCTTCGGTTTGCGACGGGCGGCCAACGGTTTCTCGCTGGCCAGGGCACCGGCCGAGTGCCTGCCCGCCGAAGGACTGACCTGTTCCGTTCCGTTGGGTGTGGTCGCGCCGAATGCCTCCGTCGTCGTGACCATCACGGTGAACGTCCCACCCGACCTGCGGCCCGATACGACGGCCACGGTCAGTGTCAGGATCTTCGGGGTGGAGCTGTCGACAACGATCGGACCGGACCAGATCCAGGCCGGGATCGCGAGTCTGACAGCGTCGCCGAGCGGTCCCTACTTCGCTCCGTCCACGGCCGTTCTCGACATCACCGTTACCCCAAGGGACGGCGTCACGACGCCCGGACCGCTGACGTTCGTGCTGACCGGCGAAACGTGGTTCGGCGGCGCCCCGGCCAACTGCAGCGCAGTAGACGCCCCGACCCAACAGATCACCTGCACCGACACCGGACCGACCGTGTCAGGGGTGACCGTCAACATCGGGCCGGGCCAGTCCGCCGGCGCCCTCCCGCTGACCGTCACGGACGCCGGCGGGCGGGTCATCTCGTTGACGAACCCTCCGCAGGTCATCCCGATGGATCTCTCGCCCATCCAGACCGGCGACATCTTCGCGGGCGGCGGCCAGATTGCCTCCCTGCAGGTCACGAACAACGGCACGGT
>JBBQGJ010000034.1:0-31582 GCA_038322925.1 Mycobacteriales bacterium
CGCCGCGCCTACACCCCCACCCTCCGCAAGGCCGAACTACCCACCGACACCCGCATACCCTGGCTCGGCAACAAGACCATCCGCTACGAACTCCGCTGAACGTTGCGGTGAACCCCCTGCGTGGAAATCCGCGCTAACAACCACCCCGCCGCCAGCGTTGGGGCTGGTGACAGCACCGTTACCAGCCCCCTACTCAGTCCGGCCGATCAGCACCGTCCCGCGCTCATCGCCGCCGCGGCGCGATGCGGAACAGCTTGCCGATCGTCAGGCCGGATCGGGCCAGCCCCCGCATCTGCGCGAGCAGGTGATCGGCATTGGCCCAGACCGGCGTGAAGACGTGGAACGGCGCCGTGCGCAGAGCGCCGGCCAGCGCCTGCTCCAGCATGTGGTCGGAGAACGGAACCCCCGGCCCGAGCCGGCGCCTGACGGCCTTCTGCAGCAGGTCGTAGGTGTCCTCGGCGAATTCGTTCTCCGCCGACAGAATGGCCTTGGCCTTCGCTTCGTTCCAGCGCAGGCCACCCTGCGTGCCGAAGTTCGTGTCGTCCAGCGACGGAACGTGCTTCGAGTCGGGCACGACATGTTTGCATTCCAGGTTGTACAGCTTGATGTTGTCGCCCTGTTTGGAGATGCCGAGGCCGTCGTAGCCGTGCCCGCCGCCGTGCAGTTTGGCGTCGATCACCGTCATCCGCGGCAACCCCTGCGCCCGGAAGTAACCGGAGGCAACGCCGGTCCGGATGATCTCCTCGAACTCGGCGGGACTCATCGTGCCCAGCCGCAGCTCCGAAATGGGGACATTGACCACTTCGACGACTCTGCGTTGAACAGCCCGCGACGCGACCGTCGGTACCTGCGCCGCCACAGCCTCGATGGGCAGCGTCGCCTCGCCGCCGCCGATCCCGATGTGGCCCGCCGAGCTGGGTTCGTCGGGCCCGCCGATGATCTCGATGACGGCGTCTAGCGCTTCCCCCAGCACCGCTTGTTCCAGACCGCTGGCCACCGCGAGGGCAGCCCGGGCCGCGTCCTCCTTGGAGGCTCCGGTGGCCTTGAGTGCGATGGTTTCCGCCTGCTTGAACACGGTGTCCCGCCACGCTGAGAGCTTGACCATCGTGTCCGTGGTGCCGACGGTGCTGACGATCTTCTCCCAGCTGCCGACGTTGCGGACGGTCGTCGCGGGACCCAGCGAGACAACGGACCGCTCGATGGCCTCTTTCGCGCCGGCTGTTGCGCCTTGCGCAAGCCCCCTCATTTTCGCGACGTCGCCGACCCTGCTCTCGACCGCCTTCGCCGCCTGCTGGGCCGCCGCAGTTGCGGCCCGGCCCGCCTTGGCCGCGCCGTACACGTCGATCAGGGCCATTGCCGTCGCCACGAGCGCCTCCATCTTGGCGTCGTCGGCCTGGCCCTGGTCGACGATCGAGGTCGCATTGCTCGCGGCCGATTTGGCTCCGGTTTCCTTCTTGTCCCACTCATTCCAGCTGGCGGCCGCGGTCCCGGTGGAAGCGGCCAGGCTGATGACGGCGCCGATCACCGGCGTCGCGGCGCCCGCGGTGCCGATCTCGACCGCGGCGATCAGAGCCAGGGTGACCAGGGTGACCAGTTTCGCGCCGGCCGCGGCATCGTCGGCTTCCTCCTTGAGGTAGTCAGCTGCGGCCTTCTTCGGAAAAGGCTTCTGATACAACGGGTCAGTGGCCGACACCGAGTGGTGCACCGGGGTCATGCTGGCGAAACTCAGGCTCCGCGACTCGATGTTGGCCTTGGTGGTGGCGGCATTGTCCAGCACGTCCTGCAGCGCAGCGGTCATCGACCGGCGGGCGCCGGCAGCGTCCTGGTCGATCAAAGAATCCGTGCTGCCGCGCGCCCGCATGGCGAACAGGGCTGGATTCTTGTCCAGAATGCGCCCACTGGTCTGCACCAGGTCGTTGTGCACCGCGAGGATCGTCTCGTAGTTCGCCATTCCCAGCTCGGGGTTCGGGTCCGGCGTCGGGCGGGAGTGCGGTGCGTGCTCGGCATCGAAGGTGACCAGTGGCTTCAGCAAAGGATCGGGCGTCCCGGCGACCGGCGACGACTTCTGATCCCGCTCGGCACCCGGCTGCGGCGGACCGTAGCCGACGGCGATCCCGCGCAAGGCCGTGAGCTTGGCCGGCACCTCCTTCATTGCCTTGGCCAGCTTTTGCTGTTCGGCGACCGCGGCATTGCTCTCGGGCGTGGCGGCCGGTTCCGGTGCACCGTTGAGGCCGAGTCCCAGGCGCTTTGCTTCCGCCTCGACCAGCTTCAGGTTCGCGTCGACGTTGCGCTGCGCCTGTTCCCTCACCTTGTCGGCGAAGCTGGTCTGCAGGTCCCGCAGCCAGGGCACGTACTTGATATTCGCGCCATGGTCGGCACATTCCTTCCACAATGCCCAGTCCTGCTCGGTCAACGTGTCCCGGTGCGGGGATAGCGCCCGCCAGGCTTCTTCGAGCATGACCTCGTCCGAGCGGCCGACCCAGAGGAAGCTGTGATCGATGACGAGCCGGCAGATCTTGCGGCCCTGATCGATGGTGATCGACGTGAACGGGATGTGCGGCTTCAACAGGCTGGGGTCTTTCCCCGCCAGTACCTCGTCCAGCGGCTTCTTCTCGTTGTCACGTTGGACAACGGGCTCGGTGGACGTCAGCAGCGACGCGACCGCGGCGTTACCGGCCGCACGTTGCATGGCAACGACATTCATCCGCCGGAATGCGGTCTTCCGGAACCCCTGCGGGCCGGCGGAATTGCCGGGTGTCTGGCGTCGTTCGGTCGCTCGCCCGGGATCGACGGGGTCCAGCTGATCCCGGTGAGCGTGGTCCATCTCCACCTCCGCCGAACGGGATCTCCCCGAGCTTGCCATTTGACTTGTGCCCGCACGTCGCCTATTCGGGCAGTCTCCGGGGCACACTTCACTACCGCACCCGTCCTACGCCGAGGTGCTCGAGGTTCGGGGGAGCCGCGTCGCGATGGTGCGCGACTTCCTTGCCACCGTCACATCAGACGAGCTGGCCGCGACGTGCAAGAATCCCCACGGTGTGGCGAGTCAGCCGACTGGTCCATCGGCCCGGCAAAACGTTCGTCGCGGGACCTGTCGCTACAGCACGATGACGAGAAGCGTTACGCCGCAGACGATCAGAACGGCATGATAGATCAACTGCCTAACGGTGAAGCGATTTCACATCTTGAAGTCCGCGCGACTCAGATAATAGGGATAGCATCCTGCCGCGACGAGACTCGCTGCGAGAGCTGCGAACTGCGGTGCGGCTGGCGGACCTTGGATGAACAAGCTGAGTACCGAGCCTATCAACGCCCATCTGATAGCCGCCCATCTGATAACAAAGCCCACCCCGAACTGAGGCGTGGACCGTGTGCGGGACCTCGAAGCCGCGTCGCTCATTGGCTGGGTTCGCGGACGCGCGCATGCATCGTTGAGGACCTTCCCGGCCGATTTCGCGCGTCGCACGTGACCTGACGCGCCAACTTTCGCGGACGCAAGGGCTGTTCCCCGTCTGACTGGTTCCTCATCTCCGCTGTCCTTGTAAATGTTGCGCCAGCAGCGCCGCCATCTTGTCCAGGCACTGCTCCAAACCTGCCCTCGATTGGTCGCGCACCCGCTCGTCGCGATAACCGAACTCGGTAACCGTCATCGATGTCCGTCCCAATGGGAGCGGCGCGAACGTCACGACGTGCCGCACGTCGCGTGGAACACCGGGCGGCGGGTCGATCCTCGCGCCCGTGGCGTCGGCAAATGCGACTACGAACTCGATCAGGCTGGTTGGTTCGATCCTGCGGTAGGTCCAGGTGTTGTGCATTTCCTGCCCTCCGAACTCGGCGGGCGCGCGCATGCAGACCAGCGAGGTGCCACCCACCCGAAAGTCCAGATCGGCAGACGGCGAGGTGAAGCCGTCTGGACCCCACCACTGGGTGACGTACTCCGGCTCGCTCCAGGCACGCCACACTTCCGCGGCGGGCGCGGCGAACTCACGGGCACTGACCACGTCGTAGGTGTCGAGCATGAACCCTCCTGCTGTCGAAGAACGCCTCTGCCGGGATAGACCAAACGGTGGGCCAAAGCTCATCGTCCGACCGGCTGCGCACTGGCACACGCTTCGTTCCATGCCCGAGTCGCTTGGCTGATTACCGGAGGCATTGCGCAGGTCGGCCAGGATGCAGCATTCGAAGGCGGTCGCTTGGTCGTCGTTCCCGGACACCCGTCGTTGGCCGCCGAAACAGGGAGAAGGCGGTCAGGAATCGAGAAGCACCGGCCGCCCGGCCGCAACTAGCGTGACCGCCATGGAGATCACGATTCTCGCGACATCCGAAGGGCGGCCGCCAGTCGCGACAACCCCGGTCTCCACCGAACCCACCGGGTCGACGTGACCCACGACTTCAAGGAGTGACCATGACCGGCTCATCCACCCAGGGAATCACGACCGTGCTGCATCCGGTGTCCGATCTCGCCGCGGCCAAGGCGGTGTACACGGCGCTGCTCGGCGGACCGCCGCAGACCGACGGGTCCTACTACGTCGGCTTCGAGGCGGCCGGCCAGCAGATCGGGCTGGTGCCTGGCGGCGGACCGCAGGGCATGACCTCGCCGGTGGCCTATTGGCGGGTTGCGGACATCGAGGCGAAGCTGGCCGAGGTGACCGCCGCGGGGGGCACCGTCAAGGAGCCTGCGCACGACGTCGGTGGCGGACGTCTGGTGGCCACCGTCACCGACCTCGACGGCAATGTCCTTGGGCTGCTTCAGGACCAATGAGTGACCACCGAATCGCCGCCTCGATCCCGCGCCCAGCGTCGTCGCGACACCGAGTATCGGCTGACCACGGACATCGATGTCTGGGTGGCCAGCGCCTCGGCGGACGGTGCGCCCCATCTGGTGCCGTTGTCCTTCGACTGGGATGGCGAGGCGCTGTTGCTGGCCACGCCGACGGACAGCCCGACCGGCCGGAACCTGGCTGCCACGAGAACCGTTCGGCTCGGGCTGGGCCACCCCCGCGACGTGTGCATGATCGAGGGCAACGTCGAGGTCTTGGAGATCGACGCGTTGCCGCGGGAGCGGGGCGACCGGTTCGTCGCGCACGCCGGTTTCGACCCGCGTGCGTTGGCCACTCCGTACTCTTGGTTTCGCACCACCCCCCGCCGCATCCGGGCGTGGCGTGAGGTGAACGAGCTACCCGACCGCGAATTGATGCGCGACGGCCACTGGCTGGTCTGACGCCTCGACAGACCCCGAAACGCGGCCCCCGCACAGGAAAGGGACACGATGAGCACAGCCACGAGGACGAACAACCAGTCCCCCGCGCTGCACCTTGCCGATAGTCACGACCTGATCCGGGTGACCGGCGCACGCGTCAACAACCTCAAGGACGTCAGCGTCGAGCTCCCGAAGCGCCGGCTGACGGTGTTCACCGGGGTCTCAGGATCGGGCAAGAGCTCGCTGGTGTTCGGCACCATCGCCGCGGAATCCCAGCGGATGATCAACGAGACCTACAGCACGTTCGTGCAGGGCTTCATGCCGACGCAGGCGCGGCCCGATGTGGACGTGCTGGACGGATTGACAACTGCGATCATCATCGACCAGGAGCGGATGGGAGCCAACGTCCGCTCCACCGTCGGCACCGCCACCGACGCCAATGCGATGCTGCGCATCCTGTTCAGCCGACTCGGGCAGCCGCACATCGGCTCGTCACAGGCATTCTCGTTCAATGTCGCCTCGATCAGCGGGGCGGGTGCCGTCTCCATCGAGCGCAACGGACAGACCGTCAAGGAACGTCGCAGCTTTTCCATCACCGGTGGAATGTGTCCACGCTGCGAGGGCCGGGGCTCCGTCACCGACATCGACCTGACTGCGCTGTACGACGACAGCAAGTCCCTCAATGACGGCGCGCTGACCATCCCCGGCTACAGCATGGACGGCTGGTACGGCCGCATCTTCAGCGGCTGCGGCTTCTTCGACCCGGACAAGCCGATCCGCAAATTCACCAAGCGGGAGCTGCACGACCTGCTCTACAAGGAGCCGACCAAGATCAAGGTCGATGGCATCAACCTGACCTACGAGGGGCTGATCCCCAAGCTCCAGAAGTCGATGCTCTCCAAGGACGTCGACGCCCTGCAGCCGCACATCCGGGCGTTCGTCGAGCGGGCGGTGACCTTTACGACGTGCCCCGAGTGCGCCGGCACCCGGCTGTCCGAGGCGGCCCGGTCGTCGAAGATCAAGGGGAAAAGCATCGCCGACGTGTGCGCGATGCAGATCAGCGATCTTGCTGTCTGGCTGCGCACACTTGACGAACCCTCCGTTGCGCCGCTGCTCGCGTCGCTGCGGCACACCCTCGACTCGTTCGTCGAGATCGGGCTGGGCTACCTGTCTCTCGACCGCCCCGCCGGCACGCTCTCCGGCGGCGAGGCGCAGCGGATCAAGATGATCCGCCACCTCGGCTCGTCGCTCACCGACGTCACCTACGTGTTCGACGAGCCGACGATCGGACTGCATCCCCACGACATCCAGCGGATGAACAAGCTGTTGCTGCAGTTGCGCGACAAGGGCAACACGGTGCTGGTCGTGGAGCACAAGCCGGAGGCGATCGCGATCGGCGACCACGTCGTCGACCTCGGCCCCGGCGCCGGCACAGCAGGTGGCGAGGTGGTCTTCGAGGGAACCGTCGACGAGCTGAGGACGAGCGGCACGCTGACCGGGCGGCACCTGGACGATCGGGCCCGATTGAAGCCGGCGGTGCGAGACTCATCGGGAGCGCTGGAGGTCCGCGGCGCGGAAACCCACAACCTGCAGGGCGTCGATGTCGACATTCCGCTCGGCGTGCTGGTGGTACTGACCGGCGTCGCCGGGTCGGGAAAGAGCTCCTTGATCCAGGGATCGGTGGCCGGCCGGGACGGGGTGGTGGTGGTCGACCAGGGCGCGATCAAGGGCTCGCGGCGCAGCAATCCGGCGACGTACACCGGGCTGCTCGAGCCGATCCGGAAGGCCTTCGCCAAGGCCAACGGGGTGAAACCCGCGCTGTTCAGCGCCAACTCGGAAGGCGCCTGCCCCAACTGCAACGGCGCCGGCGTCATCTACACCGACCTGGCGATGATGGCCGGGGTGACGACCGTCTGCGAAGTGTGCGACGGGAAGCGATTTTCGGCCGACGTGCTCGAGTACGCCTTCGGTGGCAAGGACATCAGCGAGGTGCTCGCGATGCCGGTGACCGAGGCGGAGCAGTTCTTCGCCGCCGGAGCCGCGAAAACCCCTGCGGCGCACAAGATTCTCGGCCACCTGGCCGACGTCGGGCTGGGCTATGTCAGCCTCGGTCAGCCGCTGACAACGCTGTCCGGCGGCGAGCGGCAGCGGCTCAAGCTCGCCACCCGGATGGGCGAGAAGGGTGGCGTGTACATCCTCGACGAGCCGACCACCGGCCTGCACCTCGCCGACGTCGAGAACCTGCTCGCGCTGCTCGACCGGCTCGTCGACTCCGGCAAGTCGGTGATCGTCATCGAGCACCACCAGGCGGTCATGGCCCACGCCGACTGGATCATCGACCTCGGCCCCGGCGCCGGCCACGACGGCGGCCGGATCGTTTTCGAAGGAACGCCGCAGGCACTGGTCAATGCCCGCTCCACCCTCACCGGCGAGCACCTCGCGGCCTACGTCGGCGCCTGACGTCGGGACCTTGTCGGATCAGCCAGCCGGACACCGAGAAGGGCTTTCCCCATGTGTTTCGACTCGTCCCGACCGGTCATCAGGCGGGTTCAGCAGATTCCACCGGCCGTTCATCGTGCGCTACCGGAAGTCGACTGTGGCACGATCGTCCAGGTGACCAGTAGCTCCCAGGCGACGCAACACCTGCGCGACCTCGCCCTGCTGCGGCGTGTCCGCGATCGGATGGACCGTGAGTACGCGCAGCCGCTGGACGTCGAGGCGCTGGCCCGCGGCGTGCACATGTCGGCCGGACACCTCAGTCGCGAGTTCCGGCACGCCTACGGCGAGTCCCCGTACAGCTACCTGATGACGCGGCGGATCGAGCGCGCGATGGCGTTGCTTCGTCGTGGCGACATGAGCGTCACCGACGTCTGTTTCGCGGTCGGCTGCTCGTCCCTGGGCACCTTCAGCACCCGGTTCACCGAGTTGGTCGGCGTGCCGCCCAGTGTCTACCGGCGCCAGTCTGCGCCCGCGACGGCGGAGATGCCGCCGTGCGTGGCGAAGCAGGTGACCAGACCTGTCAGGAATCGAGAAGCGCGGACTTCGGAGCCGCAACTAGCGTGACCGCCATGGACATCACCATTCATTCGAGCTTCCTCCCGCAGGACGACCCGGACGCCGCCCTGGCCTTCTATCGAGACACTCTCGGCTTCGAGGTCCGCCTCGACGTCGGATACGAGGGGATGCGCTGGATCACGGTCGGCCCCGCGAATCAGCCCGACACGTCCATCGTGCTGCATCCGCCGGCCGTCGACCCCGGCATCACCGACGACGAGCGCCGCACCATCATCGAGATGATGGCCAAGGGCACCTATGGAAGTCTCCTGCTGGCGACCGCCGATCTCGACAACACCTTCGAGCAGCTGCAGGCCAGCGGCGCCGAGATCGTCCAGGAGCCGATCGAGCAGCCGTACGGCGTGCGAGACTGCGCCGTCCGCGATCCCGCGGGCAACCTGATCCGCATCCAGCAGCGGCGCTGACTATCTCACAGCGTCGGGAGCAGCCCCATCGCCGTCAGTGCCGCGGGTGCGGCCACCAGCAATGCGCCGAGTACGAGCGGCGCGCCGACGACCCCGAGCAGTGCGTGGCTCCGCTTGGCGTGGGTGCGGCGCGAGTAGGACACGGCGAGCACGCCGTATCCGACCGCTCCGGCCAGGAAGAACGCCATATAGGCCAGCGACCGCGGTTCGATCGCGCCGGCATCGGCGGCAGCATGCTGACGAGCTCGACGATGTTGCCGGCCGAGTAGAGACCGAGCAGCGCGAAAGCGCCCCAGATGAGCACCGTGCGTGCGGCCGTCGCGGCTCGCGTGTTCGCGGCCAACACTGCGACTGCGGCGCCGAGGAGTTTCAGGCCGACGACGATCCAGTCCATCACCGCGAGACCGGCGGCCAGCTCGGCGTAGGGTCCGCTGGCGAACCGTCCGGTGATCTGGAAGGCGATGTTCACCGCCGCGAACCCGAGGCAGCAGGCGGCCATCACCCAACCCAGCGCGCGGATCGAGCCGGAGGCGCTCGACCTGATGTCATTCGCCGCCTGCGACCTGAGAGTGGGTGTGGTCAGGCCGAGGTCAGTGCGGGCAGGGATGTCGTTCATTCCGAAAAGCATGGGTCAGCACCGCCACCCCGAGCCTCGGGAACCGTCCCGGGACAAACCCCTGAAAAGCAACCCTGAACCGGACCGGGTAGTGATCGACGTTGGCCGGACCTTCGGTGTCAGGGCTGGTGTGCTCGATGGTTCCAACGGCTGCGCTACCCGCCGGCCATCGCCCCGACGATGAGGAACGGCTCCTTACCGTCGGCCACCGACTCCGGCAGTGCGGTGTCCGGCGATTCGTGGGACAGATCCTCCTGGCACGCGTAGAACCGAACGAACGGTCGGCGACGCTTCGTGGTGTGGTCACGCATCGTGCCGGTCAGCGTCGGGTGGCGCGCCTCGAGGGCGTCCAGGACCGTGCGTTGGGTGACCGGTGGGTCGACCTCCAGGTGCACCTCTCCGCTGATGTGGGCCAGTGCACGAAGGTGCGCCGGCAGGACCACGCGGATCATGGCAGGGTCTGCACTTCGACCGACAGCACGGCGGGCAAGTCGCGGACGATGGAGGTCCAGTTGTCTCCCCCGTCCGCTGACACGTACACCTGGCCACCGCTGGTCCCGAAGTAGATTCCGCAGTCATCGAGGGAGTCCACCGCCATCGCGTCCCGCAGGACGTTGACATAGCAGTGCTGCTGCGGCAATCCAGCCGTGAGTGCCTGCCACTCATTGCCACCCGTCCGGCTTCGGTACACCCGCAGTTTCCCGTCCATCACGAAGTGGTGCGAGTCGCTGGTGATCGGCACGACGTAGAGGGTGTCCGGTTCGTGGGCGTGGATTGCGATCGGGAACCCGAAGTCCGTCGGCAGGTTCCCGCTGATTTCCTGCCACGACTCCCCGGCGTCGTCGCTGCGCATGACGTCCCAATGCTTCTGCATGAACAGCACCTCAGGTCGTGCGGGGTGCATGGCGATACGGTGCACGCAATGGCCGACCTCGGCCTCCTGGTCCGGGATGCCTTCGGACTTGAGCCCTCGGTTGATCGGCCGCCAGGACTCGCCGGCGTCGTCGCTGCGGAAGGCGCCTGCGGCGGAGATCGCCGCGTACATCCGGCTGGCATCGCTCGGGTCAAGGATGATCGTGTGCAGGCACATACCGCCGGCGCCAGGGGCCCAGTCCGCGCTCGTGCGGTGCGTGCGCAACGCAGGGAGCTCGTGCCAGGTCTGGGCGCCGTCGACCGAGCGGAACAGCGCGGCATCCTCGACTCCGGCGTACACGGTGTCCGGGTCGGTCAGCGACGGTTCGAAGTGCCAGACCCTGGTGAAATCCCAGGGCCGCGGCGTGCCGTCATACCACTGGTGGGATCCGACTTCACCCTCGTAGTCGAACTTGTTGCCCTGAGGTTCCCAGGTCAGACCGCCATCGTCGGAGCGTTGCACCACTTGGCCGAACCATCCGCTGGCCTGCGAGGCGTACAGCCGATCCGGTTCGGCCGGCGACCCGGCGACGTGGTAGATCTCCCAGCCGGGGAAATGTGGACCACTGATCTCCCAATCCCTTCGGGATCCGTCGGATGTCAGCACGAATGCGCCCTTGCGAGTACCGACCAGTACCCGTACACCACTCATCGCGGAACTCCCTTCCAGTCATTCCGTTCTCGGACGGCCATGGTGAGTCACAGGGTAGCCAGCCAGCCCGACAGTGGCCGTCGGACTGGTCGCCCTCGCACCGAAACGCTGTCCCGGCCCAGATCGTCTGTCGTCGATTCCCCGCCCGCCGGCGGGCCGGACCACGGGTGGTAGTCCGGCCCACCGGTGCGGCCGGGGGGGTGACCCGCGTGATGTGGCAAGGACCGCGGTCAATTCCAGCTGTCGATTTTGATGTCCCGCGGCTCCGGGGCGCCCTTCCCGGTTTCTACCAGCGACTTCAAACTCATCAGGAAGACTCCCCACTTGGTGCTGCAATGGTGCATGAACTCCACCGGCTCCTTCCAGCCCTGGTGTGTGAACAGGACGGTGGTGTAGTCGCCGTCCTGCCTCAGATCCCATCTGACCGTCGTGCCGATCCATTCTTCCGGCCCGTCGACCACTTTCCACAGCACGTGTGTCGGGGGGTCGAGCTCAACCACCTTCATGTCGATTCCGCCCAGCTCGAAGTGGAATTGCAGAACCCCGCCGACGGCGGTGTCTCCCTGTGTGTCGCTCGCCCACCACCCGGAAAGGCCGTCGAGAGTGGTGATCGCCGCATAGACATCATCCAAGGTTGACGACGCGATGCCGACCTTGTGGAGAATATCCACCATTTCCGATTCCTCTTTCTCCTGTTGATTTCTGCACGCCGGTGTTGATTTCGGCAATTCTTAGCGCATTCGCGCAGCCTTGTACCAGGCATCCTCCTCATTGGGCACGGGCCGTGCACTGGCGGAAAACCGGTCGCCACCGTCCGCCCTGGATTTCCGCGGCGTGGTCGTTGCTGATGTCGCGCTACCGCCGGTTGCCCTCGCGATCGACGGGTGTGGTGGTTTCAGATCCACTGCTTTCGGTGCGCTCGATGGCCTCGGCGATCTGCTTGATCCGACGCAGCCTGGCGTCCCAGGTCGCCCCGACGGCGGCCAGCTGCGCCACCGCACGTGCGAGTTGCGCATTGTCCACCCGGTAGCGCATCTCCCGCCCGGCCGCCGCCGGGTGGACGAGGCCGACGCGGTCGAGTACGCCGAGATGCTTCGCGACGGCTTGGCGCGTCACCGGCAGCTGGTCGCTGAGGGTGGTTGCCGTTCCGTCGCCATCTGCCAGCAGCAGGTCGAGCATCCGTCTCCGGGTCGGATCCCCGATCGCCGACCAGAGGTCGTCGTCGACGGCGACACTCATCGGGCAGCAACCACTTGCGTCACCGGCGGTGATTCGACCCCGCGGATCTCCATCGACTCCCCGCCTTCTGCAACGTTTGGTTGCACATCAGAGTAGCTCGCGCTTGCCGGTAATGCAACCATTGGTTGCGCATCGCCGGTGAAGGGTCCTACGGGGTGCTCGTGGCGCCGCTGATCCGCCCCGCGATCGTTACCCTCGAGAGGTGACCGACCTTCTGCCCGAGATCGCCATCCTGGCGGGCTTCGCGGCGATCATGGCCGGGTTGGTGTGGTTGACGCACCGCAGTCGGGGACGCCGCGTCGGTAGCTCGGTGGCCGGTCCCTTCGAGGAAATCTGGCACCCTGCTGCCCACCGAGCCAGGATCGACATCGAAATCCAGGACGACCGCAAGGCACCGATACCGTCGCCCGGCGACCCACCCGGCCCCGGAACCTTCCCGCCGGACCCGCACGCATCGCAGTGAGATGCCGTGCCGCGTTCCGGGCGGCGGCGCCACATTCGGGCTCAAGGCGGCACCGTACCCCGGGTGTGTGAATCCTCGCTCTCACCCTCGGAGAGGTCGGACTTCAGTCGACGGGTATGACGGTGAGGGCGTCGTGAATTCCCCGGAAGTTGACCGGATTGCGGGTCAGCAGCGGCAGATCCGCGGCAACTGCTACCGCGGCGATCAGCAGATCGAATCGACGGGCCTTCGGATCCCGTCCAATGGATCGCGCACTCGCGCACAGTGCGCCGTAGGTTCGTGCGGCTTGGGGACCGAATGTGATTGCCGCGAATGTGCTGACAATCCACTGGTAGCGCTGCTCCCGCGCGGCATTCACCAGCGGGTCCGGGGTGTGCAGGCCGGCAGCGATCTCCGCGAGAGTGATCGTGCAGATAGCGGCGGACACCGCGTGCCGCGCCACGGCGGCCGCGGGATAGTCGATCACCACCGACGTGTCGAGCAACGTTCGCTCGTACTCAGCCGTCATGAGCCGCTTGACCAACGGTCAACATCGCGATCGTCGAGTAAGCTTTCCAATTCGCCGAGCTCGCGCCGGAATCGGTCGACACCCCAGCTCGCCAGCTCGGCCACACCTTCGGCGATGGCGTCGACAGAAACGAATCGCTGCGGTCCTCGCGTCCTCGAGGCGTCGTGAGGAAGAAGATCCGCCACAGGAACACCATTCCTGGTGACGACGAATGATTCACCCTGCTCAACTCGGCGCATGATGGCGCCGCTGTCATTGCGCAGTTCCCGTTGGCTGATCGTCGCTCCCACGCAATGACTGTAGCACTCAGGTGCTACAGGCGGGATTCATGGCGACCGCGCCGTTGGTACCAGTGCACGCCAGCCCGATGGCACGTCGCTTTCACCGGCACCTCTCACGTCAGGCAGAATGCCGCGAGGACGAAGGAGAACCGCGATGCCCGTGCCCTCGAAGCCGCTGACCAGGCTGGGCTTTCTCACGATCGGCTTGTTCGACGGCGCCGATCCGCGACCCGGCCACGAGTCGACCCTGGAGATCATCCAGCTCGGCGAGCGACTCGGCTTCGACAGTGCCTGGGTGCGGCACCGTCACCTCCATTACGGCATCTCCTCACCGGTGGCGATCCTGGCCGCGGCCACCCAGCGCACCGGGCGGATCGAACTCGGCACGGCCGTCACACCGTTGGGCTGGGAGAACCCGCTCAGGCTCGCCGAGGACTTCGCCACCGTGGACATCCTGTCCGGCGGCCGGCTCAATCCCGGCATCAGCGTCGGGCCGCCGATGCGCTGGGACGAGGTCAAGAACGCGCTGTACCCGGACACCGCCGACATTGAGGACTTCAGCTACGAACGCGTGCTCCGGTTGCTGCGCTGGATCCGAGGGGAACCGGCAACCGACTTCAGCGGTGTCGAGGGGGATCGAGGTCTTCTCCGACCGCGTTCAGCCGCACTCCCCTGGTTTGGCCGGCCGCCTGTGGTACGGCGGGGCGAGCCTGCGGTCGGCGAAGTGGACCGGCGAGAACAGGATGAACCTGCTGGCCAGCAATGTCGTCAAGGCCGAGGAATCGGAGCGCTTCGCCGAGATTCAGCTGTCCCATATCCGGACGTTTCGCGCGCACCATCCCGACGCCGATCGGGCGCGGGTATCGCAGGGGCTCGTCGTCATCCCCACCGACAGCGCATCCGCCGAGCAACGCGAAATGTACCTGCGGTACGCGGAGTCTTGAACCCCGCGCACCCCGAGTCCGCAAGGCCCGGCGCGGTTGATGTTCGAGGTCGATCTTGTCGGCACGTCCGACGAGATCGCCGAAAGGCTGTACACGCACGCCGCCTTCCGCGAAGTCGACGAGGTCGCGTTCGCGCTGCCGTTCAGTTTCGAGCACGACGATTACGTGCAGATCCTCACCGACATCGCCACAAAGCTCGGCCCGGCACTCGGCTGGCACCCGGCCGACTGACCGCTCAGGGGTGGCGGCCATGCCTGACCGCCGCGGGCCGGCGCTCGATCCGGTGCGCCCGGGCGCAGAATCAACTGGCCCGAAGCCACCGGCCCTGGTCAACACTGCGGTCGGCGCCGGCATCTGACGGCGGAGCGGGCGGGACACCGCGATCCCGCCTTGTGTTGCCGAGAGTCCCGGCCGACAATGGGCGAACCTCCCACCGACCGAAAGGCTCGAACTTCATGCCCACCCTGCTCAATCCGTATCTTGGTTTCCGTGACAGCGCGAAGGAAGCGATGGAGTTCTACCAGTCGGTCTTCGGTGGCGAACTGACCCTCAGCACGTTCGGAGAGTTCCACGCGAGTGAGGATCCCGCCGAGCAGGACAAGATCATGCACGGCATGCTGACCTCGCCGAGCGGGTTGGTGCTGATGGGTGCTGACACCCCGAACAGCATCCAGTACACACCCGGTGACGTGTTCTCGGTGTCTCTCAGTGGTGACGACGAAGCCGAACTGACGGGCTACTGGAACCAGCTTTCCGAGGGCGCCACTATCACCGCCCCGCTCAACAAAGCACCCTGGGGCGACACTTTCGGAATGTGCAAGGACAAGTTCGGCATTAATTGGCTGGTCAATATCTCCGGCGCACCGGCGTAACTCGGAAGGCCGAGTACCGCGCGTTCATCGGTACCCTGGGCGGTTCGTCACCGCCAGCTGCTGATCGAGCAGCTGCAAATGCTGCTCGATCAGCTCGTCAAGGACGGGTAATGCTGGTCGACGCCGCTGATCCCCCGCCGGCTGCCACCCGCTGGCGCGGGCATGGTCCGGCAGGCACGGCAAAGCGCTCACCCGGTGAGCACATTTCTTGTCACACTGACACCATGCGCGCCGATCGGCTGGTAGCTGCCCTCCTGCTGATGCAAGCGCGCGGGCGGGTCACCGCCGCGGAACTGGCCGACGAGCTCGAGGTATCGGTGGCCACCGCCCGCCGCGACCTGGAAGCCCTGTCTTCCGCCGGCGTTCCCGTCTATCCGCAGGCCGGACGCGGCGGCGGGTGGTCGTTGATCGGCGGAGCCCGCACGGATCTGAGCGGCCTCAGCTCCGTTGAGGCCCAGGCACTTTTCCTGCTGCTGGGGCCGGCGGCGGCCATCGCGCCGGAGGCGAAAGCGGCGTTGCGCAAACTCGTCCGGGCGCTGCCGGCGACATTCCGCGACGACGCGCGGGCCGCGGCGGAGGCGGTGGTGATCGACCCGTCCCGTTGGGGCGAGCACGGACGATCGCGCCCTGAATTGGTCGAGTCTCTGCAGGCAGCCGTCGTTCGGCGGCTAAAAGTCAGGCTGGATTATACGAATCGGGCCCACCAGCGCGCCGAGCGCCTTGTCGACCCGCTGGGACTGATC
This sequence comes from Mycobacteriales bacterium, assembly GCA_038322925.1. Classification (GTDB taxonomy): domain Bacteria; phylum Actinomycetota; class Actinomycetes; order Mycobacteriales; family Nakamurellaceae; genus Nakamurella. The sequence goes on from JBBQGJ010000034.1 coordinate 15,910, forward strand.
GACAAGGACGACGTCTGGTACCTGATGGCCCAGACCGACCAGGGCCAGCGGACCTTCCGGGTCGATCGGATGGCCGAGGTCGTCGTCACCGACACCCCGGTCGAACGACCCGTCGGCTTTGAGCTGGCCGCGGAATGGGAGCGCATCGTCGGCGAGGTGGAGCTGCATCGGTCGCAGCTGACGGCAACCGTGGTGATCGAGGCGAAGTTGGTTCCGGTACTGCGCGACCAGTTCGGTCGCCGCCACTGCGAGGTCCAGGAACGCCTCCACGAGGGGCGGGTTCGGGTGAGGGTCGCGGCGCCGACGGCGCTGATGATCGCCGAGCATCTTGCCGGCTGGGGAGCGCTCATCGAGGTGATCGAACCGCCGTCCGTGCAGGCCGAGCTGGCCAGGATCGGCGCCGAGTTGACTGCTCGTTATGCGCCTTGACGTCGGGCACCGATGGCCGCCGTGCGCGAACGAGACAGGCCTGACGATCACGAAAACCTCTGGCACACCAGAACATTGATCCAATGGTGGAGGTGTCGTGATGATCAGCCGGCATCGCATCAGGTGCGCATTGCGCGTGACCGCGGTGGTCACTGTGCTGGCCTGCGCCGGATGCACGAACGGTGCGCCGGGCGCACCGGAGGATTCCTGGCAGGTTGTCACTCCACCGGGCATCGCCCCGTCGTCGATGACTGTCGCCGGCGATGCCGTGCTGATCGGAGGCTTCTCCGCTGACGGCCGGCCGGCCACCCGTGGTCATTGCCGGCACCGGGCGGGATGCAGTCCTCACCACAACCGTTGGCGGTTCATGGATGTCGACGGCCGCGCCGCCGGGCGAGGTGCGAAAGGTCGCCCTCGCCGACGACCGGATCTACCTGCTCCTTCGATCAGCGAATGGCACAGGGACGGTCGCGGTGCGCGCGAGGTGAACGCCGGCCTGCGGGGAAGGCGTCCGCGACGGCGAACGATCGGTCTCCCGAGCCGGCCCGAAGTCGGAGGAGATCGACGGCGAGGCGGCGATGGGCGGGGCATGCTTGACGACCGTCCGGAAAGCGCAAGTTTCCACTTGCGCGTGCTGGGATTGATGTGCAAGCCTGTGCTTGCACATCGTTCACAGAGCGTGGAGGTACTTCGCATGACACCGGATCGCATCGAGCGCGAGATCCTCGTCGCGGCACCCGTTGAGCGCGTCTGGGAGGTGCTGACCAAGCCGGAGCACATCGCGGTGTGGTTCGGACCCGGCACGCCCAGCGTCGACCTACGCCCAGGCGGCTACCTGGTGCTGGACCACGGCGACTACGGGTCCTTTCCCACCAGGATCGAAAAGGTAGATCCACCAAGCTATTTGGCGTACCGCTGGGCCAGCGGCCATCCCGGCGAACCGGCGACGGAGACGAACTCGACGCTGGTGGAGTTCACGCTGGTCGCCGAGGGCGGGAGCACGCGCCTCACCGTGACCGAAAGCGGTTTCGCGACCCTGGTCATCCCCGTCGGCCGGGAAGCCAACGCCTCCTACGAGAGTCACACACAGGGGTGGACCGAGGTCGTGCAGGCACTTGTGCGACATGCGGAGCTGCACTAGACAGTGGAGCCCCAACAGGTTGCGGTCGACGCGATCGACGCCGTGCTGGCTGCGCTTGCCGATCCGATGCGACGGCGAGTGCTCGATGCGCTCGCCGCGCACGGCGAGAGCACCGCGACCGTGCTGGCGGCAGAGTTGCCGGTGACCAGGCAGGCCGTGGTGCAGCACCTCGCCGTGCTGGAGCGTGTTGCCCTGGTCGCCAGCTATCGGGTCGGCCGTGAGCGCCGCTACACGGTCCGGCCCGATGCACTCACCGCCACCGCCCGCTACCTGATGCTGGTCGCCGCCCGGTGGGACAGCAGGCTCGCGGCGATCAAACGACTGGCGGAAGCGCCGCCGCCGTCACCGCCCCGACGGTGACCCGCCCTCGTCACCGTGCAATCGCCGGGTGCCCGCAGTGGTCACCGAGTGTTGCCTGACCCGCCCGATCCGGGTGTCAGCAATCCCGTTGGGCGGTTGGGGTGTTTCGCCATCCACCGGGCGCCACTTTCATGGTCTGGGCTCCAACATATGACGGCGCCGAGTTCAGAAAACCGGCGCCGAGTGCGAGGCGGGACCCGAAAACCGGCGCCGAGTGCGAGGCGGGACCCGAAAACCGGCGCACAGGAGGGCAACCGGTCCTACCTGCGGCAGCGACAAACCGGTCGTGGTTGTCGGTCCCGCTCGGCAGACTGGGGCTCGTCCCCCTGGCCGCCGTCCGTCGCGGCCTCGCTGTTCCGAACCTGTCCCGAACCTGTCCCGAACCTGTTCCGAACCTGTTCCGCCGTGTTTCGCTCGAGAGGAGGAGCCAGATGTCCCGGCCGACATCGACGTCCGGTCTGCCCCGAGCGCTGCGGCCCTTCGCCAACGGCCAGTTCCGGCTGCTCGCCGCGGCCCTGCTGTGCTCCCTGCTGAGCGTCGGGATCTGGCTGGTGGCCTCCGTCTGGCAGGTGATCCAGCTCGGCGGGTCGGCAAGCGATCTGTCGACTGTCGCGGCAGGTGCCAGCCTGGGTCTGGTGTTGGCGGTCTTGCTCGGCGGCGTGGTCGCCGACCGGGTCCGGCAGCGATGGATCCTGTTGGCCGTCGAACTGGTGCGTGGCCTGGGCTACGGCTTGGCGGCACTGCTCGCGCTGACCGGGCGCATCCAGATCTGGCAGCTGGCCGTCATCGCGTTCGTGCTGGGCGTCGCGGACGGGTTCTTCTACCCTGCCTACTCGGCGTGGTTACCGGCGCTCATCGACGCGGACGAGTTACTGGCCGCCAACGGCATCGAAGGAGTGCTCCGGCCCACCATCATGCAGGCCGCCGGCCCCGCGCTGGCCAGCGTGATCATCGCCGTGTCGTCCCCCGGGGTGGCGTTCCTCACCGTCGCGATGCTGCAGATCGGCGCAGTGACCGTGCTGGCGGCGATGCGCAGCACTCCCGTCCGCCGAAAACTCGATCGTGCTCGCCATCCCGTCGTCGCCGCCGGCATCGACCTCCGCGACGGTTTCGTCTACATGGTGCACACCCGCTGGTTGCTCGCCACCTTGCTGTTCGCGATCGTGCTGGTGCTGGTGACGATGGGCCCCATCGAGGTGCTGCTGCCGTTCGCGGTGAAGGATCAGACCGGTGGCGGCGCAGGGGCCTTCGCGGTCGCGTTGGGCGCGTTCGGGTTCGGCGGCGCGGCCGGCTCCCTGGCGGTCGCCTCGATCCGGCCGCCGCGGCGGTACCTGACGTTGATGATTCTGGCCTGGGGCACCGGGTGCGCACCGTTGGTGATCATCGGGCTCACCGATCGCCTGTGGTTGATGGTGGTCGGGCTGTTCGTCTGTGGGTTCCTGTTTTCCGGCGCCCAGGTGCTCTGGGGCACGCTACTGCAGCGCCGGGTGCCGCCGGCGATGCTGGGTCGGGTGTCCAGCCTGGACTTCTTCGTGTCCCTTGCCCTGATGCCCGTGTCGATGGCGATTGCCGGCCCGGTCGGCGAAAACGTCGGGCTGACCCCGACATTCCTTGTGGTGGGGGTGTTCCCGACGGTGCTGGCGGTCGCGACCCTGCTCATCGCGCGGCTTCGCACCGACGAGTTGGCGCACCCGTTGCGGTCGGACGAGTCCGCTTCAGCGGCCGGCGTTGACCTCGAGTCCATCGACGATGAGCGCTGAGTACACCGAACCGACCATCAATCCAGGCTCATTTCCGCCGCCGGTCGACGCCGGGCACCGGCCGCAAGCCGGACTGCCCACGACACAACAGATGAAGCAGCGAAATGGCGTGCTGGTGTGGATCGTCCGGCCGGTGCTGACCCTGGGCATCTACGACTTCGTCTGGTACTACAAGATTCACAACGAGATGCTTCATTTCGACCCGCGTCAGCCGATCAAACCCGCTGGGTCGACCTTGACGATCCTCTTCGGCTGGATCATCGTCGTGCCGCCATTCGTGTCCTACTTCAACACCGGCAACCGTATTGCGGGGTGCCAGCGCGCCGCGGGTCTGCCGGTGACCGCCAACCCTTGGATCGGTTTCGTGCTGTTGTTCATTTTCGGATTGACGCCCCTGTACTACCAATGGGAACTGGACAAGGTCGTCCAGCGCTACGCCGTGGCGCCGGGAGCTCCGGTCGCCCTGGTCGCGTAGCGAAACCTCAGCGTCGTTCGGCAATGCCCCGCACAAAGGCCGCCTGCCCGACGTGCTGGAGGTCGTCGGAGATGACGCTCACCAGGCGCACGGCAAGAGTCACCGGTGGGTCCCACCTGGTGTCGACGACACGGTCCAAGTCGTCGGCCGTGAGCGTCCGAAGGTACTCGACGGTCCGGTGATGCACGGCGACGTGATACCCGGCCAACAACTCCGCGGGAACCCGCACCGCGGCCACGTCGTCGGTGTCCTGGCCGTAGCCGGTCGCCGAGGTGTCGAACGGCAGCTCGAACCGATCAACCCACCCGCCGGTGGTCCACACCTGCTCCGATCTCCCGGCGTCGGCGATGTGGTCGTCCTGGACGCGGGTCAGGTGCCAGACCAACCAGGCGATCGAATTCGCCTCATCGTCGATCCGGAACCTCGCGGTTTCGGCATCGAGTCCGTCGAGTACGCGGTGGACCGTCTGCGCAACGCGGTCGAATCCGTCGATGAGAATTCCTGAGCTGTCCACGCTGCTGCTCTCCCCTGCACGATGACTGATCCGGCCCGAGCGACGGTACCGCGTGCGACGGGGCCGCAGCGGGGAAGTCGGGGAGGCTGGAGGGCAGTCGAGCAGGATCAGCCGGAGTAGACGGCGACGGTGATCGGGGTGTCGGGTCCTATCGCTGTGGCGGGCTTCACCGACTGCGCCAGCACCCGGCCGGCCTGCTGCCCGGACGGGGGTTTCCCCGCATCGGTGAAGGTCACGTTCGTCGCGCCTGCCTGCGCGAGCAGGGTCGCCGCCTGCGGCTGGGTCTTGCCAAGGACGTTGGGCACGGTCACCTGGCGTGCTCCGACGGCGACGCTGACCGGCGTTCCGGCCTTCTTCACCGGGGAGCCGGCCGGTGGATTCTGCGACAGCACAGCGCCGATCGAGCCGCGCGCGGAAATCGGTTGCTCGGTGACGCCCAGGCTGGCCGAATCACCCGCCCAGCCCTGGCCCTGCAGGTTGGAAACTGCCTGGTCTCGGGACTGACCCAGCAGATTGGGCATCACCATCAGGCCGTTGTTGGAATATCTGAGGGTGACCGGGCTCCCGGCGGGAACCTGCTGACCTGGCCGCACGTCGATCCCGATCACCTGGTTGGCTGGTTCGAGCCCGTCGGCCTCCTGCGGAACGGCCGTCAGGTCGGCCGCGGCCAGGCTCGCCGCAGCCTGGTCCAGGCTCGCACCCACCAGGCCATCGGGGACGGTGACGATCGTCAACCCTGTCCCGATGCTGACGGTGATGGTGCTGTTCGGCGGCACCTGTGTGTGGGCCGGTGGGTCCTCGGCCAAGGCCTTGCCCTTGTCGGCGTCGGAGGACGGCTGCAGGACCTCCTGGTAATGCAACTGCACCGCCGCCAACAATTGCTGGGCGGACGCTCGATCGGCGTTCAGCACATCCGGCACGGTGACCAGGCTGACGCCCTTGCCGATCTCCAGGTTCACCACCGACGCCTGCACAACCTGGGTCTGACTGGACGGCCGCTGGCCGACCACCCTGTCCTTGCCCGCGTCCGTGGAGTCGACGGGCGTGACGGTGCCCAGCGTCAACCGACTGTCCTGGATCCTGGCGGTGGCCTCCGCCAGGGACATCCCGGACAGGTCCGGCATCGCGACCATGGCCGCTGGTGGTGGCGCGGTGATCACTCCGAGGGTCAGCCAGACGGCCCCGACCAGCAGTACCACGCAGAACACGGCGATACCGACGAAGCCCACCACTCGCCTCAAACCACCCGTACGGTCCGGGTCCGGTTCCTGCGCGGGCACCGACCGCACCGGCGGAGCGAGCAGCGGCGGGGATTCGGAGCCGCGCGGCGCCGGCGGAGCCGCTCGCATGAGCTCGGTGCGCTGTCCCCCGGCGTTCAACGAATCCTGCAGCAAGGCCTGTACCTGCTGCCCGGCGAGCGCCCGGCGCAGGTCAGCGCGCATCTCCGCGGCCGTTTGGTAGCGATCGAGCGGATCCTTGTGCAGCGCTTTCAACACGACGGCGCTGACTTCGGGGGGCAATTCGGGCCGCCCCTCCCCGGGCGGGGGGGGTGCCTCCCCCACGTGCCGGCGCGCGACGGCCACCGGCGAATCGCCGGTGAACGGCGGGGTGCCGGTCAGCAGTTCGTACAGCACGCAGCCGGTCGCGTAGACGTCGGAGCGCGCATCCACGGATTCACCCCTGGCCTGCTCGGGTGAGAGGTACATGGCGGATCCGTGCCCTGCCGAGATCCGGGCGACGGCCGTCATGCCCGATTCGTCATCGGCCACGGATCGAGCGACGCCGAAGTCCATCACCTTCACGGCGCCCGCGTGGTTCAGCATGATCTTCGCCGGCCTGATGTCGCGGTGCACGATCCCGTGCCGGTGCGAGAAGTCCAGCGCCGAACACACGTCAGCGATGATCTCCATCGCCCGTCGCGGCCTCATCGGTCCCTCCTGATCAAGGACCTCCAGCAGGACTTTGCCGTCGACGTACTCCATGACGATGAACGGGACAGGTCCGGCATCGCCATCGGTCTCGCCGGTGTCATAGACCGCGACGATCGCCGGGTGGTTCAGTGAGGCGGCGTTCTGCGCCTCCCTGCGGAACCGCGCCTGCGCCGACGGATCGTCCGCCAGGTCGGCGCGCAGGATCTTCACCGCGACCTCGCGGCCAAGCCGCAGGTCACGTCCGCGATGGACCTCGGACATGCCGCCGACGGCGATCAAGTCCGCAACGTGATACCGGCCGGCGACCAAGTATCCCGTCTCTGTCATACGCCCCCCGCTCGCATCACTCACGTATTTCGGTGCCCGGTGATCACGCCGATTGGTGGCCCTACCCCATTCCCAGACCAGTATGCGACGAGACATGCACGGTGACGACATCGAGTGCGGATTGCCGGGTGAATCCTCGGGGCCGAACGCCGATGCCGACGTGCGACGTCGGCACCGGCACCGGCACCGGCACCGAGCTTGAGCTTGAGCTTGAGCTTGAGCTTGAGCGTTGATGACGACGCTGACCGGGGTGCTGGTCACCAGGCACGGCGGCAGCGCGCGGGCGGAACTGATCCAGCCGTTGGTGACCACGCCGCGGGGATCACACCGCGCCGACCCCGCTGCCGGCGCCGGGCAACCCTATGCTCGCAGTAGGAGGAATTCATGCTCATCTCCCCAGACCCGCCGCCCGGCGCGCGGGTGCGGGACAAGGTCGTCACCGCTGCGGACGCCGTCAGGCTGATCCGCGACGGCGATCACGTGATGGTCGAGGGATTTATCGGTCAGTGTTTTGCCGAGGAATTGACCCTCGCGCTGGAACATCGATACCTGGAATCCGGGTCCCCGCGCGATCTCACCCTGGTGTTCACCGTCGCCGTCGGAGACCGGGAAGGCCGCGGGCTCGACCGGCTGTGCCACGACGGCCTGCTGAAGGCGGCTGTCGGCGGCTTCTGGGGAGTATCCCCGGCCCTGGGAAAGTTGGCGGCGGACAACAAGATCCAGGCCCACAACCTGCCGCAGGGCACCATCTCGCAGCTCTTCCGGGACACCGCGGCCGGCAAGCCCGGACTGCTCACCCGGGTCGGGCTCGGCACCTTCGTCGACCCGCGGCGGGGCGGCGGCAAGGTCAACGAGTCCACCACCGAAGACCTCGTCGAGGTGATCACCCTGGGCGGCGAGGAATTCCTCTTCTACAAGGCACTTCCGCTCGACGTGGCCTTCCTGCGCGGCACCACCGCCGATCCGGAAGGCAACATCACCATGGAGCGCGAGGCGCTCACGCTCGAAGCACTGGCAGTCGCCACCGCCGTGCACAACGCGGGCGGTTCGGTGATCGTGCAGGTGGAGAGGGTTTCCGACAGCGGCAGCCTCAGTTCTCGGGACGTCAAGATCCCCGGTGTGCTGGTCGACTGCATCGTCCTGTCCCAGCCGGAACACCACTGGCAGACAATGGCGACCTCGTATTCTCCGTCGCTGAGCGGGGAATTGCGCCGGGTCCGCAACACCATCCCGCCGTTGCCGTTGACCGAACGGAAGGTGATCGCCCGCCGGGCGGCGATGGAATTGCGTCCGAACGGCGTGGTGAATCTGGGTATCGGCATGCCAGAAGGTGTGGCCAACGTGGCCGCAGAAGAGGACATCCTGGACTATGTCACGCTGACCGCCGAGCCCGGTGCGATGGGCGGGATGCCCGTCGGTGGGCTGGATTTCGGCGCGGCGGTGAACGCCCATGCGATCCTGGACCAACCCTCGCAATTCGACTTCTACGACGGTGGTGGCCTTGACATCGCATTCCTGGGGATGGCCCAGGCGGATCGTCTCGGCAATGTCAATGTCAGCAGATTCGGGTCCAGAATGCCCGGGTGCGGTGGCTTCGTCAACATCAGCCAGAGCGCGCAGAAGCTCGTTTTCGTCGGCAGCTTCGTGGTGCCGAACCGGGTAACGGTGGTGGACGGGCGCCTGGTGATCTCGCACGGGATGGTCACGGCCAAATTCCTGGACGAGGTCGAACAGCGCACGTTCAGCGGCCAGTACGCCGCCGCCGCCGGAAAACCCGTGCTGTACGTCACGGAGCGGTGTGTGTTCCGCCTCACCCCTGACGGGCTGGAGCTGACCGAAGTCGCCCCCGGCGTCGACGTGGAGCAGGACGTCCTCCGGCACCTGGCATTCGAGCCCATTATTCGCACCATGCCGAAGCTGATGGATCCGCGGATATTCGCCACCGGGGTGATGGGGCTCAGGGACGACCTGATCATGATCCCGATGGAAGCCCGATTCAGCTACGACCAGTGGCGAAACATGTTCTTCCTGAACATGGAGGGGATGTCCCTGATGAACCGCGACGATGTGGAGGAGATCCGTGCGGAGGTCTCCCGGCGGCTGTCGCCGATCGGCGACAAGGTGCACATGATCGTCAACCACGACTATTTCTTCGTGGCACCCGCCGCCGCGCAGGACTACGACCTCGCGGTGCGCTGGCTCTCCGAGCACTACTACGCCAGCGCCACCCGGTACACCTCGAGTTCGTTCCGCCGGCTTCAAAACGGTGGCCCGTCACCGCGCGGTCGGCGGATTTGACGGTCAAGGTGCCTGTGCGCGCGGGCCGTGGTGTTCGAGAAGTCATCCGGCGTCGGGACTTTCGGCTCTAGCTGCGAAATTCTGACGAGCGGATTCTGCGGGCAGACCTACGCTCGGAAGGACCGATGATGACCCATTCCACCATCCCCGTCTGCACGACTCACCAGCACCGGGTTGGAGTCGCGGTTTTCGCGGCGATCATCGCGTTTTCGGCCTATGCCGGAGCGATCGGGCTGGTGTCCGGCGGACTGTCGCTCGGCGACGTGCTCACCGCTCGGCTGCCCTTCGGCAGTCCGGTGCTCGGGGGCATCGCGCTGGCCCTGATCGTGGCCGTACCGTCGACCTGGCTGGCCTGGTTGGCCTGGCAGGCGGATTCGCGGACGGACGCCGTGGCGCTGATCGTCGGTATCCTGATCATCGGCTGGATCGTCGTCGAACTCGCGTTCATCAGGGAGGTCAGCTTCTTCCACCCGGTGTACCTGGTGGTGGGTGCGGCGCTGATCTGGATCGGCCGGCATGGCGCCGGCGACCTGCGGGCGCTCCTGCACCATCCTCCGGCGCACGCAGCGTGAACACCGTCCGGGCCTGATCCCCCCGGTGATCCCGGCCCGTCCGGACGGGATGCCAGGGCGGCCGGATGCGCTGCTCCGTCGCCCGCGCCCTCGGATGAGCGGCTGCCGGACCCGGCTGACCGCGTCCGTCCACGCTCAGCGTAATGCGGCGCTTACGATGAGTAGCTAGAATCCAATCATCATGACCGGGGGCGGCGAAGCGCGGGATCGGGCGACCATGCGGGTCGACGGCGGTCTCGCGGCGGCCGTGCTGGACTCTCTTCCGGATGCGACCGCCGTCCTGGACACGTCCGGGGCGATCATCGCCATCAACCACACCTGGTTGATGTTCGCCCTGGACAACGGCGGGTCGCCAGTCGCTACCGGTGTGGGCGTGAACTACTTGGAGGTCTGCCGTCGATCGGCGGACGGCGGATGCGACGACGGCGCGCAGGTGGCGACCCAGATCCGGGACGTGCTGGCCGGTCGCTCGGTCGAGGCCGAAGTCGAGTACCCTTGCCCCTCCCCCGAGGTGCGGCGCTGGTTCGTGATGCGGGTGACCAAGCTCAAAGGCCCCGCTCCGGGGGTGATCGTGTCGCACGTCAATATCACCCGACGCAAAATGGCTGAGCAGGAACTCGCCCACGCAGCATCGCACGACCCGCTGTCGGGTCTCGCGAACCGCACCCTGCTCAACGCAAGGCTGACGGCAGCCCTCGACCGGCGCCGTGAACACCGACCGGAACCCGACATCGGTGTGCTGTACATCGATCTCGATGATTTCAAGGTGGTCAACGACCGTTTCGGGCATGCCGCGGGCGACGAGGTTCTGCTCAATGTCACGAACCGGCTGCGGGGCACCATGCGCGCGGGGGACACCATCGCCAGAATCGGCGGTGACGAGTTCGCTGTCATCGTCACCGATGTCGACCGGCGGGAACTCGCGGTCGTGGCCGCCAAGGTGCGCAGCGTACTTGCGCCGCCCCACCGGATTCACGGCCAGTGGGCGACCGTGACGGGGAGTGTCGGGATGCATCTGGCCGGGTCCGGCGAGGTGGCCGCTTACGCCCTGCGGCAAGCCGACCAGGCTATGTACGCCGCCAAGCAGGCGCGGGTACGTCCGACATCAGCGCTCTGATCGAGGCATGTCCATCGGCATCTCCGTAGATTGATGCTGTGGCGCTGACCCTTTTGCCGTTGTTCCCGCTCGGCACCGTGTTGTATCCCGGAGTCGTGCTGCCGCTGCACATCTTCGAGGAACGCTACCGCCAACTCGTGCGCGACCTGCTGGCGCAGCGCGACGGGCCACGCCGATTCGGCGTCGTTGCGATCAAGGAGGGCCGCGAGGTCGGTCGGGACGGCGTGACTGCGCTGTACGAGATCGGTTGCACCGCAGAGCTTCGGCGGGTTGAAGCGTACGAAGACGGCCGTTTCGACATCATCGCGGTCGGCGGGTCACGATTTCGGGTGGTCCGGGTGGATGCATCGCAGCCGATGGTCGGCGAGGTGGAATTGCTGCCGGATGTCAGCAGCGACGAGGCCACCAGGTTGTCCGGCCGGGCGGTCAGGATGTTCGGCAGCTACCGGAAGGCCATGCTGACGGCGCAGGGGCTCGCCGCCGACGAACCGCCCGATCTTCCTGACGATCCGGTCGAGCTGTCCTACGTGATCGCTGCGGCGATGCTGGTCGAGATGTCCGACAAACAGGAGTTGCTCGCGACGTCGACCGTTGACGAGCGGCTGGCGCTGGAGGTGGCGATGCTGCGCCGGGAGTCGGCCCTGGTCAGTCAGCTGTCCACCCGCCCCGCCGTCGAGTTCCCGCGTGCGGGGTACAGCCCGAACTGACGCTGTGGCCTTTCAGGGCCCATCACGGGTCCGCCGATCGGGTTGACCCGGCGGTGTTCATTCCGGGTTCAGCCCGGGTTCAGCCCAGCAGTTCGTGCAGGTAACACCAGCGCCACGCCTCGCCGGGCTCGAAGCTGCGCATCACCGGATGCCCGGTCCGCTCGAAGTGCTTGGTGGCGTGATTGCCCACCGACGAGTCACAGCAGCCGACATTGCCGCAGTCCAGGCACAACCGCAGGTGCACCCACCTCAGGCCCTCCCGCAGGCAGTCCGGACATCCTTCGGGGGTCAGCGGGACGATGTCCGCGGGGGCGTTCGCCAGGTCGTCGCATTCGCCGGCGGTACGGGCGGGCGTCACCAGGGTTCGGTCGCCGACGGCTTCGGCGCGGCCCGAGCGGCGGTCGATCATCGACTCCTCGACGTCCAGGGTGTCCATCACGCTGGTCAGGACGTCGCTGTCGACGGTGCCGGAATGACGGATCTTCAACACCTCATTGCGCTCCGCGGCCAGCATCGCCAGTCGCAGCCGCCGGTATTGCTCGCTGGGTGTCTCGTCGGCTTCCGAGCCGCCCAACCGTTCCCAGACGACGTTCGCCCTGGTCTCGCCACGCCTACGCAGCATCGCCACGGTGGTCTCGTCGTCCTCCGGGGTGACGATCCGGTCCAGTTCGGCTCTCCCCGCCGCGGCCGCCGACCGCAGCACGGTGGCCTCCTGTAGTGCGTCCTCCCGCTCGTCCGGTCCGCGCACGTCCAGCCGCCGCGCCAGCCACGGCAGCGAAAGCCCTTGCAGCAGGAGCGTTCCCGCCGTCACCACGAATGCCCCCAGCACCAGTACCGATGCTTGCGGTATGGCCTGCTGCAGAAGCACGAACGCCGCGGCCAGGGTGACGACCCCGCGCATGCCGGCCCAGGAGAGGATCGCCGTCCGCTTCCACGACACCCGCTGGCCGCGCTCGTCCGTCGGCTTGACCAGCAGGAAGCTCACCGGGAACACCCACAACGGCCGGGACAGCACCACGGCGGCCAGGGTGCCGATGCAGAACACCGCAATGGTGGTCGCCGGCAGATTCGCGTTGACGACATCGTCGAGGATGCCCCGGAGTTGCAGGCCGATGAGCAGGAAGACGCTGTTCTCCAAGAGGAACTGGATGGTCTCCCAGTTGATCCGTTCGTTCAACCGCGAGGTGGCGTCCTGAATGATCGGCGCCTTGTGCCCGAGGATGAGGCCGGTGACCACCACCGCAATCACCCCGGACGCGTGCAGCTCCTCGGCGGGCAGGTACGCCACGAACGGCGCCATCAGCGATACCGCGGTGTCCGTCACCGGATCCTTGATGTGCTTGCGGATCAACGCGATGAGCAGCGCGACGGCCACGCCGATCGCCACCCCGCCGACGGCCGCCCAGACGAAGTCCAGGGTGATCCGGCCCAGGCTCACGGTGCCGGCAACCGCGACGATGGCGGTGCGCAGCGCGACCAGCGCGGTCGCGTCGTTCAGCAGCGACTCGCCCTCCAGCACGGTGACGATGCCCCGGGGCAACCCGATGCGCCGGGCGATCGCGGTGGCGGCGACCGCGTCGGGCGGCGCGACCACCGCGCCGAACGCCACCGCCGCGGCGAACGGAATGGGCAGCAGCAGCCAGGCCACGAGGCCGACCGTGAACGTCGTGAAGATCACCAGTCCGACGGCCAGGAAGCCGATTGCCCGCCGGTTCGCGGAGATGTCGACCAGAGAGGTGCGGATCGCCGCGGCGTACAACAACGGCGGCAGCAACCCGATCAGCACCAGATCCGGGCTCAGCTGCACGGGTTCGACGAACGGCAGGTAGGAGGCCCCGATGCCGATCACCACCAACAGCAGCGGTGCTGGGAAGTCGAAACGGCGGGCGATCGCGCTGACGGCCGTCACCGTCGCGATCAGCGCGAGAAGCGTGATGGCCACTGACACCCGTGCATCGTTGCACCCCGCGCTGCCGGGCTCTGCCCCGCTCGACCGCGCCTCGGTGCGGCCCGGCTCAGCCCTGCCTGGCAAGGCGAAGCGTGACCAACTCGAAAGGCCGCAGTTCCAGCCGGATCTGCCCGGCTTGCTCGGTGCCGGGTTGGCTACCTGGTTCTCCCGGTGACGCCGACGATGTCGGTGATGGCGGGGCGCCGCGCTCCAGCAGGTCCGTGACAGCGATGCCGGCGGCGTCGAACCCGGCGGTGACGGTGACCCCGAGCCGCCGGCCCAGCGACTCGTAGAGCCGGACGATCACGTCGCCGGAACGGTCTTCGGCGAGCTTCACGGCCTCGACGACGACGGCGGGGTCGGACACCGTCACCAGTGGCGTCACCGCGCGCGCCCCGCGCACGGTGCGGATCGGGAGGTTCAGCTCGTACCCCGCCCGCAGCGCGCCGGCGATGCCGTCCCCCGGGGTCACCGACACCTCGAAGGTGTGCGGGCCCTGGTCGGCGTCCGGATCGGGGTACAGCGGAGCCCGCAGCAAGGACAGCCGGATGGTGGTGAAGGTCCCGCCGCCGGGCCGCGGGTGCGACGTGACGTCGTGGCCGTAGGTGGAATCGTTGGCGACGGCCACGCCGAAACCGGGTTCGGCCACCTGGATCCAGCGGTGCGCGCAGATCTCGAACTTCGCCGTTTCCCAGGAGGTGTTGGTATGGGTCGGCCGGAACACGTGACCGAACTGCGTCTCCGACGCCGACCGGTCGGCCGCGACGTCGACCGGGAATGCCAGCTTCAGCAGCTTCTGCCGTTCGTGCCAGTCCACGTTGGTGGTGATCCGCAGGTTGCGTGAACCCCGCGGCAGGCCGATCCGTTGTTCGATCCGTGATCCGCCGAACCATCTGGTCACCGCGATCACCGGTTCGCCCGCGGGCGTCCGGTCCAGCCCCACCGACTCCGCGGAGTCCAGATCGGTGACGGTGCGCCGGTAGTGGCGGTCGATGTCCCACGCGTCCCATTGATTGGGGATGTCCCGGTGCACCTGCAGCAGGTTGCCGACCGCGCCCGGCGGCAGCACCTCCCGCCCGGATTGCAGATCGATCAGGGACGTCAGTAGTCCGCGATGATCGACCCGCAACCGGAGCACGCCGTTGTCCAGGGTGAAGCCGGTCGGCTCGGCCCCCACGCAGTCCGGGACGGCGGTGACGCTCGCCGCATCGCTGTCGGTCGGCAGCGTTCCGGCGCCCAGACCCGGGACGCCGTCGCGCGCGAACGGCCCTGCGTTGAACGCGATGACCTGGTCGCCGTCGCCGGCCAGCTCGCGCAGGCTGTGCTCGATGAGTGAGGCCAGCTCCCGGGCGACGTCGGCGTAGCGGCGCTCGGCCTCCCGGTGCACCCAGGCGATCGAGCTGCCCGGCAGGATGTCGTGGAACTGCTGCAACAACACGACCCGCCACAACCGTTGCAGCTCGTCGTACGGGTAGCCCGCCCCGATGCGCACCGCCGCGGTCGTCGCCCAGAGTTCCGCCTCCCGGAGCAGGTGTTCGTTGCGGCGATTGCCCTGTTTGGTTCTTGCCTGCGAGGTATACGTGCCGCGGTGCAGTTCCAGGTACATCTCCCCCACCCACACCGGCGGATCGGGGTAGTCCGTTTCTGCGTCCAGGAAGAACTGCCGCGGGCTGCCGAACCGCACGGTGGGCGACCCTTCCAGGGACCGCACCCGGCGCCCCCTGGCGATCATCTCCCGGGTCGGCCCGCCGCCGCCGTCACCGTGCCCGAACGGCACCAGCGAGATGGACCCGAGCCCGTGCTCGGCGTAGTTCTTCTCGGCGTGCGCCAGTTCGCTCGCCGACAGATCGGAATTGTAGGTGTCGACCGGCGGGAAATGCGTGAACACCTCGGTGCCGTCGATGCCTCGCCACCGGAAGGTGTGATGCGGCATCCGGTTGGTCTGATTCCAAGAGATCTTCTGGGTGAGGAACCACCGGGCGCCGGCCGCGGCCGCTATCTGCGGGAGCGCACCGGAATAGCCGAAGGAGTCCGGCAACCAGACTTCCTCGGTGTCCACGCCGAACTCCTCGGCGAAAAATTGTTTGCCCATCA
>JBBQGJ010000035.1:0-31476 GCA_038322925.1 Mycobacteriales bacterium
AGCCCTGCAATCCCTGGACCACGCCTGGGCCGAGGCGCCCGAACCCGAAGGCTACGTGCGGCTGTTCCTTGACGAAGGCGGCCCCATGGTCGAGTTGCTCCGTGAGGCCGAGCAGCTGGGCGACGCTGGTGGCCACGCGCGTCGCCTGCTCAGGCACCGCGCAGCTCATGAAGGCGCAGCGACCGAGTCGCCGCAACACCGGGCGCTCACCTTGGCAGTGCCGTCGGCAGAGTTGTTGAGCGACCGGGAACTGCAGGTCCTCAGGCTGCTCAACAGTGAGCTGACCGGGCCGCAGATCGCCCGCGAGCTGTTCGTCTCGAACAACACACTGCGCACCCACACCAAGCACATCTTCACCAAGCTGAACGTCACCAACCGCCGGGCGGCGGTCCGTCGCGCACACGAGCAAGGCCTGATGTAGCTGAGATCTGGCTGGCCAGGTGCTTCGGATCTCACCCAGTCAGTCACATCATCGGGTGACGCCCAGTCACCCCATCGATCCCTACGTTCGAATCAACCCGAGGCGCTCCGCCAGGGAACTGAACCAGGGAGCCAGACATGACCGTCACCACCACCACGCTCACCCGGGCGGCCGGCCTGAGCGCCATCGCTGCGGGCCTGCTGTTCATCGCCGTCCAGATCAAGCATCCCAACGTGGACCTCGCTCTCGTCACCACGACGGAATGGAAGGTCCGCCAAACCGTGAAGATCCTCATGGCCGCCCTCTCACTCGTCGGCATCACCGGCATCTACCTCCGCCAGGTGAAGCAGACCGGCGTGCTTGGCCTCATCGGATACCTCACCTTCGCCGTCGGCTACCTCATCATGCTGAGCACCGAAGTGATTGGTCTGGTTGTCATCCCATCCATCGCGCACAGCGCTCCCGACTACGTCAGCGACGTCCTCGCGGCGGCAAACGGCGGCCATCCGGCCGGCGACATCGGCCTGATGCAACCGTTCAGCCTGGCTGCCGGCTTCACCTTCATCGGGGGCGGCCTGCTCTTCGGCATCGCCCTGTTCCGCGCCGACATCCTCGCCCGATGGGCCGCCGTGGTCCTCGCCGCCGGCTCCCTCGCAACCATCGCGATCCCCCTGCTGCCGCAGGTCAACCAACGGCTGTTCGCCATCCCCACCGGCATCGCCCTGATCGGTCTCGGATACTCCCTGTGGCGCGAGCAGCGCACCCTCACCGCCCCGCCCGTGCCCAGCTCCGTCGGCTCGTCGCTCGACCCGGCCGCCGCCAAATGACCGTCACCGCTCGCCGCCCCACCCGGTCGACTCGGTCGGCCGGGTGGGTGCCGTTCGCGCTGGTCACCGTCGTCCTGGTGCCCGCGGTAGCCGGCTCGCTGCGCCTTGTCGAAGTGTTCGGCGGTGCACACGTGTTACCGGCGAACCCGCGGATCACGGCTTCCCCGGTGCCGGTGGTGGTGCACATCGTCTGCGCCTTGGTGTACGCCGTCCTGGGCGCCTTCCAGTTCTCCGCCACGCTGCGGCGCCGTCGACCCGGCTGGCACCGGGTAACCGGACGCGCCCTGGTGGTGCTCGGCCTGGCGGTGGCGTTCTCGGCGCTGTGGTTGACGCTGTTCTACCCCCGCCAGCCCGGCACCGGGGAGCTGGCCTATCTGTTCCGGCTCTCGTTCGGGTCGGCCATGGCCGCCAGCATCATCCTTGGGTTCACCGCGATCCGCCGCGGCAATATCGCCCGCCACCAGGCGTGGATGACCAGGGCCTACGCCCTGGCCCTCGGCGCAGGCACCCAGGTGTTTACCCAAGGCATCGGGAATGCGGTTTTCGGCACCAGCGCATTAGCCACGGACCTGAGTCTGGGCGCGGGCTGGGTCATCAACCTCGCCGTCGCTGAATACGTCATCCGTCGGCCAAGGACCGGCCGAACCAACAGAGTCACAGCGCAGGTCGAGTCCCCATGACCCGGTCCGCCAACCTGCAGGTCCCCGCCGGCTATCAGCTTCGGGTCCAAGGGCACCTCGGCGACCACTGGTCTGCGTGGTTCGGCGACCTCGCCCTCACCCACGAAAGCGATGGCACGACAAGCCTGAGCGGTGTCGTCCCGGACCAGGCGGAGCTTCATGGACTGCTCAGGAAAATCCGAGACCTCGGCGTCACCTTGATCTCCGTCGAGGTGACCGACCCATCAGCCAAGGGATCCCCCATCGGGGTGGGTAGGGCCAGTCCCGCGGGAGACCAACCCGTCGAGGCCCACGACTGAGCGTACGCGCGTCGACCGCGCCGCCCGAGCGGTAGGACCTGTCAGCGGCCGGTGCCGGCCATCCGCTCACGATCGGCCGGGCTCGGCGTGATCTGTGCGGACAACTCACGGTCCCAACCATCGGCCACCGGAATGCCGGCCTGCTCGCAGACGGCAGCGCCGGCTTCGATGCCGGACACGATGGCGTCGCCGAAGGCACCGTCGCCGGCCACCACGACGATCCTGGCGCCACTACGGCCCATATAGCCGATCACCGCGGTGGCGGGCCCAGTGTGCGCGGTGAGGAACGCACGCAATCGACCCACCTGCTCCTGGTCGCGCGAGGACAATTCCGCCCGACCTTCGGCCGCCGAGGGGCTCACCACGGCCAGCCGACCACCGGCAGGCCAACGACGGAATCCACGGCCCATGCCACTGAGACGGCGGTCAGGTACAGGTTCGACAGGTGGAACAGGGTCATCGGCTTGGCCGCGGCGCCACGCAGCACGCGGGTGTGCAGCAGGTGCGCCATGGCCAGGAACCACAGTCCGACGGGCACCGCGACGGCCGCGTAGATCCAGGACGAGGCCGGGACGAGCAGCATCGAGCAGGCGACCATCGCCCAGCTGTAGAGGACGATCTGCCGGACGACCACCCGCTCGGTGGCCACCACCGGCAGCATCGGAACGCCGGCCGCGGCATAGTCCTCGCGGTACCGCATCGCCAGCGCCCAGGTGTGCGGCGGGGTCCAGAAGAAGATCACTCCGAAGAAAACCCATGCGGGCCAACCGATGTCGCCAGTGACGGCGGACCAGCCGATGATCACCGGCATGCAGCCGGCGAGCCCACCCCAGACAATGTTCTGCGAGGTCCGGCGCTTGAGCCACAGCGAGTAGACGAAGACGTAGAAGAGGATGGCGACCACGGCAAGCACCGCGGCCTGCCAGGTGGTGGCCAGGGCGAGCAGTGCAGTGGCGGCGATGCCCAGCAGCACCCCGAAGATCAACGCGCCGCGGGTGGAGACCGAGTGACGGGCCAGTGGCCGGGTGCGGGTGCGCCGCATGACCGCGTCGATGTCGGCATCGACCACGCAGTTCAATGCGTTCGCGCTGCCCGCTGCCAGGGTGCCGCCGACCAGCGTGGCGATCATCAAGCCGATCGGCGGTACCTGCCGCTGGGCCGCGAACATCGCCGGAATGGTGGTGATCAGCAGGAGTTCGATGATTCGCGGCTTGGTCAGCGCCACGTAGCCGCCGAGCTTGGCCGGCATCGCCGGACGCCTTGCGGCATCGGACACTGGTGAGAGCGGCGCGGGGTCCTGGTGGTCGATCCCCGGCTTGGCGGCACCGGATCGGGACACGACCTTCACGCGGACTCCCCTTCCTGGTGCTGCCTGACGTCAACCGGTGATCCTGCCAGGCCGCGACGTCGGAACGCCGTCCGGACCGCGCAGCGGCGCAGACGGTCATCTTAAGCGGGACGCCGGGGGTGCGCCTTCCCGGCTCGCCGACCACGATGTGCAGTCCGAACCCGTTCGGCCCTGTCGGTGAGCTGTCGGTCAACTGTCGGTGACCGCACGCCTACCGCGCCTCAGCACCGGCCGTGGAGTGGGTACTAGGGTTGATGTGCGCTGTCAGACAGCGCAGCTGCCAGTCCAGACACGTCCCGCGATCGAGTCCGCGCGTGCTGCGGCGATCGCCACCCTAGGAGGGTCGCCCGCTCGTGACCAGTTCCGCTGCCACCGCCGATATCCCCGCGCTCACCGAACCCTTCGTTCCCGACGACTGGTCCGACGTGGACTCCCGGGCGGTCGACACCGCACGGGTGCTGGCGGCGGACGCCGTGCAAAAGGTCGGCAACGGCCACCCCGGCACGGCGATGAGTCTGGCCCCACTGGCGTACGCGTTGTTCCAGCGGGTGATGCGGCACGATCCGGCCGATCCGCACTGGCTGGCCCGCGACCGGTTCGTGCTCTCCTGCGGGCATTCGTCACTGACCCTCTACATCCAGCTGTACCTGGCGGGGTTCGGGCTGGAACTGGACGATCTGAAGGCGCTGCGCACCTGGGGTTCGTTGACCCCGGGTCACCCCGAGTACCACCACACCAAGGGCGTGGAGATCACCACCGGCCCGTTGGGCCAGGGCCTGTCCTCCGCGGTCGGGATGGCGATGGCCGCGCGCCGTGAGCGGGGCCTGTTCGATCCCGACGCGGCCCCGGGTGATTCGCCGTTCGACCACTTCATCTACGTGGTGGCCTCGGATGGGGACATCGAGGAGGGCGTGACCAGCGAGGCGTCGTCGATCGCGGGCCGCCAGCAGCTGGGAAATCTGATCGTCTTCTACGACCACAACGAGATCTCCATCGAGGACGACACCAACATCGCGCTGTCCGAGGACGTCGCGGCGCGGTACGAGGCCTACGGCTGGCATGTGCAGAAGGTCCAGGGCGGGGAGAACGTCGTCGGCATCCTGGAGGCGATCGAGGCGGCGAAGGCCGTCACCGACAGGCCCTCGTTCATCGAACTGCGCACGATCATCGGGTACCCGGCGCCCAAGTTGATGAACACCGGGAAGGCGCACGGCGCGGCGCTGGGCGTGGAGGAGGTCGCGGCGGTCAAGGAGATCCTTGGCTTCGACCCGGACGTCAGCTTCGAGGTCGACGACGTGGTGATCAAGCACACCCGGCAGGCGGTTGACCGCGGCGAGGCGGCCAAAGCAGCGTGGCAGAAGGGCTTCGACTCCTGGGCCGCGGCGAACCCGGAGCGCAAGGCGCTGCTGGACCGGCTGACCGCACGGGAATTGCCCGAGGGGTGGACCGACGGGTTGCCGACCTGGGAACCCGATCCCAAGGGTGTGGCCACCCGTGCCGCGTCCGGGAAGGTGCTGAACGCGCTGGCCCCGGTGCTGCCCGAGTTGTGGGGCGGTTCGGCCGACCTGGCCGAGTCGAACAACACCACGATGGCCGGTGCGGATTCTTTCGGGCCGCTGGCCGCGAAGACCGCGCACTGGGACGCCAAACCCTACGGACGCACCATGCACTTCGGGATCCGCGAGCACGCCATGGGGTCGATCCTCACCGGCATCGTGATGCACGGCCCGACCCGGCCGTACGGCGGCACATTCCTGCAGTTCTCCGACTACATGCGCCCTGCGGTCCGGCTAGCCGCCCTGATGGGGGCCCCGGCGATCTACGTGTGGACCCACGACTCGATCGGCCTCGGCGAGGACGGCCCCACCCACCAGCCGGTGGAGCACGTCGCCGCGCTGCGGGCGATCCCCGGGCTGTCCGTCGTGCGCCCGGCCGACGCCAACGAGACCGCGCACGCCTGGCGGGCGGTGCTGGAGCGGCAGGCCGACTGGTTCTCCGGGCCGGTCGGGCTGTGCCTGACCCGGCAGGCCGTTCCGGTGCTGGAGGGCACGTCGGTGCAGGGCGTGGCCAAGGGCGCCTACGTGCTGGCCGATGCGGACGACACAGTGGGGGATCTCCGAGTTATCTTGCTGGCCAGCGGCTCCGAGGTGCAGATCGCGGTGGCCGCGCGCGAAGCCCTGCAGGCCGAAGGGATCGGCACCCGCATTGTTTCGGTGCCCTGCCTTGATTGGTTCGAGGCACAGGATTCGGCGTACATCGAGTCCGTGCTGCCCTCCAGTGTGACGGCCAGGGTGTCCATCGAGGCGGGCATCGCGCAACCGTGGTGGCGGTGGCTGGGAAGCCACGGGCGCCCGGTGTCATTGGAACACTACGGCGCGTCCGCGGATTTCAAGACCCTCTACCGGGAGTTCGGCATCACGTCGGAGGCCGCGGTTGCGGCGGCCCATGAGTCGCTGGCGGCCGCGGCCGCCGGGTCGGGCCCCAGCACCGCATCGAGCCAGGACCAGTTGGCGCACGCCGGCACGGACAGCCCTGAATCCCTGAATCCCTGAATCCCTGAATTCCTGAATTCCTGAATTCCTGAATCCGAGCCCATCCGACCTGGTTAGGAAGTTGATCTCGATGACCACACCCACCAGCACCGGCCCGTTGGCCGAACTGTCCGCCGCCGGGGTATCGCTGTGGCTGGACGACTTGTCCCGGCAGCGCCTGCAGTCGGGCAACCTGGCCGAACTGATCAAGAGCAAGCACATCGTCGGGGTGACGACCAACCCGTCGATCTTCGCCGCCGCACTCAAGGACGGCGCGTCCTACCAGAAGCAGATCAGTGAGCTGGCCGCCCGCGGCGCCGGTGTGGACGACACCGTCCGCGAGGTCACCACCGACGACGTGCGGGACGCCGCCGACCTGTTCACCGCGGTGTTCAACACCTCCGGCCACGTCGACGGCCGGGTGTCCATCGAGGTCGACCCGCGGCTCGCCAACGAGACCGACGCCACCATCGCGCAGGCGCAGGAGCTGGCCAAGATCGTCGACCGGCCGAACGTGCTGATCAAGATCCCGGCCACGCTGGCCGGGCTGCCGGCGATCACCGCGGTGATCGCCGAGGGGATCAGCGTGAACGTGACGCTGATCTTCTCCCTGGAGCGCTACGGGGAGGTCATCGACGCCTACCTCGACGGCCTCGATCAGGCAAAGTCCAGCGGTCACGACATCTCCGAGATCCACTCTGTCGCATCGTTCTTCGTGTCCCGGGTGGACACGGAAGTCGATAGACGACTGAAGGCGATCAACTCCCCCGAGGCCGAGTCGCTTCTCGGCGAGGCCGCGATCGCCAACGCCCGGCTGGCGTATCAGCTGTACGAGCAGAAGTTCACCGGGGCACGGTGGGAGGCGCTGGCCGCGGCCGGCGCGACCAAGCAGCGTCCGCTGTGGGCCTCCACCGGCGTGAAGGACCCGAAGTACGACGACACCCGTTACGTGGTCGAGCTTGTCGCTCCCGGAACGGTGAACACCGCACCGGAGAAGACGATCGACGCGGTTGCCGACCACGGCGTCATCCGGGGCGACACCGTCACCGGCGCGTACGCATCGGCCTCGGCCGCGTTCAGCGCCCTGGAGTCGCTCGGCGTCGACCTCGCCGACGTCTTCGAGGTCCTGGAGACCGAGGGCGTGGAGAAGTTCGAGCAGTCCTGGGCGGAACTGCTGCAGACAGTCGCGGACGCCCTGGCACACGGGGGCACGCCGACCAGCTGACCACAGCAGGTCCCGGGAAAGGAACGCATCGGCTGATGGCGAGCACCGTGATCAACCCCCTGCGGGATCCACGCGACAAGCGACTCCCGCGTATCGCCGGTCCGTCCGGAATCGTCATCTTCGGGGTGACCGGCGACCTGTCCCGCAAGAAGCTGATGCCGGCGATCTACGACCTGGCCAACCGGGGGCTGCTGCCGCCGGGGTTCGCGCTTGTCGGCTTCGCCCGCCGCGAATGGGCCAACGAGGACTTCGCGAAGGTGGTCCACGATGCGGTGCGCGAGTACGCGAGAACTCCCTTCTCCGAGGAGGTCTGGCGGCATCTGGCGGAGGGTTTCCGGTTCGTCCAGGGCGCCTTCGACGACAACACCGCCTTCGACAATCTGGCCGCCACCCTCGGGGAACTGGACCGGGTCCGTGGCACCGGCGGGAACCACGCCTTCTACTTGTCCATCCCGCCGGGTGCGTTCCCGGCAGTGCTGCAGCAGTTGAAGCGCTCGGGGCTGTGTGACCCGCACGCCGAGGAGTGGCGCCGGGTCGTCATCGAGAAGCCGTTCGGTCACGACCTGAAGTCCGCGCAGGAATTGAACTCTCTGGTCAACGATGTCTTTCCGGAAGACAGCGTGTTCCGGATCGACCACTACCTCGGCAAGGAGACGGTGCAGAACCTGTTGGCGCTGCGCTTCGCCAACGAGTTGTACGAACCGATCTGGAACAACAACTACGTCGATCACGTGCAGATCACCCAGGCCGAGGACATCGGTGTCGGCGGCCGGGCCGGCTATTACGACGGCATCGGCGCGGCCAGGGACGTCATCCAGAACCACCTGCTACAGCTGATGGCACTGACCGCGATGGAGGAACCGGTCGCGTTCAACCCCAACGATTTGCGGCGGGAGAAGGTCAAGGTGCTATCCGCCGTCACGCTGCCCAAGGACCTGTCCGTCGGCGCGGCCCGCGGCCAGTACGCCGGTGGCTGGCAGGGCGGCACGAAGGTGCTCGGCTACCTGGAGGAGGAGGGCATCTCGCCGAAGTCCACCACCGAGACCTACGCCGCAGTCAAGCTTCTCGTGCAGACCAGGCGGTGGTCCGGGGTGCCGTTCTACCTGCGCACCGGCAAGCGGCTCGGCAAGCGCGTGTCGGAGATCGCGGTGGTTTTCAAACGCGCTCCGCACCAACCGTTCTCGCAGAACGACACCGAGGAACTCGGGTCCAACATGCTGGTCATCCGGGTCCAGCCGGACGAGGGTGTGACCATCCGCTTCGGCTCCAAGGTGCCCGGACCGGCGATGGAGGTGCGCGACGTGTCGATGGACTTCTCCTACGGGCAGTCGTTCACCGAGGCCTCCCCGGAGGCTTACGAACGGCTGATCCTGGACGTGCTGCTCGGTGAGCCGTCGCTGTTCCCGCAGGACGAAGAGGTCGAGCTGTCGTGGAAGATCCTCGATCCGGTCGAGAAGCATTGGGCCAGAACGGGAACCCAGCCCGAGCAGTACGGCTCGGGCTCCTGGGGCCCGAAGAGTGCGGACACCATGATGGCCCGCGACGGACGTGCCTGGCGTCGGCCGTGACCGCCGCCCGTGAGCTGGGGAGCAGCCGGTGATCATCGACCTGCCGTCGACGAACTCGTCCAAGATCAACAGGGCGCTGGTGGACCTGCGCGAGAAGGGCGGCTCGATCACCCTGGGACGGGTGCTGACGCTGGTCATCATCACCGACGAATCAGCCGCCGAAGATCCCATCGCCGCGGCCAACGCCGCCTCCTTCGAGCACCCCTGCCGGGTGATCGTGGTGGCCCGCGGCGCGCGCCGGGCGTCGCCACGGATGGACGCCCAGATCCGAGTCGGTGGGGACGCCGGCGCTTCGGAGGTGGTGGTGCTGCGACTGTACGGCAGCCTCGTCGACCACGGCGCGTCCGTGGTCGTGCCGCTGCTGCTGGCCGACGCACCGGTGGTGGCGTGGTGGCCGGGTGACGCTCCGGAGGTGCCGGCGGACGACCCCATCGGCGAGCTGGCCCAGCGACGCATCACGGACGCCGCCGCCGCCAAACGCCCGGGGGCGCAACTGACCAAGCGCATCGCGTCCTACCGACCGGGTGACACCGATCTGTCCTGGACAAGGATAACCCGCTGGCGCGGGCTGCTCGCCTCGACGATGGACCAGCCGCCGCACGACAAGGTGACGTCAGCGTCGGTCTCCGGCGCTGCGGACTCGCCGTCCGCCGACCTGCTCGCAGCCTGGCTCGCCGTCGCACTGAAATGCCCGGTGAAACGCATCAAGTCGCCGGCGAAGAGCGGGCCGGGCCTGCACTCGGTCATCCTGTCCCGACGGGCGGGCGACATCAGCATGGTCCGGCCGCAGACCATCACCGCCGAGCTGCGGGTCGGCAACCAACCGGCGCGGCACGTCGCACTCCCCCGCCGTGGCCTGCGGGACTGCCTGGCCGAGGAGCTACGCCGACTGGACGCCGACGACGTCTACTCCGAGGTGCTCTCCAAGGGTCTGGCGCTGGTGGCCAAGCACTCCGAGGCGCCCAAGGCCGGAACACCGGCGACCACAACCACGTCACGGACCACCGCGACAAAGGCCCGCGCCACGAAGACGAAGGCGGCACCCGCGAAGGCCTCTCCAACGAAGGCCGCTCCTACGAAGGCCGCTCCTACGAAGGCCGCTCTTACGAAGGCCGCTCTTACGAAGGCCGCTGGGACGAACGGCAAGCCGCAGGCTCGCCGCGCCCGCGCGGTCAAGGTCCCCGCTCCCGGGACGGTGGCCAGCGAGGCTGCGTCCCCGGAGAACACCGCCAGCTCGAACGGCGCCGCGAGCGCGACCGCCGGACCCGCCGATCCGGCCGAGGCAGCGGTGTCAGGCTCGGCGGGCTCGAAAACCGGCCGCGTTCCCGGTCGGAGGCGCGCCGCACGATCCGCGAGCACATCGTGAACAACCGCGAGGTGGTGATTCACGGCACTGCCGGACTGCTGGCGGCGACGACCGCGGCCCGGTTGGTCACTCGGCTGGTCGACCTCCAGTCCTCCGGCCGTGTCCCGGCCGTGGCGCTCACCGGGGGCGGCGTCGGCACCGACGTGCTGCGCCAGCTCAACGCCTCACCGGCGCGCGATGCCGTCGACTGGAGCCGGGTCGAGATCTTCTGGGGCGACGACCGTTTCGTGCCCTCCGACGATCCCGAACGGAACGAGCGACAGGCCATGCAGGCGCTGTTGGACCACGTCCGGGTCGACCCGGCCAGGGTTCACCCGATGGCAGCCTCGGACGGTGAGTTCGGCGATGACGTTGATGCCGCGGCCAGTGCGTACGGCGATCTGATCGACTCGAGGGACGGCCTGGATCTGATCATGCTGGGCATGGGTGGTGAGGGTCACGTCGCGTCCGTGTTCCCCGAGTCCCCTGCGGTGTACGACACTCGACCTGTGGTGGCGGTGCGTAATTGTCCCAAACCTCCACCCACCAGGGTGTCGCTGACGCTGCCCACCATCCGCCGTGCCACCGAGGTGTGGATCATCACGGCAGGCGCGGAAAAGGCAGGAGCGGTCGCCATGACGTGGGATGGTGCGGGAGAAGTGGCAGTGCCGGCCGCGGGCGCCGTCGGTAGGACCAGGACACTCTGGTTGCTGGACAAGCACTCTGCGGCGGCGCTTCCGCCGGGCATCTCGCGCGCGCCGATCGCCTGACTCCCATCACGGGAGTGTCAGTACCGTCCGGCCGCACGGTGGACGCACAGTTGCAACGCAGAGGAGAACACGCATGACCAAGGCGCCTGTCACCGTCACCGTCACCGGTGCGGCGGGTCAGATCGGGTACGCACTGCTGTTCCGCATCGCCTCAGGGGCCATGCTGGGACCTGACACCCCGGTTCGGCTCAGCCTGCTCGAAATCACCCCGGCGCTCAAGGCGGCGGAGGGCACGGCGATGGAACTGGACGACTGCGCCTTCCCGCTGCTGGCCGGCGTGGACATCACCGACAGCCCCAAGCAGGCCTTCGACGGCACCTCGGTGGCGCTGCTGGTCGGCGCCCGCCCCCGCGGACCGGGGATGGAGCGCGCCGATCTGCTCGAGGCCAACGGCGGCATCTTCAAGCCGCAAGGTGAGGCGATCAACGCCGTTGCCGCGGACGACGTCCGGGTGCTGGTGGTGGGTAACCCGGCCAACACCAACGCGTTGATCGCACGGTCGCACGCACCCGACGTACCGGCCGACCGCTTCACCGCGATGATGCGGCTGGATCACAATCGCGCCTTGTCGCAGGTCGCCACCAAGTTGGCGGTGCCGGTGTCCGACGTGCACAAGATCACCATCTGGGGTAACCACTCGGCCAGCCAGTACCCCGACCTGTTCCACGCCGAGGTCGGCGGAACCCCGGTGGCCGACCAGGTCGACCGGAAGTGGCTGGAAGACGACTTCATCCCGACCGTCGCCAAGCGTGGCGCTGCCATCATCGCGGCCCGTGGTGCGTCGTCGGCAGCTTCGGCCGCCAACGCAGCCATCGACCACGTGAACTCCTGGGTGCTGGGCACACCGGCCGGTGACTGGGTCAGCGCCGGGATCCTCTCCGACGGTTCCTACGGCGTGCCGGAGGGCCTCATCTCCGGCTTCCCGGTGACGTCCAGCGGCGGGTCATGGGAGATCGTCCAAGGACTGGACATCGATGACTTCTCCCGCGGCAGGATCGATGCCTCGGTGGCCGAGTTGGCCGAGGAACGTGACGCGGTCAAGGCTCTAGGTTTGATCTGAGCCTGAATCGCTCACAAGCCGGCGCCGCCTCGCAGCAGCACGAGTCACTGCGCCCAAGGCGGTCCGGAGGCGACGGCGGCGACCGGTTGCAGTGAGCGGCCGTACCGTCGGTGCCGGTTACCGCGTTGCTCATCGCGCGGCCACTCGGGCGATCACCGCGTAGTGGTCGGAATCGGCCACTGCGGCGGACTCCGCGTCCACTCCGACCAGATCGCCGCTGAGCACGACGTGGTCGATGCCGGCGATCGGGCCGACCGCACGGTCCGCCGGGTACGTCGGCATCAGACCGGCGCCGGAGTCATCACCGGCGTCGCGATACCCCTTGCTGTTCAACAGATCCCGAAATTGCCGGTGATCTCGGGTGGCGTTGAAGTCACCCGCCACGACGAGCGGCGCCGGCAGGCCAGCCATCACGTCCGACACCCGTCGGAGATCTGCCTCCCACGGGCCGGTCCCGCCGTTGTACAGCGGTGCCTTGCTGTGGAAGGACATCACGGTGTAGGTACGACCAGCGATGGTCAGTTGGGCACACACAGGGTCGAATCCGAATCCATGCAGCACTGCCGCGTTGGTCATTGGCTCGCGGCTCCACAACCCCACCCCCGCCCCACCGATACGTGGCGCGATGATTCGATACGGCAGCAGTCGGTCCAGACCGGCCTGGTGCAACCGGGCGGCCGCGGAATCCGTCAACTCCTGCGCCGCCAGCACGTCGACGTCGTGCTCGGAGGCAAGCGAGACCACCACGTGCGGATCGGCTTGGCCAAGGCGTAGGTTCGTGGTCATCACCGTGAGATCGACCCGGTCCGTTGGTCGCTGGGCCGGGATGTACGCACTCACCTGCCCCCAGCCTGCGAGACCGACCACTACCGCGCCGATCACCGCCGATTTCCAAGCCCGCAGGCACAGCAGGCCGACCTCCCCGCCTACGGCGGCGAGTGCGGCGTACGGCACCAAAACCAGCGCCGACACCGCCCACTCGGATTTCCAGTCGATCTCGCGGCCCACCACCATCCCGCCGGCCGCAGCCAGGGTCGACCAACAGGCCACCGACACGGAGCGACGCAGGATTCGCGCAGCCCGCCGCAGAACCGCGCCGATCATCCGGCGCGCCTGTGTTCCGGCGCGAGGGTCCATCGGTCCGGCATCGGTCCCTGCCCTGCATTCGTCTGGTCCAGCGATGCTACCGTCGTCGGGCAGACCGTGGCGGTTCAGCCGCTCACGCACCGGCGGAGAATCGGACCCCACCGTCACCGATCTCCGTTCCCGGCCAGATCCGGATGCCGTGTCGCAGTTCGCATCTGGCGCCGACCACAGCGCCGTCGCCGATGATCACAGCGATCGTCACGGTGCCGGCACCGATCACCGCACCGCGGCCGACCACCGCGCGCTCGACCCGGGCGCCCGATTCGATGCGGGCACCGTCCATCAGCATGGAGCCGCGGACCACGGCGCCGGACCCGACGCGTGCCCCTGAACCGATCGACGAACCTCCACCGATCGTCGCGTCCCGATCGACCATGGCACCGGGCATAATCAACCGCTGTCAACTGCGGACAGCCGCTGCCGTCCGGATATGTCGGCACGGACCCGAAGGCCCGCGGGTCGGCCACGTTGACCAGGTGCAGAGTCACGTCGGCCCGGTTGGCCCGATGTGTCGCGACGATCGAGGGCAGGTCGACGCCGGACAGCACATCCCCGTTGAAACATCCCCGTTGAACACCATTACCGTGTCGGCCCGCAGGTGGTCGTGCACATTGCGGATCCCGCCGCCGGTGCCCAACGGATCCGACTCGACGACGTAGTCGATCTCCAACCCGAAGTTTGCCCCGCTGCCGAAGTAGTCGCTGAAAGTCTCCGCCCGGTAGGAAGTCCCGAGAACCACATGGGTGATCCCTGCAGCCGCGACCCGCGAGAGCAGGTGCTCCAGAAACGGCACGCCCGCGGTCGGCAGCATCGGCTTGGGAGCCGAGAGTGTCAGCGGCCGGAGCCGGGTTCCCTTGCCACCGACCAACACGACGGCATCGACATCCTGCAACGGCATCTGCGCGCACTCCCTGGAAGTGGTTCGACTGGTCGACGTCGTTGGATCTGTTGGCAGCACGGCACAGTGGTCGGCCGAGGCGAGGCGCGACGTTCCTGATCGAGCGTCCGCTGCGCTCGGGCGGGCAGCCGACGATCGGTCGCCCGGAAAGCTTGTTCGCGCCCAATGACGGACAATTCGGGCGTCCGGCTGGGATCCGCAGGGCCCCTGTGCGGCACAATCACCGCGGCGCCGGTACGGTCGCGGGCGACGATCATACCCCGTACCACCGGCAGCACCCGAGGTCCGTCGTGCGACAGCTGGAGCGGGTGCCCGGACAGGTCCAGCCGAGACTGGCTGAACTGGGCCGTCGGCACCGGGTACAGCGGCACACCGTAGGCGTCCGGTGTCCCGTCCAGGACGTCGACGTCCACCGGATCGAAGTCCAACACCCCGTTCTGCTCGGGGATGTCCACATATTTGGTCGTCAAACCGCCCCGCAACACATTGTCCGAGTTGGCCATGATCTCCACACCGGTAACCGAAAGGTAGCGTGCAGGTTTCCGGCCGGCCGACACAGCGCCTTGCCGGTTCGAGGACGACCCGGTTCATCGGTAGCGACACCAGGACACACCAGGACACCCGGGTCGCCGGGATATTGATCGGCCAACTGCATCACGGTGCGATATCCCAGTGGAACTCGTCAGCGTGGTCCAGGTGAGCGCTCGACGCGCCCGAGAAGAACATGGCGCCCACATTTCGCGGATATGCCGTTCGTTCATTGCTGGAGACAGCAGGTCCGCTGATATTGACCGGCCGCTCCACCGTGCAATGCTACCGAAATCGCCGGACGGAAAATCGGTGACCAGCCTCAGGCGCAGTGGACTGTTGAATATCCGGTAGACAAACCAAGACAGCGAGGGCAGCAGGCTCCTTGCGTGCCCCGGTTTCGTCAACAACGTTGCTGGGCGGCACCGAAAAACACTTTCGGATGTCTGATATCACCACGGCGCACGCGCGAGCAACGACCGCCCGGCAGGCAGCTGGTAGGCAACATCCACGTAACAATCGCTTCGTTCCATAGGCCGACGCCGCGAGTAGACGGCGGTTGACAGTGATGAGGTGAATGCGCCGACCAGTGTCACGACTCACCCATACGGCATGAACGCGCACTTTGCCTCGCGACAGACTTGGTGAACAAGACGACCCATGGAGGACCTGAAACCCGGCCACCTCGAACCAGCCCGGTGAGATTTCACGCGCTCACAATGGTAACCTGGTGCGGTCTGGAGGCGCCATGCGGATCGTATTCCTCAGTCACACCAGTCGTCAGAGCGTGTTTCGGGTCGGTTCTCACCACCTGGCCCGAGAGTTCTCGCGACTCGGTCACGCTGTTGCCCATATCAGCAATCCGCTCTCCATTGCGCACCTCCTGCGGTTCACCGACCCAGAGGTCCGCGCTCGAGCCCGCATGTCCCTACCGCTCCGCCTCCAGTCCATCGACGGAGCGCACTTCGCGGTCCCATGGAGTGTCTTTCCGTTGACTCCCGATCCTTTGGCGCACCCTTTGACCCTCGGGTCGACCAGGACGATACGCAAGTCACTCATCGCCAAAGGATTCGACCAGCCCGAACTGATGTTCGTCGATCAACCGCTACTCGACTACCTCATCGAGCCTCTCGCACCCCAAACCGTCATCTACCGTCCAACGGATATCGTTTGCGGGAAGTTGGGCGAGGCCGCCCAGATGCGTGTCGTGAAGAGAGCGGCCGGCGTTGTCGCAACCTCCGCAGTCGTGGAGGCAGAACTTTCTCGAGAATATCCATGGAAACCCAGCGCTGTTGTAGAGAACGGTGTGGACATAGAGCATTTCGTTCCGGGATCCACACCATGGTCGGCACGGAGTGGGGCAGCGTACGTAGGTGCACTAGACGGCCGCTTCGACTGGAACACGGTTGCCGTGATCGGCCGTGCACACCCAACGCAGCGCATCGACCTCTATGGTCCGGTCGCGCAGTCACGTCCGCGACTCCCTCCGAACGTCAATCTACGCGGGGCGCTGCCATACGAAGATCTTCCGTCCGTTCTCAGCACGTATCGGATCGGGCTGCTTCCTCTAAATCACGATCCGGCCAATGATGGCCGCAGCCCCATGAAGCTGTTCGAGTATCTCGCCAGCGGGTTGTCCGTCGTTGCTCGCGAGACGTCGGCCCTCTCAGCCCATGAGCTCGCTGACCTGCAGGTCTATCGGACATCCGAAACTGCGCCAATTGTCTTCGGTACCGCGCTTGAAGCTGCGCCAACGCCTGCCGGGGTCGCCGCGGCGCACGAGATGGGGTGGCCGGCGAGAGCCAAACGGGTCCTCGATGCGGCCGAAGAAATGCGCGAACACGCACCTCGAACCATGATTCGATAGATTCGTCGGACCATGGACCAATTCGAGTTCCCCGCAATCGGAACACTGGCAAACCGCCGACGTTCCATGGTGCTGCACACAGGGTCTAGACTCGATATTTCGGCCGGAGTGCGCTCGGACGGCCCATTAAGCTGGCCAATCCCCATCGCGGTTCTTCCTCCGCCTGAGTCCGGCCAGCGAGAATGAATGCCTTCAGGCGAAGCCGATATCGCCGTTTGAGGGTGTATCGCTCGCTGCGTTCCGCCTATATGGAACGCGCTCGTACTCTGACACCCGCGACAATACTCTTCAACAGGCGACGCGAAGACTTCGACATTACCTTGACTGAGGGTCTAGATCTCATCAGGACCAATTGCCTGAGGACATTTCTGACCGTATTGATTTCCGACCTGGATGCCATCGAAATCAACGAGCCCCTCATGGCTGGCGGGCTGTGGAATGGGCTCTCTGCAGTAGTTGCCGCTCGTCTCAGCGAATTGGTGCGCCAACGACCCATACGAGTCGTCACCTATGCCATCGAGAACCTCAACCCGTTCTCAGCGCGAGTCAGATTGCGATCTCGCCTGCGGGCCCGGGCCGAAATCGCACTCGGATCATTGCTCGCGCGAAATTTGGATCGAATCGCCTTCGGCACGGAGGCAGCACGATCGCTGTACATTGCGACGATGGGCCGAGCTCTAAGAAGGGCTGATTGCACAACCATCGCGGCCTTGCCGGCCGCATGCACGTGTTTGACCGCCGTTCCATGCAAGAGCGGCAGTGTTCTGTTCCTGGGAGCACTCGACGATCGCAAGGGCTTTCCATCGCTGGTAGCGGCCTGGCCCGAGGTACAAGAGCACGCAGCGGGTGCGCAGCTCACGGTTATCGGAAAAGGCCCGCTCGAAGGACTTGCGCGCGAACTCGAACAGCACGGCAGCGCCGTGCGTGTACTGATCGACCCGCCCCGGGACACAATTCACGCCGAGTTGCGAGCCGCCACCGCACTGGTCCTGCTTTCCAAGCCAACCGAATATTGGAGAGAACAGGTTGGTCTTCCCATAGTTGAAGCCCTGGCCCACGGCTGTACCGTTCTCACGACTGATCAAACAGGTTTGGCTGACTGGCTTGCAGCGCATGGTCATGTCGTGATTTCGAGCGATGCACAGCCTCCAGAGATCGCAAGGGTGATCAATGCGGTCCTTCGCGAACCCCGGTCCCCGGACTCTGTTCTCGCGGATCTCCCAGCTATCGATGGTCGGATTCAAGCCGACGAATGGATGTTCTCGTCCCCTGCGCCTTGATCAGGCACCCCGCCGAAATCGAAATATAGCGGCTGGATCGAATGCCACGCGAGCGCGCCCAACCACGCCGCGCTCGGACTAGCGCCTTCGCACCAGGCCGCTGACGAAGCTCTTCAACAGCCGGACGTCCGAACGGCGCAATCCGTAAAAGCATCCAACTGACAACCCGAACCGCTGCCAAAGAAAAAGGAGATTGAGGTTGCTCGACACGATATTTCCAACCAGGGTGGCAATGGCGGCACCCATGGCACCCATCGTCGGCACGAGAGCCACCAGAAGACTGATGTTGATGCAGCACGCGATAAATAGTGAAACGCTTCTCAGGCCGGGTCGACCGCGCCCGCTCAGACCCGCTCCACCGATCGAGCCGGGCGTGCCCGCGACAACGGCGACCAGAAGTACGGCAGCAACCGGAACTGACTGCGAGAAGTCAGTGCCGAACAGGATTGGCAACCACCAAACCATGGAGACGCAAAGCACCAGGCCGGCAACAGCTGACAAGCCAGTTGATATCCTCGCGGATGCTGCGAGACGGTCGTCGACAGCCTCTCTCGAGTCCGTCGCGAAAGTGACATCCCGAATGGCGTTATTTATTATCAGTGGCAATTCGCTGACGCTGACTGCAATCACATAGAGGCCCAGCTCGAACGTGTTGCTCAGCGGCGTCATCAGAGTAGTATCCACGCGAGACAAGAGAATTCCCGAGATCGAACCGATCCAGATTCTCAAGCCATATCCCAATAGCCGCTTCACGCGCGCATCCCCTTGCAGGTCGCGCTCACCTGGTGGCAGCCGCAAAGCCAAAGGAAAATAGGCCACGATACCCACCACAGGTGCTACCGCGATGACAACCGTGGCGGATAGCAACGATAATTGATCCGTCCTCCACAGGAATACAAAAGCCACCAGACGGAGGGTGGACGAGATCATCCTCTCCAGGGCAACCGCTCGCCACCTTTGGAGGGCCGAGGCCACTCCTTTGAATACGCTTACCAATAGACTGGGGATTATCGCAAGAGCGGCGACTGTGATGAGTTGCGCAACCGCGGGATCATGGCCGCTGAGCCAATCGCTGCCGAGAATAACCGCGATGGTGGAGAACGCGCCGGCGACCGTGAGGATTGCAATTCCACGACCCGCGGCCAGCAACACCAGACCTGGTGACCGAGCAACGGTGAATGTAACTGCCTCAGGAATGCCAAACGTGGCCACCGTACCGATCAAAACCAGGGACGCCGTCCCGGCTGCGACCGCACCTCGACCGTCAACGCCGAGGGCGTGCGCGAGAATGGGGCCGCAGATCAAGCCGACAATGGGTGGAAAAATGTTGCCCACAAGCGTGATGAACATGTTGCGTGAAACACTGGCGTCGTCTCTGCGCTCCAACACAGGCGAAGCCGGTATTTGGGTTACTGCACGCGATTCACCACGGTCGGAGGTGTTCACCTGTCGCTCCCCCCCGTTCAATCACGAGGCAGCCACGATGGAGTCCAGTTCCTTCGGACCATAGGTAGCTGACACTTGCAGTACCCACACATCATCTGCGCGCGGGCTTCTTGCATGAACCGGGGTTTCCCTCTTCTCGAATGGCA
The DNA here is from genome assembly GCA_038322925.1 of Mycobacteriales bacterium. Taxonomy (GTDB): domain Bacteria; phylum Actinomycetota; class Actinomycetes; order Mycobacteriales; family Nakamurellaceae; genus Nakamurella. The sequence goes on from JBBQGJ010000035.1 coordinate 19,386, forward strand.
TCCAGCATGCCGGGCGGATACAAGGTCCCGGACAGCCTCGGTACAAAAGACGCGATAGCGTGGAGGGTGGCGACCTTTTCGTGCCGGCCAGGTCGCATACGGATGAAGGGTTCCATTTTCGAAGACCATGGGCGCGATACCCCACGACTACCTGCGGTGTTGCCGTGTGCGCGGACGTCAGACCCTCCAGCCACCTTCGCGGATAGAAGACGGCGTCGTCAGCTGTCGCCATTGGAAGAACATGGTGCAACGCTGACACGCCGAATGGGTATTGCTGCTTGTGCGGATCGATTTTGGAATTTCGATATCTCGAGTCCCTGCATTGGGTGCGTCGAAGGCTGGAGGGAGGTTCCTGAGGGATCTCATCATCATCGATCCAGAGGATCAACCGCTGTGGACGAATTGGCCCGCGCGAGATGGACTCTATCGCCAGGTTGGCGCGCCGCGCCCGAAGCCGTGTGTTGTGATGCAGACGACGACCGGGCTGCTCCCTGTTACTGATCTGCGTGAGAAGCGATTTGCTATTGCGACGTGCAGTACCCGTCAACTTCAGCCTGAATATGCCGATCGCGGCCACGGGGTCGTCGACGAGGAGATTCAGAAGCTCTCCTATTCTGATCAGTAGCGTAGCTCCCGTTTGCCGGAGCTTCCCAAGGCGTCTGAGCGGCAGAGTCGCGATAATTGACTTCAGCTCAGAACTGCGAGCGCATCTCATATTCATTCCTGCCGGGGAGTTCGCTGCGCTCGGGAGCGCATTGGAGAACATCCACCGCAAACCGTCGATGACTCCCCGGCCACCGGGTGCGAGCACTCGCTTTGCATGCAGCAACTCCGCGCGGCCTCCGCGGGATAGGACACGCATGGTGTCCATCGGTATTTGAAGGATCCAGATCAGCTGATACCTGAGCGCTAGGTGCTTCGCGGCGAATACTAGTCTGTTCCGGCAGTTGTAGTAGTTGGAGACTGCTGACTTCCTCATGTGGCCCTGAGTGGCGCCCACCTCGTGGACCGCCCGGAGGTCTGCACGGACGACGATTCTGCCCCCCAGCTGTTGACATCGAAAGCTCAGATCCACACCCTTCCAATATAGAGATGGTAGTCGTTGTCGAAACCACCTAGCTTTTCCCACACTTCCACATGCATTGCAAGACAGGCACCCGTAGCCCATTCCAGGCCTTGGCGCTCGGCAGCACTGTTGATCGATCGCAGACCGCCCCATCGAACCCCGATCCGACCGCCGTCGAACCATATTGACCCGTCGGGCCGTTCTATCACCGGGGTAATCATCGCGTTTCGATCGATCAGACAGGCTACCCTCAGCGCTTCGATTACCTCGGGTGTCGTTGAGGCATCCGGGTTGAGGATCAGGAAAGTCTTGCAGCCAAGTTCCGTTGCGCGTGCGACGCGGATGTTCACTGCGCAACCGAATCGGGCGTCCGTGTCCTATGGAACGAACTCCCAACCTAAACGGCGTGCGAGACCCGCAACGCACGAGGCCTCGGACCGGGTGGAGAAGTTGTCGATTACGACGACCTCGCAGGGCACGTCGGTGAGGTCGACGCAGCCGAGGTTTCGCTCGATCACCTCGTGCGATCCGTAGTTCACAACGACGATGCCAATCGGATTGGACGCGTCTTCCGGAGGTGCTGCTTGGACGGGTCATCGGCATCTATCCTCGTCTGGGCTTGGACACGGAAAGGTACAGTTTGGCATGTGCGTCAGAAATACTCCTCCATTCACGTTCGGAAAGATCTGGCATCGCGCACTCTGTTTGCAGCTCGCGACGAAGTTGGAGTGCATCCTTCAGGTCTGCGCCGCTCAGCAGGCCCGAGTACAGAAGCACCCACTCCTTTCCGAACTCGTCCTGCAGGAGCTCGGATGCTCGACTACGTGGAGTCAAGACCGGCCGTCCCAGCGAGAGCGCGAGTAGGGCGGCGCCCGAGTTGTAGAACTCCCTATAGGGGAGAACCACCAACTCCGCGTGACCGATCTCCTCGGCGAGTTGCCAGTCCGAGACGAACGAGCACTCAGCGCTGACGTCGTCCCGTTGCGCCTGCAGGGCAGCGATCGCATCGTGAAAGGCCGGATCCGATGAGGCTCCGACGATCCGCAGGGATGTGTCCGGATCATTCAGCTGAGTGAACGCGTCGATCAGGCCTTCCACGTTCTTATAGGGCCTGATCAATCCGAAGAACAGGTAGCGGCCTCTCGCGAAGTCAGGACGCGGACATTCTTTGAACCAGTCACGGTAGTGGCCGTGCGGAATTTCAACGATCCTGCCCGCCGGAACGCTGATGTCGACGGGGTTGAGTTTGATCCAGGCGGATGTTCGTCTCGACAGGGCGGAAAGTATCTTCCGCTCGTACTGGGAGCCGGGTTCGTGCGGACTGATGTTGTGCACGGTCGCGACGATGGGCATGCGCATCGTGGCCCAGCGCAGATACATGACGGTAAACAGGACCTTTCGTACCACACGTTTCCATGCCAGAGAATCGCGGAACAAGAGCTCCGGCCAGTGGAGATGCACCACGTCACATTTCCCGGCGATTGCCCGCGTCCAACGAAAATCGACTGCCTTGATGTCGCCAGGCATTGACGCCATCAACATCAAGGTGTAGGGGTTCGCTTTGTCCTTCTGATCTCGAGTCGTGTGCATCACGGTGATCGGTCCGCGAGGGTGGCGTCGCCTGGTCATGTGCGGCGCCTCCGAGTGATACGAGACGGCGAACCGTCCCCGGGAAGGCCGAAATGTCGGATCGGTGGGATCACCATCGCGCGAGACCGGCGAAAGGCAGGAAATCTCGGGCGATCATACGGCCTCACGCCGGTCGCCCCCCGCAGTGCTGTCAATCGACCGGAATACCTCGATCGATCGGACGGACGCAAGGTACGCGGTCCCCGCCGTGTAGCCGGTGCCGGGACTGTCGCCGATCATGTGGACGGCAAGCCGATAGTGGGTGTGCCGCCAGCGCTGGAGGGTCGCGGAGAATGATCGCATCGCGTTCTCAATCTGGTGATGCCGCGCGGTGTCGAGTCGTCCTGTGCTGCACGCCGAGACGAAGGCATCGTCGAGTGTGGGGTTGCCGCCGAGAATGCGTTCCCGGATCTCAGGGGTTGAAGTGTACGCCGCGGAACTCAACCGGTCGGGATCCGGCTTCCGGCAGACAGATTCGAGAATCTTGTAGTTGCGCGATTGGATCGCGCTCGCGCCCTCGGTAAAGGCCCGGAAACTCCGGAAGGCCTCCGGTTGCATTGTCGCAATCAATGAGAATAGCGGCGCGGATTCCCGAAGCGTGGCGTCAGCGACTGCAAGGTGGGACGCCGCCGCCATGCCATTGCTATTGGTCAGGTCTTGGACTGCATCGGTCAGATGAACCGCGAGCACCGCAAAGGTTGCTTCGAACATCTGCAGCACACGGATGAACAGATGTTCGTCGTGCAACACGTAGACGGGCATCGCACTTAGTTGCAGGATGAGGCGATCTTCTTCCGTCAGACCGGAGTTCACCGCTGCGCACAGCTGCTGTGCCCCACGCTGAGGGTCAGGATCGAAAACTGCGGAAGCGAGGTTCAGCCGCGCGAGTGACGGCATTGCGGCGCGTGTCGCCAACCGGCTGCGCTTGTTGACTGTCCGAGCGTCAGGCTCCATCTGCCGGACCACGCGACTGCGGCCGTCGACCGCATCGAGCTCGAATTGAACGGTGTCGGCGATCAACTGAACCAGAAGGCGATCCCTTCGCTGGAGCGCGCTCGCACGTTCCCCCCGAGCGTCGTCGACGCTCGGCATGGGCAAGAGCGCCAACGCGGTGTACGAGGCGTAATCGTACTGTCCGTCGTATTTGTCCAGCGCCACCTGTAGGAACCTGGAAAGCAACTCCGCGCTCTGATCCCGGTCGGACAGGTGGCCCAGCAGTTCCCGGGTCGCCGCGAGCGCGGCAAGTACATCCTCAGAGACGAAGTGCTTACCAACGAGCCCATACTCATCGAGTACCGCGTCATAGGGGAAGTCCATCGGTTGTGCGTGATCAAGCCACGCGCGTAGTTCCTCGACCGCCATCGTCGTCACCCCCCTTTGCCTGGTTCATCGCGTATCGGCCTGGTTTGTCGGACCGGTGCTTGTCTCGTAGCTCTCGGCGCCTTCTTGACACCTGCCCGTCTGCCTGGAGAGATGCGCCATCGAGCGACCATTGATCGAGCCTGCTGCTCGATGAGGGCGAGATCTGCAGACCGCAACCCATAGAACTCTCGTATCCGGATCCGGCCGGATCGGACCATGAACAATACGTTGACCTGGCTTGCGACGAAGTTGCCGACGAGGGTCGCTATCGCCGCGCCAGCCGCCCCCATTTTTGGCACCAACAACACCAGGGCCAACAAGTTGACCGCGGCCGCAATGGCCAGCGCCAGAGCCCGCAGACCCGGATGCCCCCGCGCGCTCAAACCGGCGCCAGCAATTGACCCGGGGGTTGCCAAGACCACCGCGGCTAGCAGCCAAAATGCCGGCCCAATGGCGGGAGCAAAGTCCGGACCGAACACCACTGGTATCGCGATCGGAACCAGCACGGCGATGGACACACCCAGGCATAGCGAAAGAAATCCGGAGATGCGAGTCGACGCGCACAAGCGAGCATCGTTCCGCCCGGCTGCGTCTGCGACGAAAGTGACGTCGCGCATTGCGCCGTGCAGGATCAAAGTCACGTCACTGATTGCGACGGCAACTGCGTAGAGGCCCAACTGGAATGAATTCGACAACGGTGTCATGAGTACCTGGTCCAACCGGGAGAGCAACACCCCGGAAAGGGCACCGATCCAGATCCTGGAGCCAAAGCTGAGCAAGTTCCTGGTGAGGGCCGTCGGCGGCGCAAGGTCGGCCTCTACCGCTGCCGCAGGAATACGACGCAGCGGCAGGTAGGCCAGCGCACCCAGCACGGGAGCCACGACCAGTACGATCGTCGCCGACATCGGCGTCAGCACGCCGAAGAGGGCGATCGCGAGCAATCCGAGAAGCCGCAACGTCGCGGATACCACCTGTTCACGAGCGACAAGGCGCCAGCGGTGGAGACCGGCAGCCGACGCCCGTAAGACCATCACCAACACTGTCGGGAGGAGCGCCAACGACGCGACAATGATCAGTCTTCGGATCTCCGCCTGACCGCCGTCGAGCAGATTGGAGCCGACGATACACACCAGTGTGCCGAGCAAGCCGGCGAGCCCTATCAGTAGGGCCCCCCTCCGCGCCGTGACTTTCAGAACCGTCGGCGACTTGGCCACCGCGTACGTCACGGCCTCGGGAATACCGATCGTGCTGAGTGTCGTCGCCAGCAACAAGGGAGCGGTCGCCGCCGCCACCTGTCCTCTGCCGTCTACACCCAGACCGTAAGCAAGGACAGGCATACTCAACAGCGCCGTCAGTGGTCCTACCAGGTTACCCAGCGCCGTCGTGGCCATCCCCGACGCGGCACCACGCGCAGGACTGGACACCTCCGCCGATTGCACCTGCCCTGCCGGGTACCGTTCCCCCGTCTCAGCCGGATCTCCCGTTGAGGCTGAAGAACCCGGAGATGAAGTCGCAGTCATACAAACGCTTGGTGGCGACTGGCGGCCACCACCGCCAGTGGATGAGGCTGTCACGCCCGGGCTGTCCAATATCGCGGGGCCTGCAGATCCTGAACGGGTAGATCCTGAACGGGCGCGGCTGGACGACGATCGGCCGCCCACGCTCCACCCGCGACGTGGGAGCACTGCAATAGGCTCGGCTCGAGGGATTGGCAAGCTCGTTTGAGTCCCGAGGAAGCCGCGGCGTGAGATCCCGCCTGGTCCCGAGGCCACCTCGCAGCTCAGTGGGCCGCTCGATCCAGCTTGGTCACCACAGGCGCGGACAAGCTGAGGTAGCGGCGATCTCGGCTCTACCAGTGCTGACTCCCGTCGATGTCTGCCCATCACGTGGTGGAACCAATGCGGGGCGCTCCGACCCACCCGTAGAGCCCGGTTCCTGAAGTGCCGCTTCGCCGAAGATGTAGCGCACGGCAGAACGGATCTCCCGACCAACAACGGAGCGGAGGCGCGCACTGTCTACCGGGTAAGCCGGCTAAGAGGACCATCGCAGCCTTCCCCGTCCTCTCGGGGCAGTGGTGGCGTGGCACCGTCGCCTGCTCGGCTCGGCAACGCCCATGACTGAGACAGCTACGATCTCGGCGGCAACCAACAGTGGTGCCCGCGGCAACGGACGCGAGGATCCCTGAGCCACTTGTCGTTTGGGCCAGCTGTGCCGGCCTCCCAGCCGGCAGTCTTGTAGTGCCCGGGGGCGTTCGTGCCGAACATCTTTCGGCGCTGCCGCACATCGCTGTCCCGATTTCGCACAGAGCTGCACGGCGAGGCACACCGTCGCGATCACATCAACCAACTCGGCGTCCGACAACTATCTGCCCACCTAGGATCGGGTTACGCGGGACTCTGCCGCTGACATGGGGTTTTACGGCTTCCCGCGATTGGGGACATCAGCCCGGCCGCGGTTGGCCCACGCAGTTATTGCCGATCGAGCCTAAGCATAACATCGGGCCAAGTTGCGTCCAAGCATCCTCGAAAGCGCGCAGAGCCATTCGGAGCCGGAAACGGTCATTTCCCCAACCCAGTCCTGGATGACGAGTGCACTTCCGCCCGGGACGAATCACCTACCATTCCGGCGTTACAACGAATGGACGTGATGCCCATCACAAGAGCAATTGCACCAGGTCGGGCGCGACCTACGGCCAAGAGAGTGGTCTCACCCATTCGCTATCGGCGGATCGCATGACGTCGCAGCCCTGCGTCACAACCGGAAGTTCGCTTGGCATTTACGGCGGCGTAACACACCAAGGTTGCTTGCCGAACCGCAGCGTGACATGCTTCCCCGGGCGACAGGGGGGATACCGGGAAGGGCTAGCCGCTTGAGGGGGTAACGATTCGGCCTGCTAATTGCAGGTAGTAGTGTTACGGGCGAAACGCGCTCGGGCGATCCCGCCGCCCATCAGTAACCTTTCGTCGCCAAGTGCCCCAACGGCATCAATGCGATTGTTCTGACTGAAAGACGACCCAAAGCCCCGACGAGCCGCCAACCCGATGACGTGATTGCCACGGCGCCCGACGGACCCTTATCATTCCAACGCTAAGGGTGAGCGAATGGTAGCCGCCGTGGAGCTGAGTGCTTGCGGCCGCGCCCGCCCGTACTTTCCGGATCTCTCGACGGCGAACAAGAATCGGCGGATCTTGCCATGGTGATGACGGCCCCGAACGAACGCGCCGCCTCGGCGCACCACACAATCGAAAGCAGGACTGCCGGATCGTTGCGAACGCTCGACCACCCGCAGTTGGAGATCATCATTCCCACCCTGAACGAGCAGCATCGAATTGGCCCGACGTTGGCGATGGTGTGTGCCTACCTGCGTCAGATGCCGTTCCACTGCCAAATAACCGTGGTCGATAACGGAAGCGTCGATCTGACCGCTGATGTGGTGAAGCGCTGGAGTACGGACGTTCCGGTCCGCCTGATCGGGTGCCGGCGCACCGGCAAAGGCGCCGCCGTGAAGGTGGGAGTCATGGCCGCCACGGCACAGTGGGTGGGATTCTGTGATGCCGACCTTGCGACACCGATCGGTACGTTGGCGTCGGTGGTGTCCCTTTTGGACGCCGGGCACCCGGTGGTCATCGGTTCTCGGCGCTGTTACGGCGCGAGCTACCACCAGCCGCAACCCCCGCTTCGACGAACCGCGGGTTGGGCGTTCCGCCGCGCAACACGGTCCATCGCAGGCGGTATTTCTGACACACAGTGTGGCTTCAAGTTCTTCGACCGGGCAACTGCCCAGCGACTGTTCCGCGACGTCACGTCGACGGGGTTCACTTTTGATCTCGAACTGCTCGCAGTCGCCAAGCGTCAGGAGGTACCCGTCGCCGAGGTCCCCGTTGAGTGGACAGACCAGAAGGGCTCCAGCCTGCGCATTCTCGAGCACGGCTTCGAGGTGCTTCGGGAAATACTGAGACTTCGTCAACAGGCAGCCATGTCTCCCGGGCGACCGGCGAAAGGACCGGCCGTCGCATGAGGATCGCGATCCTGAACTGGCGTGATTCCCGGCATCCGGAGGCCGGCGGTGCAGAACTGTACTGCCAACAGGTGGCAAGAGAACTCGCCTCGAACGGGCATGACGTCGTCCTTGTCACGTCGCGTCCGAGCGGAACGGCCGCGCAGGAGTCCGTTGACGGCTACCGAATCATCCGCCGTGGCGGAAGATTCACCGTCTACCCGGCCGTCCTGTGGTGGCTGCTGTGGCATCGAACCAGGATCGACGGCGTCATCGACAGCCAGAACGGAATCCCGTTCTTCTCGCCACTGGTAGTGCGGCGGCAGACAGCCGTTGTGCTGCTCATGCATCATGTCCATCAAGAGCAATTCGCATTGTATTTTCCACCCGTGCTGGCGGCATTCGGTCGATGGTTGGAATCTTCTGCGGCGCGACAGGTGTACGGCCGGCGCAGCATTGCCGCCGTGTCCCCCTCCACCCGGGCTGCGGTGCGCACGCGACTTCGCCTCAAAGGCCCGATCCAACTCGCGCCTTGCGGTTTGTCTCCCGCCGCCGTGGAACGATCGAGGTCTCTCAACCCGCGGATCGTGACAGTGGGTCGCCTTGTTCCCCACAAGCAGGTTCGGATACTGGTGGAGGCGATCTCTGCAGTTCGGCGAATTGTCCCCACGGTCGAGCTGCATCTGATTGGCGATGGTTCGGAACGCCCGTTCCTGGAGGCGTTCGCTGCTGCGTCTGGATTGTCGGGACACGTGGTGTTCCACGGCCGAGTCAGCGACGAAGCCCGTGACCGCCTGCTTGCTTCGGCTTGGCTCACAGTCAATACCACGCGCGGAGAGGGTTGGGGCCTTTCGGTTCTGGAGGCGAATCAGCACGGCGTTCCCGCGATGGCCTTTCGAGTCGACGGCATGCGCGATTCGGTGGTCGACGGCATGACCGGCTGGTTGATCGATGACCCGGCGGACCTCTCGTCGAGCATTTGCTCGGCGCTCGCTGCGCTGACCGATTCCACACAACGTCACCGGCTGGAGACTTCAACGCTTGCCTGGTCAGCCGGGTTCACCTGGGACAGAACTGCCAGGCAGCTCATGGTGGTCTTGAACCAGGAGTCGGCCAGGCTTCGGCGTCTCGAGGAAAGGCGTCTGAAAACAAGCGATCTGGCGACCGTGGTCGAGATTCCCAGTTCCGCGGTACCTGAGGATTGGGCGCCAGTGTTGCGGTCGGGAGACCTGCTACATTCCAGGCCAGGTGGGTATCAGCTGCTATTGCTGGGGATCGACCAAGATGACGTACCGAGGGTGCTGGATCGTATCGGCGTCGCCAGGCATGGTCGCGGAAAGGAAATGATCAAGGTGGCCGTCGCCGGGCATCAGGACGCCTTGTTACTGGTGGCCGGTGTGAGTTCGCCGCCGTCAGGCGGTTACGTCGATCTGGCGACTCTCGTGCCTGCTGGCGATGCGCGAGCACATCTGCATGCGGTGCCCAGCGACATCACCCCGAGTCCTGGAGAGAAAGGTCCGCCGAAATCGTGATGGAGCAGCAAGGTGGCGGAGACTTTCGAGGCTCGACGGAGCACGAGAAGGTGACACTGCAAGATCGACCGTCGGTCCGCTGGAAGATCCCCTTGAGCCTGTCATCGGGCAGGATTTCGCAAACCGTCACCGCATCCGTCATCATCTTTGTCGTTGCCGTCTTCGTCCGAGCGGTCGGGCTCTCGCGAGGGTTCGAACTCTGGGTCGACGAGATGCGATATGCCGACTTGGGCCGATCTGTCAGTCTGGGCCAACTTCCGAACCTGGCGGATGGGCCATTTTTCCTGCATCCGCCCGGCTTCTTCCTCCTCGAGGCCGCAGTTATCGACATCTTCCGACTGTCGAGTGAAGGTATGGAACTTGTTTACCAGCTCCGTTGGGTGAACGTCGTGCTCGGTAGTCTGTCCGCAGCCCTCACGTTTCTTCTCGTGTTGAAGCTGACCCGAGCCAAGGTCGCCTTCGTTGCTGCTGTCGTCGTCGTGTTCGAGCCCTTCGTCCTCCGTAACAACAGTCACGTCATGCTGGAGACGCTCGGAGTCACCGCCATGTTGGCTGGACTGTTGATCATCGTCGACCGAGAACCTCGGCGGTCATGGGTTCGACTCGGTCTTGGGGGGTTGCTGCTGGGTTGCGCCGTCGTGACAAAGGACGTCTTTGCAGTTGGCGTGTTTCTTCCGATTGTCCTTGCTCTCGCATGGCGAGCGACCTTGACCAGACGTGAGGCGCTGGTCGTGCTCGCGGGAGCGGTGGTTCCTTACTGCGTGTATCTCTTTGTCCTGGTGGCCGATGGGACCGCGTCGCAATGGTGGGGCGCAAAACTCGGCGGAATATTGCGGATGGTCGGAGTAGCCCAGAGCACGGGATTCAATGCACCAGGCGCTCCGAGCCTGGTCGACCGGCTCTTGGCCCAGCTCAGCCAGTACGGAACTAGCTATGTCCTGCTCGCGCTGACGCCATTGGCCGGTGCGATCGCATGCTTCAGTCACCGACGCGATCGCCGGCTCGTCGGTCTAGCAGCCCTCAGCATGGGCGCCTTCAGCGTCTATGCGGCCCTGTTCGGGACCTTCGAGGAGAACTACGGGTATGCGGTTCTGATTGTTGGCATTCCGGCGATGGCTGTTTGTGTCGCCGAGCTCTTGGAGCGGAGGCCAGCATCACTCCGGCCGATCACCGCTGTCTCTGCGGTAGCGGTGCTGGCCGTCGCCGCACTCGGCATCCGAGTGGAGTTGACGACCGACGACGGGTTCCTCCAGGTCCAAGAATGGATGTCGGCAAACCTCCCGGCCGATGCTCGAGTGGGTATCACCAACGACACCGGGCGCGTGGCTTTCACTCACGACCCGCGGTTCGGAGTGTGGCCATCGGCCTCCCTGTTGGCGCAACACGACGCGGACTACGTGCTAACGCAGTCTCTGCCGACGAGTCAAGGCTACGGATACACGACGCCGGCAATGCTCGATTGGCTCGCCGGCCACGCCATTCCAGTCATCAGCGTCAGCGGTCCAACGAACGGGACGACGGTCCTTTGGGCGGTCCCCGGCAGCCCCGGCAGCGCCTTGAAGGTCGCGGCGCAGCAGGCAATCGGTGATCGTCATCCGAGATCCACCGCTCCGCGAGAGTCCTCGCAATCTGGTCAATGAAGCTGACCGAGAGGATGCGGGTGGCGCGGTCAAGGCGATCTGCCATCGTTGTCACGGTAGTGGTGTGTGCGATGGCTGCCGGTGCTCTGGTGCTTGGTTCCATTCGTGCGGGGTTGGTGGCGGTGGGTCCGGCTGCGTGCGCGATCAGCGGGGCGAGCGGCGCGACCGGGACCACCCGGTATGCCGTCACCGACGTCAGAGCGAACGACTCCACCGACGACCGGGCCGGTATCCAGTCGGCGATCGACAGGGCCAGCAGCGGCGGCGGCGGCATCGTCACCCTGCCCGCCGGCACCCTGCTGGTCAACGCGCCGATCATCGTCAAGAAAAAGGTCAGACTCGAAGGACTAGGAGCCAACACGACCGTGGTGAAGGCCGGACCCGCCTTCATGGCCTCGTCGGGACCCTACAAGGGACATCCGCTGATCACCACCAGCACGGCCACCGACGTCACCATCGCCAACCTCACCGCCGACCAGAGCGGTGACACCCTCAACGGCAACGCCAGCGGACGACTCGCCGAGTACCTCATCGACATTCGCTGGTCCAGCAACGCCCTGGTCACCGGCGTGGTGACCAAGAACCCGTTCACCTACTCCATCGGGGCAGCCTCCAGCAAACGCTTCTGCATCCTGAACAACAACGTCTCCGCCAGCACCGGCGGCCTGTACAACCAACTCGACGGCATCCACATCCTCAATTCCAGCTTCGGCGACGTCGTCGACAACACCGTCGACCAGGGCCTGGTCCCCGACGGCGACGACGCGCTGGTCGCACACACCATCAACGGCACCGTCCATGACGTCCGATACGTCGACAACAAGATCCGCGGTGGCGGCATCTTCGGCCACGGCATGCAGTTCGC
>JBBQGJ010000036.1:0-31243 GCA_038322925.1 Mycobacteriales bacterium
ACCGGAGCGGCCGCGGTCACGCCGAAGGTCTCCTCGAACTGCTTCACGAACTCGGACAGCTCGATGAGGGTGAGCTCCTTGAAGGCGTCGAGCAGCTCGTCGGTGGTCAGTTTCGCCATGATGGGCGTCCTTTCACATCTGTTGCCCGGCCGCGGTGCGCGGCGTGACGGGCGGTTTGCTTCCGGGTGGGAGATCGGTTCAGGGCCTGAATCGATCGGGCACCGACCGGTGGTGCCGGTCGGATCAGGCCTCTGGGGCCGCGTCCTTGTCGGTGCGGTCACCGGCGAATGAGTCGGTGGCATCGGCCGGGACATCGACGACGGCCTCGTCGGCGATTTCGTCGGCGATTTCGTCGGCAACCTCGTCAGCGATTTCGTCGGCAACCTCGTCAGCGATTTCGTCGGCGATTTCGTCAGCGGCGGTCTCGATGACCGCGATCTCCTCGGCCGCAGCCTCGATGACCTCGGCCTCTTCGGCAGCCGCCTCTTCGACGACCTCCTCGACAACGGCGGCCTCGTCGGCCGGACTGTCGCCGGGGACCGCTTCGGCTTCCAGGGTCTCTTCGGCCACCGCTTCGATGGTGGTGACCTCTTCGACCGCGGCCTGGACCACGGCGGCCTCGAGAACGGCCGCGTCCTCCGCGACGGCCTCGACGACAGCCTCCTCGGCGGCCTCCAGGACCATCGCTTCGGCGGCGACCTCTTCGGCGACCTCTTCGACGGCGGCCTCTTCGACGGCCTCCAGGACCATCGCTTCGGCGGCGACCTCTTCGGCGACCTCTTCGACGGTGGCCTCTTCGGCGGCCTCCAGGACCATCGCTTCGGCGGCGACCTCTTCGACGGCGGCCTCGACCACCGCTGCCTCGACCACAGCTGCCTCGGCAGCCACCTCGAGGGTCTCGCCGTCAGCGACCCGCTTGTCCTGCAATGCGGCGGCCAGCCTGGCCACCTGCGACGGCAGGGCATTCAGCACGTAGGCCGCCTTGGTCAGCGTGCCCAACATGGCGCCGGCCAGCTTGCCCAGCAGCACCTCGCGAGATTCCAGATCGGCGAGCTTGTTGACTTCGCCGGGCTCGATCGGCCGACCGTCGAGCAGACCACCCTTGATCACCAGCAGCGGGTGGGTCTTGGCGAAGTCGCGCAGCGCCTTCGCGGCATCCACCGGCTCGCCGCTGATGAACGCGACCGCGGTCGGTCCGACGAACAGGTCGTCCAGACCCTCCACGCCGGCGTCGGCGGCAGCCCGCTTGACCAGGGTGTTCTTCGCGACGGTATAGGCGGTGTCCTTACCGAGCGAACGGCGGAGCTCGGTGAGCTGCGCCATCGTGAGACCGCGGTACTCGGTGATGACCGCAGCACTGGCGCTGCGGAACCGGTCCGTGATCTCGGCGACCGCGGCAACCTTGTCGGTCTTTGCCATGCGTCGCCTCCTTCCTGACATCTGTCGGTTCGGCGTGGCCATCGCCACGCCGTCCACCGCTGGCATCGGCGAGTTGGCAGGACCGGAAGATGACGAACGCCCCGCGCGCATGGGCACGGGGCGTGACGGTGGGCGACCGGAAAACCGGTGGCCGGGTCTGACCTCGTCCTCCTGCGCGGGCCGCCCGGATGTCATCCGGAACCTTCACCCGCGCGTGCGGGAGCCGACGGTCTTCGGTGGATCGCCCCCCAGCGTACGGGAACGATCCGAGCGCCAGCAAATCATTCCCCGCCGCAGCCGCGGAGATCCCATCCGACTCGTCCGGCGTTCGGACCAACAACGGATCCCCATTCGATGACGCCCGGAACCCAGGCACGGTCCGGGGGTCAGCGTTCAGCTGTCCAACGTTCAGCTGTCCAACGTTCAGCTGTCCAGCGTTCAGCGTTCAGCTGTCCAGCGTTCAGCTGTCCAGCGTTCAAGTATCAGCGTTCAAGTATCAGAGGGGGTCGACGTCCGCGGGATCCGGCGCAGTGATCGTCACCGGCTGATTGAACCCGGTGACGTGGTTGGTGGAGGTGACCTGCTGGTCCGCGACCGTCTGGGTCGTGGTGGTCGTCACCACTCGCCCCAGCTCGTCCAGCCACACGTCCACCGGCACCGGCGCCGGTCCACCCGTCGGAGCTGACGACCCGGTCGAGGTGGCCGGCGGCACGGTCAGGTCGAGCGCGGCCGCCGACTACGCCGCATCGACCAGCGCCCGGAAATGGTGGGCCGGAGCGCCGTCAATGGTGTCCTGCCCGATGTCGGAAGCCGCGAGGATGGCTGGGGCGAACGGCTGGTACTCCGCCGGCCCTATGCCGTCGACGATCGCCGAGAGCATCATGGCGATCTCGGCGAACTCCAGATTGGGCGAATCCACGCTGATCAACAGCCACGGCTTGGTCAGGTGCAGCTCACTGGCAAGGGCGGCGCTACGGACGAAGAGATTGCCCTCGACCGCCACCATCGTCAGAGTCAGCAACTTGCCGTGCGAGGTGATGGTCATGTCGACGGTCATTCCGCTGACCTTGCCGTCGCGGTAGGTGCCCTGGTACGTGCCGTCCTCGGTGAGGGTGGGCCTGTCGATCGTCACCGAGCCGGTGATGCTGGTGACGCCCTGGAACCCGGACCGACCGCGGAAACGAACTGCGTCGGATCGATCGGGCTGCCGCCGAGTCCCGCGGCATCGGTGACCGGCGATTGGCTCGCCGGCGATTGGCTCGCCGGCGACGCGACCGTCGCTGATCCGATCACGCGACCGGACGGCACGGCCGGCACCCCAGCCGCGGCCGATTCCGGCCCCGATGAAGCAGAGGCCTCGCGCGCGCCCTGCGCTGAGCCGCCGGGATCACCCGAGCAGGCCGCTGTCAGCATCAGCAGTCCAGCCACGGCAGCAGTTGCCGTCGTTCGAATCCTCAACGTCCTCGCTGGCCCGGTCCGCGAGTCAAGCTCTCGAGTTACCGCGGCGCCGCTCGGATCAATCACCTACCTTGCGCTCGGTCCACGCCTCCTGCGCGATCGACTCCAACGAAAATGGCTGTGGCCGGGCACATTTCGGTGCCCGGCCACAGCCCGTGACGGTGATGCCCGGCGATCAGGCGGGTGCGCCCTCTTCGGACTCCAACAGGTTCCTGGTCCGCATCGGGTCGACGGGGACGCCCGGACCCATGGTCGTGGCGAAGTTGACCTTCTTCAGGTACCGGCCCTTGGCCGCGGACGGCTTGGAACGGAGCACCTCGTCCAGGGCGGCGGCGTAGTTCTCCACCAGCTTCTCGGTCGGGAACGAGACCTTGCCGATCACCAGGTGCAGGTTGGCGGCCTTGTCGACCCGGAAGTTGATCTTGCCGCCCTTGATGTCGGTGACTGCCTTGGTGACGTCGGGGGTCACCGTGCCGGTCTTCGGGTTCGGCATCAGCCCGCGCGGGCCCAGGATGCGGGCGATCCGGCCCACCTTGGCCATCTGGTCCGGGGTGGCGATGGCCGCGTCGAAGTCCAGCCACCCACCCTGGATGCGGGCGATCAGATCATCCGAGCCGACCTCGTCCGCACCCGCGGCGACGGCCTCGGTGGCCTTGTCGCCGACGGCGAACACGATCACCCGGGCGGTCTTCCCCGTACCGTGCGGCAGGTTGACGGTGCCACGGACCATCTGGTCGGCCTTGCGCGGGTCGACGCCCAGTCGCATGGCGACCTCGACGGTCGCGTCCATCTTGCTCGGCGAAGTCCTCTTCGCCAGCTCCGCCGCTTCCAGCGGCGAGTAAAGATGCGATCGGTCGATCAGTTCGGCGGCCTGCTCGTAAGCCTTGCTGCGCTTCATTGCTGTCTCCTTCTAGCGTGAATGACCGGAGCGTTCGCTCCGGCCGGAGGTCGTGGTTGCCGCGGGCCGCGCTCGGCCCTCCCACTGACTGCTGCCCCAGCCCATCGGCCGGCGGGTAGTACGGGTACTGCGACTGGTGGAACGCCCGCATGAGCGGAGGCATTCCGTCAGATGGATGACCGCCGGATCGCCGCTCTCAGTCGGCGACGGTGATGCCCATCGACCGCGCGGTGCCGGCGATGATCTTCGCCGCGGCATCGATGTCGTTCGCGTTCAAGTCGACCTGCTTGAGGGTGGCGATCTCCCTCACCTGGTCCTGGGTGATGGTCGCGACCTTGGTGGTGTGCGGCGTGCCGGACCCCTTCTCGACACCGGCGGCCTTGAGCAGCAGGCGGGCGGCCGGCGGGGTCTTGAGCTTGAAGTCGAACGACCGGTCCTCGTAGATGGAGATCTCGACGGGAACCACGTCACCGCGCTGGGATTCCGTGGCGGCGTTGTAGGCCTTGCAGAACTCCATGATGTTCACGCCGTGCTGGCCGAGGGCCGGGCCGACCGGCGGTGCCGGATTGGCCATGCCGGCCTTGATCTGCAGCTTGACGATCGCTGACAGTTTCTTCTTCTTGGGGGGCATCTGACTTGCTTCTTTCCTGACGGTTCCGGGTGATCCGGAGCGATGGTACGGGCCGCGAGCGACCCGGGCGGATCAGATCTTGGCGACCTGGGTGAACGAGAGCTCGACGGGAGTCTCGCGTCCGAAGATCGAGACCAGCACCTTGAGCTTCTGCGCATCCGGGTTGACCTCGTTGATGGTGGCCGGCAGCGTCGCGAACGGGCCGTCCATGACGGTGACCGACTCGCCCACCGAGAAATCGACCTCGGTGCGGGTCGGCGCGGCGCCGGCACCCGCCTGCGCGTGCTGCGGCTTGCGCGGCACGACCGGGGCGAGGATCTTGACGACCTCGTTGACCGAGAGCGCCGACGGCCGCTGCGCGGTCGCCCCGACGAATCCCGTGACGCCAGGGGTGTTCCGCACGGCGCTCCATGACGCGTCGGTCAGGTCCATCCGGACCAGGATGTATCCCGGGTAGACCTTGCGCTGGACCTGCTTGCGCTGGCCGTTCTTGATCTCGGTGACCTCCTCGGTCGGCACCTCGATCTGGAAGATGAATTCCTCCATGTCCAGCGACTTGATGCGGGTCTCGAGGTTGGTCTTGACCTTGTTCTCGTAGCCTGCGTAGGAATGCACCACGTACCAGTCGCCATCGGCCCGCTTGAGTGCGGACCGGAGTTCCTCGGTGGGGTCGGCCTCGACGGGCAGTTCCTCCTCGGTGACCTCGGGGAGGATCTCGGCGGCCTCGGGGAGGATCTCGGCGGCCTCGGCCGCCTCCTCGACCTCGAGGAGCTCTTCGGCCTCGACCAGGGCCTCGGCGGCGTCCACCACTTCTTCCCCTTCGGCGAGATCCTCGGCGGCAACAAGGTCCTCGGCCGATTCGACGGCCTCCTCGGCCTCGTCGGCCAGCTCCTGCGCTTCTTCGACGACCTCGGCCTCCGCGGCCAATTCCTGCGCTTCTTCGACGACACCGGCCTCCGCGGCCAATTCCTGCGCTTCTTCGACGACCTCGGCCTCCGCGGCCAGCTCCGTTGCGTCCATCGAGGGGTCACCGGGGGAATCGACCGGTGACTCATACGACGCTGAGACGGGGGCGAGAGTGGTCTCGTCGCCATCCGTCAGGACGAGATCGCGCGAAGGCTCCTCGCCGGGGGAATCGACGTGACTCGACACGGTGCTTCTCGCTTCCTGAATGTGATCTGTTGGGCGTGGCTGGGCTGGGGATTCATGGGTGGATGCAGGTGGGGCAGTCACGATCGACGGTGACGGGCCGCCCGGGGTCAACCGAAGACGGCGAGCACTCCCCTGGCGAACAGCAGATCCAGGACCGCGACGAGCGCCACCATGAACGACACGAACACGATCACGACGATGGTGTAGGTGACCATCTGGTTGCGGTTCGGCCAGATGACCTTGCGCAGCTCGGCCACGACCTCACGGAGGAACAGGCCAAGCCGCTGGAAAATGTTCGGGCGGGTGGCGACGTTCGAGCCTCGGCTCGGCGTCGGCGCCCCCTTGCCCTCGGTCTTGCGGCGTGGAGCGGGCGAACCTTCGGGTCCGTCGGCACTCAGCGCCTGGGCGGCCGATCGGCGTGCGGCGGCTCGCGCCGACCCCGCCGCCACCGGTCCAGCTGTGGGCTGGGTAGCCACGATCTTGGCCTTCTCGGCACTGTCGCCGTTGTCCGGGTCGGCGGCATCGGGCTGATCGGGGCCGTCGCCTGCAGGCGCGGAGCGCGGCTTGTCGTCGCCGGCCGAGGACTCCGAAGCTGCACCGGCGGCCGGTGACGATCCCGCCGCGTCGGCCGCCGACGGGTCGACTGGCTCGAGCCCGTCTCCCGACGCGGCGTCGCGCTCGTTGCTCACTCGCTCTTCGTCCTCACTGATCGACTTGCCTGATCGAATCCCGCTGACCCGACTTCCCGACTGTTCCGATGCCGTCGTATCTGACTGTTGTCGCCGTCCGGTGGCTGTGGTGGTTGACGCTGTGGTGGTTGATGCTGTGCAAACGAACTGTGCTTGGTGAAACTCGTGCGCGGCCGGCGCCGGAGGCGGCCATCGACCACGGCTCCGGCACCAGCGTCGTACTGCAGGGGCGACAGGACTTGAACCTGCAACCTGCGGT
The DNA here is from genome assembly GCA_038322925.1 of Mycobacteriales bacterium. Lineage (GTDB taxonomy): Bacteria > Actinomycetota > Actinomycetes > Mycobacteriales > Nakamurellaceae > Nakamurella. Next base: position 6,507 of record JBBQGJ010000036.1, read on the forward strand.
TTTGGAGACCGCTGCTCTGCCAGTTGAGCTACGCCCCTTGGCTGCCGCCGGCATCCGGCTGCGACCGAGGAACCCCTCTCGCAAGTCCGGGATGTGCCCACCGGCCCGAGACGCAGGCAGGCTTCAGCACACCCCAGAACGACCAGTGTAGGCCACCGGCGGGCCTGCAGACGAACCACGCACCGGTACGCCCCGAACCGCACCCGCACCCCCGCGCGAACGCCGCTACCCGTCGGGGCGGGGAGTCCGCGGGAAGTCCGCGGTGTCCCACGCCGCCCGCCGACCCGGTCCCCACGGTGCCGGACCTCACGGCCGGACGCGCCGGGCCGCACCGCGCAGCGAAGACCGCGCGTGCCACGATGGAGCCATGAGTATCCAGGCACCGTCAGGCACCGTGGCCGCAGGTCCGAATCTTGCCACCCACCCGAGAATCTCCGCACGCATCGGCGGCATCGCCGAATCCGCGACGCTCGCCGTGGACGCCAAGGCCAAGGCGCTCAAGGCCGCCGGTCGTCCGGTGATCGGCTTCGGGGCGGGCGAGCCCGACTTCCCGACGCCGGACTACATCGTGCAGGCCGCGATCGCGGCGTGCAGCGTCCCGGCGAATCACCGGTACACCCCGGCGGCCGGGCTGCCCGCGCTCCGTCAGGCGGTGGCCGACAAGACCGCCCGCGACTCGGGTCTGCAGGTCACAGCGCAGCAGGTGCTGATCACCAACGGCGGCAAGCAAGCTGTCTACCAGGCATTCGCGACGCTGCTCGACCCTGGCGACGAGGTACTGCTGCCCGCGCCGTACTGGACCACCTACCCGGAGGCCATCGGGCTGGGCGGGGGGGTGAGTGTCCCGGTGGTCGCCGACGAGACCGCCGGCTACCTGGTCACCATTGCGCAACTCGAGGCCGCATTCACGCCGCGAACGAAGGCGCTGCTGTTCTGCTCGCCGTCGAACCCGACCGGAGCGGTGTACCCGCCGGAGCAGGTGGCGGCGATCGGGAAGTGGGCGGCGGCGCACGGCGTCTGGGTCGTCACCGACGAGATCTACGAGCACCTGGTCTACGGCGACGCGCGACACGCATCGATGCCCGTGGTGGCGCCGGAGATCGCCGACCAGTGCGTCGTGGTCAACGGGGTCGCCAAGACCTACGCGATGACCGGCTGGCGGGTGGGCTGGATGATCGGCCCGAACGACGTGATCAAGGCCGCGACGAACCTGCAGTCCCACCTGACCTCGAACGTGTGCAACGTCGCCCAACAGGCGGCGCTGACCGCTGTGTCCGGCCCGCTCGACGCGGTCGCCGACATGCGCGCGGCGTTCGACCGGAGGCGGGGTCTGATCGTCGGCCTGCTCAACGAGATTCCGGGTGTCAGCTGCCCCGAGCCGGAGGGCGCCTTCTACGCCTATCCGTCGGTGACGGAGCTGATCGGCAAGGACTTCGGCGGCGTCCGACCGGCTTCATCCGGCGAGCTGGCGACGCTGATCCTGGAGAAGGCCGAGGTCGCGGTGGTGCCCGGGGAGGCGTTCGGCACGCCCGGGTACTTCCGGATGTCCTACGCACTCGGCGATGACGACATCGTCACCGGCGTCACCAGGATGGGCAGGTTCCTGGCCACCGCCGGCGACTGAGCACCGCCGGCTCGCCCTGCGCTCCCTCGGCGGCGCGGGCGTGGCGGCGACGGCTTGCCCTGTGGCGCGGGCTTGCCTGTACGGCGCGGATCAACGTCGCCGGCGCGGCTGAAATAGGCGACTCCCGTCACACCAGTCCCATAACCGCGACGTTCATGCGCGCTGACGACGATGATCCGCGCCACCAACGGGGGACGACGCGCCACGCCGGCGGGCCAACCGGGGACCGTGATTCAGGGGAGGGTGACGACGGCGCGGGCCTTGCCCAGCACCGTCTGCCCGGCGAACTTCGCCGTGATGTCGATCCTGGCGGTGCGCGCGGCCTGGTCGAGGGCGCCGACCACCGCGGTGAGCTCCAACTCCGCGCCGGCGTCATCGTCGGCGACCACGACCGGCCGGGTGAAGCGCGTTTCCAGCCCGCTGACCAGGCCGGGGTTGCCGGTCCAGTCGGTGACGATCCGTCCGGCGCAGGCCATGGTCAGCATGCCGTGCGCGATGACGTCGGGCAGGCCGACCTCGCGGGCGACCCGCGGGTTCCAGTGGATCGGGTTGAAATCGCCGGACGCCCCGGCGTAACGGACCAGCTGTGCCCGGCTCAGGTGCACCGTGAGCGGCGGCAGCGCGTCGCCGACCGTCAAATCCTCGAACGCCGGCGTCACCCGGAGCGCCTTACCACCAGGGTGCTGTAGGTCGTGCAGACCGGACACTCGTCCGCGTCGACCACTTCGGTGCGCAGCGTGAGCACGTCGTTGCCGGCCAGCACGCGCACGGCATCGACCACAATGGTCCTGCTGAGCTCGTCACCGGCGTGGATGGGCCGGTGGTGGACGAAGCGCTGGTCCCCGTGCACGACGCGGGAGAAATCCAGGCCGAGGGCCGGGTCGAAGAGCACCACATCCTGGGCCGCCGCGATCACCGCGACGGCGAAGGTCGGCGGTGCGACCACATCCGGGTGCCCGGCGGCCCGGGCAGCGGCCCGGTCGTGGTACATCGGGTTGTCGTCACCGATCGCCGTGGCGAACTCGCGAATCTTCTCGATGCCGACGGCGTACGGCTCACCCAGCGGGTAGGCCCGGCCGACGAACGAGGGGTCCAGCGCCACGGCGCTCCCCTGACCTAGCGGGTTTCCTTGTGCTTGCGGTGCACGCCGCAGTTCGGGCAGAACTTCTTGATCTCCAGGCGGTCGGGGTCGTTCCGCCGGTTCTTGCGGGTGATGTAGTTGCGGTGCTTGCATTCTTCGCACGCCAGCGTGATCTTCGGGCGGACGTCGGTGGCGGCCACGGTAGCTGCCTCTTTCTTCGTTGCGGTGCTCGGATGAACTGCTGTTCTGGGACAACGCGGCCGGGCGATGCCGGCTTGAGCCGTCACAACCGGGCCGCGCCGCAGCCGGTGACGGCGGCGGGGAGTTCGTGGTAGCGGTGGCCGGACTTGAACCGGCGACACAGCGATTATGAGCCGCTTGCTCTACCGACTGAGCTACACCGCCATACGTCGAGGGATACCAACCCCTCTGGAAACGGCCACCGCGCCAGGCCCGTGGGCTCTGCCTGCGACACCGCTCTCCGAGCCCCTTTACGGAATCGAACCGTAGACCTTCTCCTTACCATGGAGACGCTCTGCCGACTGAGCTAAAGGGGCATTTGACCTACTGGAAATGCACTGCTTTCGCCGGATGAGGGTCTGGCGATCACCCCGCGGACAGCCTTGGCAACTCTACAGTAGGTCGTCGCGGGCGCGAAAACGCGCGCCGTCCCGCCATGATCTGCCGGCCCGGCCGGCGGCCGCAGCCCGCCTCAGCTCATCATCCGCAGCACGTGCATCGGTGACGTCGGGTCGTGAATGGTCACCGTGCGGGACGCCAACCAGGCCTCGAACCGGTCCAGCGGCATCGGCCTGGAGATCAGGAACCCTTGGGCCTGATCACATCTCATCTCCCGCAGCGCATCGCGGGCGGCTTCCTCCTCGACGCCCTCGGCGACCACCCGCAGTCCCAGCGAATGCCCGAGATCGACGATCGCCCTGACGATCGCCAGGTCGCCGAGATCGGTGCCCATGCCCTGGACGAACGAGCGGTCGATCTTGATCTCGTCGATCGGCAGCCGCCGCAGGTACGCCAGCGAGGAGTACCCCGTTCCGAAGTCGTCGACCGACAGGCCGATGCCCATGCCGTGCAGCCGGCGCAGCACCGGCAGCGAGTGCTCCGGGTCGGCCATCACGCTGGACTCGGTGATCTCGAACGTCAGCAGCTCCGGCGGTACGTGGGAGCGGCGCAGCGCCTCGGCGACCTTGGCCGCGAAGTCGTCGGACAGCAGGTTGCGGACCGAGAGGTTCACCGCCCCGGTGATCCGGATGCCGCGCGCCGTCCACTGGCCGAGCTGCCGCAGCACGATGTCCAGCACGTGCTCCAGCAGGATGTCGATCGACCCGGTGGCCTCGATGGCCTCGACGAACTCGGCCGGCGAGACCAGCCCGAATTCCGGGTGCATCCAACGCACCAGGGCCTCGACCCCGACGAGTTCCCGCTCGGCCAGGTTCACCTTGGGTTGGTAGTGCACGACGATCCGGCCCTGCTCGATCGCCTGGCGGAACTGGGTGACGAGCTGGAAGCGTCGGCGGTAGACCTCGCCCATGCTGGGCCGGTAGATCTGCAGGGTGTCCTCCCGCGCCCTGGCCGCCAGGATCGCCATCTCGGCGCGCTGCAACAGGGTCCCGGGATCCACCGCGACGTCGCCCAGGACGTCGGCGGTCGCGGTGATCGCGGCGATCCCGATGACGGGCTGCGGATCAACCTCGATGCCGTCGAGGGAGAAGGCCTTGCCCACCGTGGTGAGGATCTCCCCGCCGAGCGCGATCAGATCGGACTCCGACTGCGCGGCGACCAGGATCGCGAACCGGTCGCCCTCGATGCGCGCCACCGGCCGATCCGGTCCGAGCAGGCCGACCAGCCGGTCGCCGCCCATTCGCAGCAGTCTCTCCCCGCGGTCGTGTCCCAGTGCATTGTTGACCTGCGACAACACGTTGAGCTCAACCAGGATGATGGCCCCGCCCCGCCCGTCGGCCATCGACGCCTGCACCTCGACGTTCAATCCAAGACGGTTGCGCAGACCGGTGACCGCGTCGTGGTAGGCCTCGTGGCGCAACGTGTCCAACAGCCGCAGGTTGTCCAGCGCGGTGGCTACGTGCCCGGCGAGGGTCTCCAGCAGCTGGACATCCTCGTCCCGGAACCTGCCCCAGCGGCTGAGCCGGTCGCGCACCTCCAGGAAGCCGCGATCCCGGTCACCGGAGCGGAGCGGGACCACCAGCGCGTCCCAGGCCTTGCGGCTGTTCAATGCAGCCAGCAACGTCCGATCGGTGGTGCGGTCGCTGGATACCCTGGCTCGACCGGTCATCCTCGCCAGGGCCAGCAAGGGGTCGTCCAGCGCGGCGGCCGGCTCGTCCAGCAGCCCGTCGGGACCGATGGCCAACGTCCGCTGCTCGCGGTCCCCGTCGCCCAGGCGCAGCACCGCCACCTCGGCGTTCAGCTGGTCGCGCACCTCTTCCAGCACACCGCGCCAGTCAGCGGTGGACGAGCCGACGCCGGTCACCTGCCGCCCGAAGGTGTACATCCGGGTCAGGTCGGCGTGCTGGCGCAGGAACAGGAAGTAGATGCGGTAGAGAACGCCCAGCACGGCCGCCAGCACCACGCACAGCACCGGGCCGAGCAGGCTCTCGGGCGGGTTGCTGCTCTGCCACACGCTGAGGCCGACCAAAGCGAAAGTGACGATCGCCGCGGCCGCCAGCATCGCGCGGCCGATGGACCGGCCGAGCGGCTCGGCGGGCCCGATGAGGCGGTAGGTCAGACCGACAGACACCGCGGACATCAGTGCCCCGGCCATCACACCGATGGCCACCGCGAGGTATTGCATGCCCTTCGGGCTGCCGGGGTCGGACAGCGCCAACGCCACCGCGGCGGCGGTCCCGGTCTCCACCGTGATGAACGACAGGTTGACGGCGATGTTGCGTCCGCTGTCCTTGCGGACCAGGAAGACGAGCAGGCCGGCGGCAGCATGGGTGACCCCGACCAACCAGGCCGGGAGCAGCAGCAGGCCGAGCACCATCGGCAGCTCCGAGCCGCTGACCAGCAACGTCTCCCGACGGACCTCGATTTGCAGGGGGAACAGCTCGCCCGCCAGGAACGCGAGCAGCAGGATGCCGCCGCCGACCAGGAGCTGGGTGCTGGTCCTGTCCACGGTCGGGCCGGCCACCAGCACGGGCCACCACAGCAACGCGGAAATGGCGAAGACGATGGACGCGACCACCGGGAAGATCTGGTGACCCGTGTAGCGGGGGCGGGGCTTCTCCTGGACGGACGCCTCGGTCGTCAATGCGAGCACCCCCTCGTGGTCACTTGTCGCGTTTGGGGGATAAATTGGACACGTCCACTTCGGAGGGGTGCCGGTCATCCTCGCACATATACGGAGCGTAGCGCCCCATGCAATAGTTTGGCCCGCCAACGAGCAAACGATGGAATCGCCCACTCAGTGAATCCTCACCGCCAAATCTGACCGCCACTGTCGACTCTCATCGCTGGTTCGGACTGACCCGTTCAGCACCTCCGGTGCGGTGCCGGTGAAGCCATCGACACGGACCGGGTGCTCCCCAGGGGGAGAGCACCCGGCGGCAACCCTCATCGAGTGCAGCCGGCCGAGCTGACTGATCGAACACGGTGGCAGGTGAGGGATTCGAACCCCCGTAGGCAATGCCGGCTGATTTACAGTCAGCTCCCTTTGGCCACTCGGGCAACCTGCCGTTGGCGCCCGACCACTGGTCCGGCTGCGCCCGCACACTCTACAAGGACGAAGCTCGCTGGACCGAATCGGCGGCCGGACGGCCGCGGGCCGGTGCTGGTGCTGTGCCGGCCCGAGCGCGCAGGCTCTCGCCGCAGGCACAATGTCCTGCGACGACCACCCCACGGCCTCATCGGGGTCGGCACCGTCGCACCCCGTGGCCCGCAACGCCGCGGCTTAGCCGGTTGGGGGCGGGACCGTCACAAGCCGACCAGAGTGAACCGCCCGCCACACCAGAACAAGAGACAACCTGACACCACAGCAACCTGAAACCAAGCCAACCTGACATCACAGCAACCTGACACCACAGCAACCTGACACCACAGAAGGGGTGAGCGACGATGGCAGACGCCTCGTTCGACATCGTGAGCAAGGTCGACCACCAGGAGGCCGACAACGCGGTCAACCAGGCAGCCAAGGAGCTCTCCCAGCGCTTCGATTTCCGCGGGACGGACACCACCATCGCGTGGGCCGGCGAGAACGGCGTGACGATCACCTCGAGCACCGAGGAACGGTGCAAGGCGGCGATCGACGTGTTCAAGGACAAGCTGATCAAGCGCGGCGTCTCGCTACGAGCCTTCGAGGTCGGTGACCCGGCCGCGTCGGGCAAGGTCTACAAGGTCACCGGTTCATTGGTGCAGGGGATCGCCACGGACAAGGCCAAGGCGATCGTCAAACGCATCAAGGACGAGGGGCCCAAGGGCGTGCAGGCCCAGATTCAGGGCGATCAACTCCGGGTGTCGGGAAAGAAGCGGGACGACCTGCAGGCCGTGCAGGCGATGCTCAAGCAGGCGGATCTGGATATCGCGCTGCAGTTCACCAACTACCGGTGATCGTCACCAGCTACCACTGATCGCCCGCCGGCGGAGGCAGCACGGCGGCCGCAGCAAGACAGCGCAACAAGACAGCGCAACAAGACAGCGCAACAAGACGGCCGCCGGTGTACCAGCGGTCCGTGTCCACGGGTGACCGCACCGGCTCGATCGCAGCGGCAGGGAGGTCCAGATGCGCCGCGGAATCTCCTTCGGCGTGCTCGCCTACCTGCTCTGGGGTCTTTTCCCGCTCTACTTCCCGCTGCTGGTTCCGGCGGGAGCCCTGGAAATCCTGGCCCACCGGATGATCTGGTCCCTGGTGGTGTCCGCGATCGTGCTGACGGTGGCGCGCGGCTGGCCGGCCATCCGCGCGATGCCGCGACGGGTGTGGGCGTTGGTGATTGCCGGCTCCGCGATGATCGCGGTCAACTGGGGCATCTACATCTGGGCCGTCAACAACGGGCACGTCGTCGAGGCCTCGCTCGGCTATTTCGTCAATCCCCTGGTCAGCGTGCTGCTCGGGGTGGTGATCTTCCGCGAACGGCTGCGGGTGGCGCAATGGGTGGCGGTCGGCCTGGGCGCCGTGGCGGTGACGGTGCTGGCGATCGCGGGCGGGGCCGTGCCGTGGGTGGCGCTCAGCCTGGCCGCCAGCTTCGGCCTGTACGGCCTGGTCAAGAAGGTGATCCCGCTGGCGCCGACGGCGTCGCTGACGGCCGAGGGCCTGGTGCTGGCACTGCCCGCCCTGACCTATCTGCTCATCCTGCAGATGAACGGAGCATCCACGCTCACCGAGCACGGCGGCGGACACGTCCTGCTGCTGGCCAGCTCCGGAGTGGTCACCTGCGTGCCACTGCTGGCATTCGCCGTAGCCGCCCAGGCGCTGCCGCTCTCGGTGTTGGGACTGCTGCAATACATCACCCCGGTGGTGCAGTTCCTGCTCGGCGTCTTCTGGTTCGGGGAGAGCATGCCGCCGTCCCGGTGGCTGGGTTTCGCGCTGGTCTGGGCGGCGCTGGCCGTGCTGTCCTTCGATGCACTCCGCCACGCACGTCATCGGGTGACGGCAAACCGGGCCGCCCGCCAGGTGACCGCCCGTCAATCGAGCTGAGCGGGACTTCACGTCGGCGGTCGATCGGTACCCGTCGCGGGTCCACATCGCCGCCGCAGACGACGGCCAGACGTCGGCCAGACGTCGGCCAGACGTCGGCCAGACGCCGGCCAGACGCCGGCCAGACGCCGGCCGGACGCCGATCCCCGTGGTCGCCCCGCCGCGGCAGTCCTTGCAGCACAACAGGTCCGGGCCGGCGCTAGGTCTAGGTCACACGACGCTGTGCCGGTCGAGGAAGCTCAGCACGTCGGTCTGGTCGACCCCCGGGAACACCCCTGGCGGCATCGCCGCCAACAGGTGCGAATGCACCCGTGCGCTGGGCCATGCGATCCCTTCCCAACGCTCGGCCAGGTCGGCGGGCGGCAGCGCGCAGCACGTCGGGTCGGGGCAGCGGGACTTGGACCTCTCGGTCGTCTCGCGCCCCCTCATCCATTTGACGTCCGCGTAGGGCACCCCGACACTCACCGAGAACAGCCCCGCTGACGTGCGGTCGATCACTGCGGTGCACCAGTAGGTCCCGGAGTTCGTGTCGGTGTACTGCTGGTACGCGGTCGACAGGTCCGGCTGGTCGAAGACCACCCGCGCGGTCCAGTACCGGCACACCCGCTGGCCCTCGATGGCACCGGAGGCATCGGTCGGGAAGTGCACGCCGTCGTTCTCGTAGGCCTTGTAGATCACCCCGGACGAGGAGATCCGCATGAAATGCACTGGGAGGTCGAGGTGCCGGGTGGCCAGGTTGGTGAACCGGTGGGCGGCCGTCTCGTACGACACCGCGTAGGCGTCGCGCAGGTCCTCGATCGCGATGTCCTTGGCTGCCTTGGCCCGGCGCAGCAGGGTGAGGGCGCCGCGCTCGGGGATCAGCAATGACGCGGCGAAGTAGTTGATCTCCACCCGTTGCTCGAGGAACTCCGAATAGTCCTGCGGCACATCATGATCCAGCACGACATGGCCGAGCGCCTGCAGCGCCAGGGACCGAGAATCGTGCTGCCCGGCGTCCGGCTGCGGCAGGTAGATGATCTTGTGTCCCAGATCGGTGACGGTCCTGGTCGATTCGGGCAGATCGTCGGTGTGCACCAACCGGAACCCGAGGTACGCGCACATCCGGTCGACGACGGTGCGGGTGATCGGACCGTCCTCGTAGTGGGTGGCGGTCAGCAATTCGGCCGCCAGCGATTCGATTTCGCCGAAGTAGTTGCCCCGCTTGCGCATTCGGTCACGGAGGTCCGCATTGGCCCGCCGCGCCTGTTCCGGGGTTGCGGCCCGCTCGGCCTGCACCTTGGCCAGCGCCCGGTGCAGCCCGACCAGCGCCTCCAACGCCTCCATCGGCAGCCGCGGCCCGGTCCGCACCGCCGGAATCTCCAGCGCCTGGAACGAGCCCGCCCGCTGGGCCTTCTCCAGTTCGATCTCCAGAGCCGCCCGACGGCTGGGCGCTGCGGTGGCCAGCAGCTCACCGAGGCCGATGCCGAGGCCGGCCGCCAGCGCGCTGAGCACCGACAGCTTGGCCTCCCGCTTGCCGTTCTCGATCAAGGACAGCGCGGACGGCGAGATCGACGCCACGGCCGCCGCGTCGGCCAGCGTCAGCCCCTGGGAACGACGGATGTGGCGCAACCGCCGACCGATGGTCAGCGGGTCCGGCCCGGTGGCCGGCAAGACGTCCACCGCAGCGGGTCCGGCAACAGCGCCGACAATGCCGACCGGGCCAACAATGCCGACCGGGCCGGCCGGGCCGTGGCGCGACGGCTCCCGGCGATTCGTCGAAAGCTTCACTTTCGTCAGGCGGTTCTGGGCGACCGTCCGCGACCGCCGGTCGGCCGAAGCTGTCCGACCCTGGTGAGTTTTGTGCGATGACGGTGAGGACGAAAAGTGCTGTGCCGCCGGGGATACGGCGGCCGGCCCGGCTGCGTCCTGCGGGCTGTGGTGGGGATCACTAGCAGTAATCGGGCCCGGAACGGGAGTGGAACGTGCTCGAACGGCCATTGCTGCACGATACCGCAAGAAACGCAGTTCTTTACATCACATCCGCCTAGAGTGCAGCTGATCTTGACAGACAGTTGGTGCAAGCCCCCCGGTTCGCCACCTGATTCACCCGCCGGGTTCATCACCGATCCACCAGCGTGATACCCCGACCGCCCGCTTCAATTCCCCGCCCACGCGCCCGCTTCATTCTCCCCGCCCACCCGCCCGCTTCATTTTCCCCGCCCACCCGCCCGCTTCATTCACCGCCCACCCGCCCGCTTGATCCACAGACCTTGGAAGGACGCGTCGACGATGACCGCCACGCTCAGCCCCACCCCCACGAGGAGCACCCGTGCTCGGCCGGCCACCCAGTCGGCCGATGCCGCCCTGCTCGCCGCGGAATGGGCTGACGACCCCCGCTGGGACGGAATCAAGCGGACCTACACCGCCGAGGACGTCGTCAAGCTGCGCGGCACGGTGGTCGAGGAGCAGACGCTGGCCCGCCGCGGCGCCGAGCGGCTGTGGAAGGCCTTGCAGGCCAAGAAGTTCGTGCGCTCCCTTGGCGCCATCACCGGCAACCAGGCGGTTCAGATGGTGCGCGGCGGGCTCGAGGCCATCTACCTGTCCGGCTGGCAGGTCGCGGCCGACGGCAACCTGGCCGGCCAGACCTACCCGGATCAGAGCCTGTACCCGGCCAACTCCGTTCCCGCGGTGGTCCGCCGGATCAACAACGCGCTGCTGCGCGCCGACCAGATCGACCACTCAATGGGCAAGACCGGCTCTGCCAATTCCACCGACTACCTCGTGCCGATCGTGGCCGACGCGGAGGCCGGCTTCGGCGGTCCGCTCAACGCGTTCGAGCTGATGAAGTCGATGATCGCCGCCGGTGCCGCCGGTGTGCACTGGGAGGACCAGCTCGCGTCGGAGAAAAAGTGCGGCCACATGGGCGGCAAGGTGCTGATCCCGACCACGCAGCACGTGCGCACCCTCAACGCCGCGCGGCTGGCCGCCGACATCTCCGGCGTCCCGACGCTGGTCATCGCCCGCACCGACGCGCTCGCGGCCGATCTGCTGACCAGCGACGTCGACGAGGTCGACCAGCCGTTCCTCACCGGCAAGCGGACCGCGGAGGGGTTCTACCGGGTGCGCAGCGGGATCGAGCCGGTGCTGGCACGGGCGAAGGCCTACGCGCCGTACTGCGACCTGATCTGGGTGGAGACCGGCACGCCGGATCTCGGCCTGGCCCGGGAGTTCGCGACCGAGCTGCACAAGGAATTCCCCGGAAAGATGCTGGCCTACAACTGCTCTCCGTCGTTCAACTGGAAGGCGGCACTGGACGACCAGCAGATCGCTTCCTTCCAGGAGGAACTGGGCGACCTCGGCTACAAGTTCCAGTTCATCACCCTCGCCGGATTCCACGCGATCAACCACTCGATGTTCCACCTGGCGCAGGGCTACGCCCGCCAGGGGATGAGTGCCTACGTGGAACTGCAGGAAGCCGAATTCGCCGACGAGCCCTCGGGCTACACCGCCGTCAAGCACCAGGCCGAGGTCGGCACCGGGTACTTCGATAAGGTGGCTACCGCTCTGAACCCGGACAGTGGCACGCTGGCACTAGTCGGGTCCACCGAGGAAGAGCAGTTCCACTGATCGGCCGGCCGCCCCTTCGGGGGCGGCCTCCCGTTCGACCCCGACCAGCCCGCCCAGCCCCAGGAAAACAAGAATTCTCGTCTTGACAGGAGACAACCGATGTTCGGACCACCCAAGGCCCCGAAGGTCAAAGGCACCATGCACCCGCGGTTCGACGAGATCCTGACGCCGGAGGCACTGGTCTTCGTGGCCAAGCTCGACGGGGCCGCCGCCGGACGGCGCGCCGAACTGCTGGCGGCCAGGCGCGAGCGGGGCAAGCGGATCACCGCGGGGGAGAAGGTCGACTTCCTCACCGAGACCGCCGGCATCCGCGCGGACTCCAGCTGGCAGGTTGCGCCACCGGCTGCCGGACTGGTCGATCGCCGGTGCGAGATCACCGGTCCGACCAGCCGGAAGATGAGCATCAACGCACTCAATTCCGGCGCGAAGGTGTGGATGGCCGATTTCGAGGATTCCACCGCGCCCAGCTGGTTCAACATCATCGACGGCCAGCTGAACCTGTTCGACGCCATTCGCGGCAACCTGGATTACACCGCCGAGGACGGCAAGGAATACAAGGTCGGCGAGGAAACTCCCACCATCGTGGTCCGTCCGCGCGGCTGGCGGTTGTGCGAGAAGCACCTGACGATCGACGGACGGCCGCTGCCCGGCTCCATCGTCGATTTCGGGTTGTTCTTCTTCCACAACGCGCAGGCGCTGATCGACAGCGGGGCGGGGCCGTACTTCTACCTGCCGAAGCTGGAGTCGCACCTGGAAGCCCGGCTGTGGAATGACGTCTTCGTCCAGGCCCAGGCGCTGCTGGGGATCCCGCAGGGGACCATCAGGGCGACCGTGCTGATCGAGACGCTGCCCGCGGCGTTCGAGATGGAAGAGATTCTCTACGAACTGCGCGACCATTCCTCGGGCCTGAATGCCGGTCGGTGGGATTACATCTTCTCCTACATCAAGACGTTCGCGGCCCGCGGCCAGGAATATGTGCTGCCCGATCGCTCGAATGTCACCATGACCACGCCGATGATGCGCGCGTACACCGAATTGCTGGTCTCCACCTGCCATCGGCGGGGCGCCCACGCCATGGGCGGCATGGCCGCGTTCGTGCCGAACAAATCCGAGCCCAAGGTCACCGAGCAGGCGCTGGCCAAGGTGAAGGCGGACAAGGAGCGCGAGGCCGCCGACGGCTTCGACGGCTCCTGGGTCGCCCACCCGGGCCTGGTGCCGACCTGCACGGCGGCGTTCGACGCGGTGCTCGGTGACCGGCCCAACCAGCTGGACAAGCAGCGCCCGGACGTACATGTCACCGCCGCCGACCTCATCGCCCCTGGATCCACTCCCGGTGCGGTGACGCTCGACGGGCTGCGCACCAACATCTCGGTGGCGCTGCGCTATCTCACCGCGTGGGTGAGCGAGCAGGGCGCGGTGGCGATCGACAACCTGATGGAAGACGCCGCCACCGTGGAGATCTCGCGGACCCAGGTGTGGCAGTGGCTGCGCTACCGGATCAGGCTGGCCGAGGGGCTCGTGGTCACCCCCGATCTGGTCAACGAACTGGTCGGGCACGAGATCGACAAGCTGCACAAGCAGGCCACCGACGAGCGGGGCCACCGGCACGTCAACGAGGCCCGCGACGTGTTCACCGAGGCGGCGCTGGGCGAGGATCTCCCGGGATTCTTCACCCCGTACGCGTACGTGCGGTACCTGATCGACCGCCCGCTGCAGCCGACCGGGCCGCTGCGCCCGGAGGACCTGAGGATGTCCGAGCAGGTCAAGCGCGACGACGAGGCGCGGGAGAAGGCGGCCAGCTCAGCCTGATCCATCGCCCGACGAGCCCGGGTCCGCTCTGGCTCCGCACACCAACTCCGGCCGGCCGCAACGTTGCGGCCGGCCGGAGTTTTGCATTTCCGGCGGCGAACACCTGAGGGTCACCCGTTGTCGCCCTTCGCCGTCCCGAACTCGTCGGACCACCAGCCATTCCACCGCTCGCTGATCGCGGCGAAATCGTCCGGCCCGGTGTAGGCGGTCAGCAGCACCATCGATCCACCATCGGGTCGATGCGGCGCCACCGGCTCTTCGGCGAGGATCAGCAAGCCGTCGCCGTAGCCGTCGACGGTGATCCCGAGCTGCCTTTCGCTGACGAACCAGACCTGACCCGTCGCCTGTTCTGCCGGCGCCATTGTTGCGGCGTAACGGGTTCCGGCGTCACGGTCGCGCAGATCGGCCAGCCCCAGTCGCTCGGCGATGCCACCCGCGGTACCCGGTGTTGCGGCCAACTGCAGCGTGCGCCGATCGCTATCCGGGTGCCGTTCCAGGGCGAACCGCAGCTGCTGCAGGAAACTCGTCCAGCCCTCGGTGATGTCGTCGTAGTAGGCATCCCACTCCGGATTGCTGCCGAGCGGCGCTCGGCGCAAACGCAGCCGGGTGCCGCCGGGAACCGTTGCCAGGTCAACAGTGTCGCCTGCGGCAAGGACCAGCCGGGTGCCGGATTCCTCGGCGGTGGCGGCCGCGCCATAGATCTGTTCGATCTCCGCGTCCAGTCCGTCGTCCTCCCAGCCGTGCCACCGGCGGATCAGCTGCGGATCACGCAGGGCCGCCCAGACCTCCGCCGCGGGTGCGGCGATGACCACCTCGATACTCGCGCCGCCTGATTCCGTCATCGTCGCTCTCCGGCGCCAGCGCTGCCGATTGCCGTCATTGCCTCAGGGTTGAAGACCGCCCGGCATTTGTCAACGCAGCGGCATCGGTGGGTGCCCGTTGCCGGGATTCCCATTCCGGGGTTGGACAGCGTCCAACCGGCGGCGGAAGACTGAACCGGTGAGCCAGCCGCTGGGAGCCGGCCGGCCGGTCGTCGACGTCGCGTGGCTGCGGGCGGCCCATCAGGTCGTCGACGGCCCGCCGCTCATTCTCGACGACCCGATCGCGCCCACCCTTTTCGGTGACGCCGCCGTCCACCTGGCGGAGCGGCGCGCGGAGCTGTCCGCTGCCGGTGCCCTGGCGCTGCGCGCACATGTGTTGTTGCGCAGCCGTTTTGCCGAGGATCAGCTGGCGGCCGCGGTGAGCCGCGGCGTCGGCCAGTAGGTCATTCTCGGCGCCGGCTTCAACACCCTCGGCGGGTGAGCATCGCCACCGCGACCGTCTGACAGCGCCGATCCCGCCCAAGCCCGCATGCCGGCGCCCGGCACGGATCGTCAAACCGCATCCCGGACGGAATTGTCCAAGACCGGTGAGGCGCCCCCCGGCTACGGTCGGCACCATGACCGTTATCTCCGATCGTTACCGCACGCTGGCCACCGAATTCACCCGGCGGGTCGAGGCCGTCCCCGCCGAGCGCTGGGACAGCCCCTCACCCTGCGAGGACTGGAACGCCCGGCAGGTGTTGCAGCACGTCATCGACAGTCACGTGAACATGCCGAAGTACGGCGGGGTCGTGGTGACGCTGACCAAGTTCGTGGACGAGGACCCGCAGGCCGCCTGGCTCGAGGCACGGGAGGCGATGCAGGACTTGCTGGAGGATCCGGCCAGGGCCGGCGCGGAATACGACGGAATGTTCGGCCGGACCAGCGTGCAGAGGACGGTCGACGGGTTCCTCGGATTCGACCTGCTGGTGCACGGCTGGGACATCGCGCGGGCGACCGGTCAGGACGAGACCCTGCCGCCCGACGAGGTGCGCCGGGTCTACGCCGATGCCTCCAACCTGGCCGGCAATTTGCGGATGGGCGGGGTCTGCGGGCCCGAGGTGCCGGTTCCGGCCGATGCCAGCGAGCAGGACCGGCTTCTGGGCCTGCTGGGGCGCACGCCCTGACCGGGCCGGCCCGCCGGTGAAGATGCAAGACGGCGAGGTCGACATCGACGTCCGGCTCGTCGAGCAGCTGGTCGCCGGACAGTTCCCCCACCTGGCGGACCTGACGATCGATCCCGTCACGTCGACTGCGACGGTCTACGCCATCTTCCGGCTCGGCGACCGGCTGTGCGTGCGGCTGCCGCGGGTGGCGGCGTGGTCCCGGGATCTGCACAGAGCGGCGCTGGCTCCCCGAGCTCGCGCCGCAGCTGTCCCTGCGGATTCCAGAGCCGGTTGAACTGGGCCGTCCGACGAGCAGCCACCCGTTCTCCTGGGCGATCCACCGCTGGATCGACGGCGCGCCTTACGCAGATGAGTCCGTCGACGACGAACCCTGGCCGCGCGAGACTTCGCGCGATTCGTCCTCGAGCTGCGCCGCATCGATCCGGTCGCCGATGCACCCGCCGCCGGTCGCACGCCACCGGCCGAGGCCGCCACCCGCGCAGCACTCGATGCGGCGCGCGGGGTGATCGACAGCGACGCGGCAACCGTCGCCTGGGAGCGGGCGCGGCGGGCACCGGTGTGGAGCGGGAATCCGTTGTGGATCCACGCCGACCGGCTCAGACCCAACGTCCTGCTCGACTGCGGCCGGCTCAGCGCCGTCATCTACTTCGGCAGCGTGGGCGTCGGCGATCCGGCAACGGACGTGATCGCCGCCCGGAGTGTCTTCGGCCACAGCGGACGATCGGTCTTCCGCGATGCCCTCGACGTCGATGACGGCACATGGGACCGGGCGCGCGGAATCGCCCTGCTGCAGGCGGCCGTGATCATTCCGTACCACCTCGAGACCAACCCCGGTTTCGTTGCGCTCGCCGGGTGCACCGTAGGGGAGATCGTCAGCGGAGACTGACCCCAGCGCGGACCGACCCAGCGCGGACCGACCCAGCGCGGCCCAGCGCGGACCGACCCAGCGCGTACCGAACCAGCGCGGACCGAACCCGCGGGGATTGACCAGGCCCCGATTGGCGAGCACCATCGGCGTCCTGACCAGGTCGGTACTGGCGCCGATAAAGTGAGCCTCACCATACTTGAGGTCCCTGCCACTCGAAGGGTTCTCGACTACCCTGGCGATAACCGCGAGATCACCCTCAGCGTTCGGAGTTTCCATGCCCCTGCCCCATTCCCTGCGACGCCGGCCGTCCGGCACCACCTGCCGGACAGCTGTATCGGTCATCACGGGGCAGGCGGCGTGACCACCACCTCCGACCGCATCCCGTCCGGGCCGGACGGGACGCAGACACGACTGCTGCACGAGTTGGAGAGCGTGGTCGAGGACAACCTCAACCGGCACATGGCGATCGCCAAGGACTGGCAGCCGCACGACTACATCCCGTGGAGTCGCGGCCGGGACTTCGCGTTCCTCGGCGGCGAGGACTGGGTGCCGGAAGACTCGCCGCTCGACCCGGTCGCCAAGACCGCGATGGTCGTCAACCTGCTCACCGAGGACAACCTGCCGTCCTACCACCGGGAGATCGCCACCCGCTTCAGCCGGGACGGCGCCTGGGGCCAGTGGGTCGGCCGGTGGACCGCGGAAGAGGGCCGGCACGGCATCGCGCTGCGCGACTACCTGGTGGTCACCCGCGGCGTCGACCCGGTCAAGCTGGAAGCGCTTCGGATGGAGCACATGACGGCCGGCTACGACTCCGGCGAGAAGACCGCGCTGCAGGCCGTCGCCTACGTCTCATTCCAGGAACTGGCGACCCGGGTCTCGCACCGGAACACCGGGGCTGCAACCGGGTGCCCCGTCGCCGAGCAGTTGCTGGGCCGCATCGCGCAGGACGAGAACCTGCACATGATCTTCTACCGGAACCTGGTGGCCGCGGCCCTCGACAGGGCCCCGGACGCGACGATGTCCGCGATCCGCGACGAGGTGGTCGGTTTCACCATGCCGGGCGCAGGCATGACGGACTTCCAGCGGAACTCCGTCACCATCGCCAAGGCCGGCATCTACGACCTGCGGCTGCACCACGACGCCGTCATCCAGCCGGTGCTGAAGTTCTGGAAGATCTTCGACCGCGACGATTTCGGCCCGGACGGCGAGAAGGCCCGCGAGGAGCTCTCCGACTTCCTCGTCGGGTTGGACGCGCAGGCCAGCCGGTTCGTCGAGCAGCGGGAGCGGATGCGCGCCCGGGACGCCGCCCGCGCAGGGAAATAGGCCCAGCCAAGTAGGCCCAGCCAGCACCGCCGGGCGGGACACGCGGGAGAGCGCCACCGCCGGGCGCGGATTCGCGCCTACCTGGTGCGGGCCACCACGAACCCGGCGAGCGAGGCGAGGGCGTCCCGCGACGGTGTATCCGGCAGCAGTTCCAGTTCCGCCTCGGCGGCGGCCGCGTAGCCACTCAGGGTGTCCCTGGCGGTGGCCAGCCCCACCGAACAGCGCAGCAGGTCGACGGCCTCGGCCACCTCGTGCTCGGCGGTGATCGGACCCGAGACCAGCTCCCGCAACCGCGGATCGGCGGCCGGGTCGGCCAGGGTGTACAGCACCGGAAGGGTGCGCACACCTTCGCGCAGGTCGGTGCCGGGTGTCTTGCCGGAGTCGTCCGAGGCGATGTCGATGATGTCGTCGGAGATCTGGAACGCCATGCCGACCGCGCGCCCGTACCGGCGGAGCGCCGCGATCTCGTGGTCCCCGGCGCCGGAGAAGATCCCCGCGTACCGCGCGCAGGTGTCGATCAGCGCGGCGGTCTTCTCGTCCAGCACGGTGAGGTGGTGGCGGATCGGGTCCTCACCGGGCCGCGGCCCGACCGTCTCCCGGGTCTGCCCGGTGACCAGCTCGGCAAAGGTCTCTGCGATGATCCGCACCGCCTCCGGGCCGAGCCCGGCGACCAACCGTGACGCGTGCGCGAAGAGAAAATCGCCGGTCAGGATCGCGATCGAGTTGTCCCAGCGCGCATTCGCCGACTTCGCCCCGCGTCGTAGATCGGCCTCGTCCATCACGTCGTCGTGATACAGCGTCGCCAGGTGAATCAACTCCACGACCGCGGAGGCGACGACCACGTCCTCGGACTGCGGACGCGGCCCGATCCCAGCGGCGACGAGGGTGAACAGCGGCCGGAACCGCTTTCCGCCGGCATGCATCAGATGCCCCGCGGCCTCGGTGACGAAGTCGAAGTCGCTGATGAGTTCGCGCTCCAACAGGTCCTCTACCCGGGCAAGGCCGTCACCCACCCGCGCCGAGAGATCGGCGTCGGCGAGTTCGATGCCGGTCAGCATGGTCGGCGCGTTCACATCGCCGACTGTATGTCAGAATTCGGCTCGCCCGGACCGACCGATCGGATGATGCTTCCCACTTTGGGGTCGCCAACCGCCGATACTGTCACGACAGCATCGGGATCGGGACGGTCAGCAGGTCCAGCACCGGACCGGGGTACAACCCCAGTCCGATGGTGACCACCACGGCCACGGTGATCACGATGACCGTCAGGATGCCCGGCACGACCACGTACGGGGCGTCCAGCGCCGCGCGCGACCGGCCGTCCGGGGTCAGCTCGCCCACCTCCACCGCGGGGTCGGAGAAGTACATGACCACCACGATTCGCAGGTAGAAGAACGCGGTGACGGCCGTGGCCAGCATGGCGATGACGACGAGCCAGCCGTAGCCGGCCTCCATTCCCGCGGTGAACACGCTCAGCTTGGCGATGAAGCCGGCGGTGAGCGGGATCCCGGCAAAGGACAGCAGAAACAGGCTCATCGAGGCCGCCAGCACCGGCGAACGCTTGGCCAACCCGGCCCAGTCGGAGACGTGGGAGGCCTCGCCGTCACCCTTGCGCACCACCGTCAGGATGGCGAACGCACCGATGGTGGCCATGCCGTAAGTGAGCAGGTAGAACATCGTGGCCGAAGCGCCCTGCTCGGACATCGCCAGCACGCCGATCAGGATGAAGCCCGCGTGCGCCACCGAGGAGTACGCCAGCATCCGCTTCATGTCGGTCTGGGTGATCCCGATGACCGAACCGATGATCATGGACGCGGCGGCGATGATCGCCACCACGGGCTGCCACGTCCAGGTCATCGGCTGCAGCGCGGAGAAGCAGACCCGGAGCATCGCGGCGAAGGCGGCCACTTTGGTGCAGGAGGCCATGAACGCGGTCACCGGGGTCGGCGCGCCCTGGTACACGTCCGGTGTCCACAGGTGGAACGGGCCGACCGACGCCTTGAACAGCAGGCCGACGACGACCAGCGCGATGCCGCCGAGCAGCAGCGCGTCGCTGGTACCCCCGGCCCTTGACTGCTCGGCGATGGCGGCGAACCGGGTGGAACCGGAGTAGCCGTACAGCAGCGCCAGCCCGTAGACGAAGATCGCCGAAGTGAAGGCGCCGAGCAGGAAGTACTTGACCGCGGCTTCCTGCGAAATCAGCCGGCGCCGGCGGGCGAGCCCGCACAGCAGGTACAGCGGCAGCGACAGCACCTCGAGAGCCACGAACAGCGTCACCAGGTCAGCCGCGGCGGGGAACACCATCATCCCGCCGACCGCGAACAGCGTCAGCGGGAAGACCTCGGTCTGCATGGGCGCGGCGACCTGGGTGGCCACCCGATCCCGGGGTGAGCCGACATTGGCGGCGGCCTGGCTGACGAAGGCGCCGCCGGGCTCGGACACCTTGTCGGCCATCATCAGCACCGACGGGATGGCCAGCACCAGCAGCACGCCCCACATCACGTAGGTGCCGGCGTCCACCGCCACCGCTCCGCTGAACGTCACCGCGAAGTCGTCGTTCACCGCGCCGTAGACGGTCCAGGCCAGCGCGGCGCCGATCGCCACGATGCCCAACACGACCTGGGTCGGGTACCGCACCGAACGCGGCAGGAACGCCTCCACCAGGATCGCCAGACACGCCCCGCCGAGCACGATCAGCATCGGCATCAGCACGCCGAAGTCGATCGGCGGCACCACGATCGGGTCGGTCGGTGCCCCGCTGCCTGCGGCGGCGGCGAACAGGGTCAGCGCGGTCATTCGCCACCTCCGACAAACGGGGCGGTCGCGGGCGGGACCGGATCGGTGAACCCGACATCGACCATGGTGCGCTGCGCGGTCGGGTTGATCACGTCGAGCACGGGCTGCGGATAGACGCCGAGCAGGATGATCAGCGCGACCAGCGGCGTCACCACAGCGATCTCCCTGCCGGTCAGGTCACCGAACTTGGCGCGCACGGCTGCCGTTCGGGAGTGCGAGCCGGCATACCCGGCCTCGTCGGGATCGACGGCTGTGGCCGGTGTGCTGCCCTCGTGAGCGGCGGCTGCGCTGGACGGGCCAGCTGACGGGCCCGACTCAGCCGGCCCGCCGACCGTCACGGGCACCCGGGTGTCCAGCCCGAAGTCCTCGCCGAGCACACCGACGCCCCTGATCGGGCCGAACATGGTGCGCTGGAAGACCCAGAGCATGTACACCGCTGCCAGCACGATGCCGATGGTGGCGATCACCGCCCAGCCCGGGTAGCGGGTGAAGGTGCCGATCAGCACCAGGAATTCGGAGATGAACGAGTTCGTGCCCGGGAGCGCGACGGTGGCCAGCGACGCGACCAGGAACATGCCACCCAACAGCGGTGCCACCTTCCAGACGCCGCCATAATCGCCGATCAGCTTGGAACCGCCGCGGGCGGCGAGCATGCCGACCACGATGAACAGCAGCCCGGTCGCGATGCCGTGGTTGACCATGTACAGCGCGGCCCCGGCGATCGACTGGGTGGTGAAGGCGAAAACGCCGAGCGCGATGAAACCGAAGTGGGCGATCGAGGTGAACGTCACGAACCGTTTGAGATCGCTCTGACCGGCGGCGACGATCGCGCCGTAGACAATGCCGATGACGGCCAACAAGATGATCAGCCACGCCAGTTTGGCGCTCGCCGCGGGCAGCAGGGGCAGGCAGATCCGCAGGAATCCGAACGTGCCGACCTTGTCCAGCACTCCGACCAGCAGCGTCCCGGCGCCGACCGGCGCTTCGGCGCCGGCATCGGGCAGCCAGGTGTGCAGCGGCACCAGCGGCGCCTTGATGGCGAAGGCGATGGCGAACCCGGCGAAGATCCACATCTGGGTGGACTCCGGGATCTGGCTCGAGATGGAGCGCAGCGTTTCCCAGTCGAAGGTGCCGGATGGCAGCACGTTGCCCGATGCCACGTACAGGCCGATCACCGAGGCCAGCATCAGCAGGCCGCCGAGCAGCGAGTACAGGAAGAACTTGGTCGCCGCGTACGCCCTGCGGACGCCGCCGAACACCCCGATCAGGAAGTACATCGGGATCAGCATGACCTCGAACATCACGTAGAACACGAACACGTCGGTGGCCGCGAAGACGCCGATCATCGCCGCCTGCAACACCAGCAGCAGCGCGAAGTAGCCGCCGATGGTCCGGCCGGCGGGCAGCTTCTCCTCCCAGGATGCGCCGAGCACGATCGGTACCAGCACGGCGATCAACGCGATCATCGTCAGCGAGATGCCGTCGACGCCCAGGGAGAAGCTGACCCCGAACGACGGGATCCACTCGACGGAGAAGACCTGCTTGAACGGCGCAGCGGCCGCTTCGATCGACGGGTTGGCGTCCATGGACGAGCGGTAGGCCACCCACAACGCGATCGCCACGCCCAGCTCGACGATCGAGAAGCCCAGCGCGGTGAGCTTCACCGTCTTGGCCGGCGCCCCGGACATCCCGGCCACCACCACGGCCCCGGCCAGCGGCAGCAGCAGCAGGATTGGCAGGTACAGAGAATTGGTCATCGCTGGACTCCCCCGGACGCGGGCACGGTCGAACGGACGGCCCCGGTGACCCCTTGATGGCGCGGATCAACTTCCACGGCGCGGCTCAACGTTGCGGTTGTGGGACTGAAGTGACAGGAGTGTGCGACTTCATCCGCGCGCGCCATCGTGCCGGTGACGGGCTTGGACTGACCGATGTGCCCGTCTTCCCCCGCGCGGCTCATCGTCGCGGTTATGGGACTGGAGGGACGAAAGTGAACGATTTCATCCGCGCCGGCGAAGTTGATCCGCGCCATCAAGGGGGGACGGGGGGTGCTCACGCGAACCTCACCAACAGCAGCAGCAGGATGACGACGAGAGTGCCGGCGAACATGGACAGCGCATAGGACCGGACGTAGCCGTTCTGCCAGTGCCGCCATCGGCCGGACAGCCCGCCCAGGGTGGCGGCCAGGCCGTTGACCGCCCCGTCGACGCCCTTGGCGTCGGCGTAGACAGACGCACCGGTCAGCCAGATACCGGGCCGGGCGAACAGCGTCTCGTTGATGGCGTTGCCCCCGACGTCGGCCCTGGCCAACGCGACGACCGGGCTGACCGGCATCGGCGCCGTCACCGGAACCGGCCGGCGGCCGATGATCCAGTACGCGATGAACACGCCGGCGGCGACAACCACCAGGGTGATCAACGTGAGCGCGATGGGTGCGATCGGCGGCTCGGGCTCCTCGTACGGTCCGACGGACGGCGCCAGCCAATCGGCCAACCGGTTGTTGATCGCCAGGAAGGCGCCCGCACCCACCGAGCCGATGGCCAGGATGATCATCGGCACGGTCATCACCAACCGCGACTCGTGCGGGTGGTAATCGCGGCCGTCGGTGGACTTGAGTTCCTTCCACCTCGGCTCGCCGAAGAAGGTCATGATCATCATCCGGGTCATGTAGAACGCGGTGATACCGGCCCCGATCAACGCCGCCGAGCCGAGCAGCCAGCCCTCGGCGCCCTCGGCGGCGAAGGCGGCCTCGATGATCGGATCCTTGGCGTAGAAGCCGTCGAACAGCGGGAACCCGATGATCGCCAGGTACGCGGCCACCATCGTCCAGAAGGTGATCGGCAACTTGCGGTACAGCCCGCCGTACCGGCGCATGTCGACGTCGTCGTTCATCGCATGCATGATCGAACCGGCGCCGAGGAAAAGGCCGGCCTTGAAGAAGCCGTGGCACAGCAGCAACAGGATGCCCAGCGCATAGGAACCGGCGCCGAGACCGACGGCCAGGAACATGTAACCGATCTGCGAGACGGTCGAGTACGCCAGCACCTTCTTGATGTCGTCCTTGGCGCAGCCGCCGATGCAGCCGACCAGCAACGTCACGGTGCCGATGATGGCGACCACCAGGCCGCCGTCGGTGGTCAGGTCGTAGATCGGCGAACAGCGGGCGATCAGGTACACCCCCGCGGTGACCATGGTCGCCGCGTGGATCAGCGCGGACACCGGGGTCGGGCCCTCCATGGCGTCGGGCAACCACGCCTGCAGCGGGACCTGGCCGGACTTGCCGCAGGCGCCGAGCAGCAGCAGCAACGCGATCACCGTGACGGTGCCCGGGGACTGTTCGGCCAGCGTGCCGATCCGGTCGAAGACGCCGGTGAACGAGACCGTGCCCATCTCCTTGAACATCAGGAAGATGGCCAGCGCCAGCCCGACGTCACCGACCCGGTTCATCACGAACGCCTTCTTGGCGGCAGACGCCGCGGCCGGGCGATCCGACCAGAACCCGATCAGCAGGTACGACGCCAGGCCAACGCCTTCCCACCCGCCGTACAGGGTGACGAACGAGTTGCCCAGCACCAGCAGCAGCATGGACGCGACGAACAGGTTCATGTACGCGAAGAACTTGCGCCGCTCGTCGTCGTGCGCCATGTAGCCGATCGAGTAGATGTGGATCAACGCGCCCACACCGGTGATCAACAGCACGAAGGTCACCGACAACGGGTCGATGAACAGCCCGAAGTCGACGTTCAACGACCCGGACTGGATCCAGGTGAAGATCGACACCTCGTGCACCCGATCGCTGGCCGGGTCGGACGCGAGGGCGGCGAACACGAACAGGCCCAGCACGAAGGCGGCGATGATGGTGGCGCAGCCGATGAGGTGGCCCACCCGGTCCAGCAGCCGGCCGCCCAGCAGCAGCACGATCGCGCCGGCCAGCGGCAGCGCGATCAGCAGCCACGAGGCGCCGTAGATTCCCGTCACGGT
>JBBQGJ010000037.1:0-31169 GCA_038322925.1 Mycobacteriales bacterium
GACGGCTACGACCTGACGGACACCGAGCGGGATGCGCTGGTGAACAAGGACGTCGGCGCCATCTACGCAATGGGCACCCACCCGGTGATCATCAACGGTTACTGCCGCGCGCTGGGGTACAAGAAGGCCGACTACCGCCCGCTCCTCGAAGCGGCCGCGCCCGCAACCGAACAGCGGAGGGTCAGATGGCAGACATCGTGATGGCGTATTCGGCCTCGCACGCGCCGATGATGAGCGCCGACAAGGAGTCCGCGCCGCCCGATCAGGCCGAGCGATTCTTCGGTGGGTTGGCGAAGGGTGCGCCAGCAGGCGGCCGATTCCCGTCCGCAGGCGATCGTGTTCATGACCGGTGGGCATTTCACCAACTTCTTCCTGCAGAACCTGCCGCAGATCGCGATCGGTTGGGGCAGCGGGCATCAGGGGCCGCTGGAGAAGTGGTTGAAGATACCGAAGACGATCATCCCCGGTAACCCAGGGTGGGCTGAGCACGTGCTCGATGCTCTGGTGGCCGACGGTTTCTACCCCGCCTTGTCGCACAAGATGAAGCTCGACCACGGGTTCATGACGGTGTACCACGAACTGGACCCGGAGATGGAACTGCCGGTGGTGCCGATCGTCTTGAACTGCACCACCCCGCCGTTGATGACGCTGCGGCAGAGCTACGAGTTCGGCAAGTCCGTGGGTGCGGCGATCGCTCCTACGAGGGCCTAGAAAGGGTGGGACTGGTTGGCGCCGGAGGGTTGTCGCATTTCGTCGGCGAGCCGCGGATCGGCGATATCGAGGAGAATTTCGACCGCTGGTTCCTCGAGGAACTGGAAAGGCAGCCGCTGTCCGACGACCTGCTGGACATGCCCAACGACGAACTCATGGAAGCCGGCAACGGCACCGGTGAGGTCCGCGCCTGGGTCGCCGTCGGCGGCGCCATGGAGGGCACACCGCGACCACCCTGTCCTACGAACCCATCGACGAATGGATCAACGGAATGGGTGTGATCAGCTACCAGACCTGACCCGACCGGTATCCTCCGCACAGTCGCCGGCCGTGGTCGCCCGAGCCAGGCGAAATGTGCGACCGAGGAAAACTGTGTCCCATTTCGGCGACAATTCCGATTCCTCGACTCTCCAACTCGACTCTCCAACTCGACACTCCAACTCGACACTCCAACTCGACACTTCAACGAGGTCACGTCGTTGGCTGGTCCGGACGGGTACCTTGGCCGCATGGCTCAGATAACGATCACCTACCAGGTCGACGACCTGGACGGCTCCGAGGACGATGTCAACACCGTGCAGTTCAACCTGGACGGCACCAACTTCGAAATCGACCTCAGCGCCGCGAATGCAGCACGGCTGCGGGACAGCCTGGCCAAGTTCGTGGAAGCAGCTACCCCGGTCAGGTCAGCGCGATCCGGTCGATCCCCCCGTCGCACCAAGGTGGTCGCCCCGCCGCCGAATCGCGATCAGGCACAGGCGATCCGCGACTGGGCGCGGAGCAACGGTTACGAGGTGTCCGCCCGTGGCCGAATTTCCAAGGCCATCCAGGATGCCTTCGATGCTGCGCATTGATCCTTTGCGGTAGTGGTTCGCCCGCGCAATTCGCTGGTTGGAGCGGGCGGCCTCCGAGAAATGACGGCGGCCACGGTGATGTGACTTTCGGGCCGCCCCGGGTAGCACGGGCGGCCTTTCTCGTGCGGTCAGCAGCATTCGGACGCTGTGGGCGACGATCGGGTATTGCGCTGGATTGCTGTACACCACCTCAGGCGCTGCGAACTGCCCCGTCACTGCCCGGTCGTCGTAGGACCCACGAGCCGCCACGCGGTCTGCCACACCCAACCATTGCCGGCATTGAGGGTGATGTTCAGGAACGCCAGTTCCTCCAACGAGCGCGCCATCCGCAGGCCGCCGACATCCAGCGGCCGGAAACCCAGCGAGGCGCCCAACTCGGCGACGCTTGACTTGGCGTCGGCGTGGTCACCTGCGATGTAAAGATCGACGGCTTCGCCGTTCTCGGTCGGTGCGGCGTACCGCGACGCGAACACGGTGTTGAAGGCCTTCACCACCTTCGCCGACGGGAGCAGGGCCTGCAGGTCCGCGGCACCGGAGACGCCTTCGATGTCCAGGTCGGTGTAGGTCGCATTGAGCGGGTTCGTCGAATCGACGACGACACCGGATCCGACGGCGTCGGCGATTTCCGTGGCCACCGCGCGGACCGCGCTGCCGGGAACCGCCAGCACGACCAGATCCGCACCCTGTACGGCTTCGGTGTTCGACGCCGCCGCGGTCGCGCCAACGGATTCAGCCGCGGCGGCGGCATGCGCCGGGTCGGACACTGCCAGCACCACCGAATGTCCGGCGGCGATCGTCGCCGTCCCCATCGCTTTCCCGACATTCCCGACACCGATGATGGCGACCCGCATGGATGCTGTCCTCCTTGAATTGACACAGTGGATGTCACTTGAGCGTTCAGCCATATCGCTCAGCACTGTGCAGGAGACAAGGGCCACGGTCAGTTGTCGGCCAGCGTGACCCATTCGGACCACGGGATGGCCCAGTCGTAGATGTCGCCGTCGGCGGGCGAGAGCTGCACGCTGGTGCCGGTGACCACGACCGGGTCGCCATAGATCGCCGTTTGGAAGTAGGCCTGCGCGTCCGCGGCGGACAGGTTGACGCAGCCGTGGCTGACGTTGTCCACTCCCTGGGCGCCGACGGTCTCCTGGTTCTGGTGGATGAACTCGCCGTTGTCACTGATCCGGACGGCCCAGTGCTCGGTGACGTCGGTGTAGCCGTAGGCGGGGTTGCTCATCGTGGTGGTCTCCTTCTTGTCCATCACGATGTGGATCCCCGACCGGGTGACCCGGTTCGGGTCGCCGATGATGTCGCCGCTGCCGTAGGACGCTTCGTAGGTGGCCACCGTGACGCCGTTCTGCTGGACGCTCATCTGGTGCGAGTTGGCATCGGCCACCACCACTTGGTTGCGGCCGATGGTGAAGTCGGTGGTGACGTCGTCGCCGCCGAACTGGCCACTGCCGAAGTCAACGCCGTACAGGTCCGAGGCGACGTGGACGGTGGTACCGGCCGGCCAGTAGTCCTTGGGACGCCAGTCCAGTGACGGCCAGGTGTCGCCGTCGTGGGTGATCCAGGCCCAGGCGCCGTCCACGTGCGGGGTGGTGGTGATGGTGACGTGCTGCTCGACCAGCGCCTTGTTCACCGGCTTCGATCCGAACCGGACGATGACCGGTGCCGCGACACCGACCACCGCCCCGTCGCCGGGGGAAACCTGGCTGGTGATCTTGTCGGTGGGGGTGACCGTGGTGTAGCTGCCGGAGATCGGCACCGACTTGCCGTCGCTGCCCAGCGCTGTACCGGTGACCGTGTAGGTCTTGCCGTAGCCGAGCGCCTCGGCCAACGTCCAGGACGTCTTGTCCGCTGCGAGGGTGCCCTTGACCGGCGCGCCCTCGGGATTGCTGACCGTCAAGGCGGTGATCGTGCCCTGCGCGACGGTGATCGTCACCGGATCGGCCGGAGCCAGTGTGGTGTCGCCCAGTGCGGGCGTCGCGGTGACCACGGCGAGCGGCGCCGCGGACGTGGCCACCACGGCCTGCCCGCCCTCCTGGGTGGTGACACCGACGCCGGAGCACGCTGCGGTGGCGCCCAGCGCGGCGATCGCGAGGACCGCGACAACCACCCGGACAGATCGTGTGACGTGCAGCATGCGCGGACCTCCAGAACATCGGCGAAACTCCGGAACCCGTCAACGACAACGGATCCCCTCGACCCGACAGACGCATGAACGCGTCAACCGTTGACCCGAACTGCCGGTGACCCAGCCCACGTCGCCGGATCCGCTGTCAGTGGACCGGGAGCAAATCGGGTCGTTTGCAGGTGGCCTCGACCTCCGGCGGCCGTCCGCTGAGGTGTTCCCAGACCCACGGCAGCAGGTTCCTGACCGCCCAGGCGGCCTCGTTGACCGCCACTCTCGCCCGGCGCTGCGGCGGGACGGGAGGCGGATCCGAGCGCCAGTCCTCCACCTCGCAGCCCAGCGCCTCGGCCAGCCCGGCGGCGATACGCCGGTGTCCCTCGGTGTTGGCGTGCAGCCGGTCGGTGTGCCACAGCGCCGGATGGCTGGCTGCGGACACCGACGCGAGGTCGACGACGATCGAGCCGTACCGATCGGCGCAGGCCCGGGTCGCCGCGTTGAGGAACTGGATCCGACGGCGAAGCACGACCGCGAGCGGCGCAACTCGCGCCATGTCGGGCATGGTGAGGGTGAGCACCGTGGCACCGATCGCAGCCAACTCGGAGTGCATGGCGAACAGGTCATCGCGCAGCCTCGCGCGGTCGAGCGTGGGCCGCAGCACGTCGTTGACGCCGGCCATCACCACGGCGACGTCCGGCCGCAATGCCAGCGCCCGCGGCAACTGGGTCTGGCCAACCTCGCGCGCCGTCTGGCCGCGCACCGCCAGGTTCGCATAGAGCAGGCCGGGATGGACGGCATTCAGATGGTCGGCGAATCGATCCGCCCAGCCCACGTAGACGCCGTCCGGACCGGGATCCTCCAGCCCTTCGACGGTGCTGTCGCCGATCGCAACCAGTCGCATCGAGTTGCCCCGAGCCAATCCACCACACCTCGCCATGACGTCGCGGCCCCATGCACAGCTTGCCCCACCGGCCTGTGTTGCGTCTGTGTCGGGTCCGGACGGTGCCGGCGTCCTCGCCGATCCCGACCCGGTGTATATACACTTCACTCAGATCGTATGTACCAGGGGAGTCCAGGGTGACCAAGCGACTGATCGACCTCGACGACGACCTGCTGGCTGCTGCGCAGCGGGAACTCCACACCACGGGAGTGTCCGACACCGTCCGCGAAGTGCTGCGTCAGACTGCCGCCGCGGCCGCCCGGGCCCGGCAGGTGGCATGGCTCGTCGACGGCGGCCTGGCGGAGCTGGCCGACCCCGACGAGCGCGCCAAGGTTTGGCGCTGAGTTGGTGGCGCTCGCCCGGTTCTTGATCGACACCAGCGCGGCCGCCAGGATGCACCATCCGGTCGTCGCAGACCGGCTGGTCCCGCTTGATCGAAGCCGAGCCTCTTGAGCGGTTCCGCACACCGTGACGTCACGCTCGGCGGGGGTGTCCCAGCTGAGTGTCCGAGGGGCGCCTTGCACACCAAGAGGGTGCTGGACCCCTTGCTGACGGTTGGTGGTGGTGAGATTCCTCCGCGCTCCGGGTGAAGTTAGCCGCGCTCGACGGTGTTCCCGTCCGGGCCGTCCGCGTGTGAGAGCCGCTTCGCGAAGCAGTTGCCGATGGCAAATCCTTCGGAGTTACACCAGGCGTTTGCACCTGCGGCCGTCGAGAATGTCCGGGGAATCAAGGTCACGTAGTAACCCGAGTGTCGGAAGCTGGTGTAGTCGTTGGACGACACCATGAACACGTCCGTGTAGTGGCCTGCCATTCCTTGCAGACTCCAGAACTTGGCCATCGCGGAGGCACTATCGGTATTGGACGACAGTTGCGGGATCCACCAGCCAACGACCGATTCGGCTGTGTAGGTGTCGCTGGCCACCTGTTGGTCAGCGGTTGACGTAGGTGCCGGATCGTTGGGGTAATACACCGTCGATGGTGCCTGGGTGACCGTTACGGGTGCCTGCGGGACGATGACGACGGGTGGTGGTGTTGCCGTCACTGTTGCCGGTGGGGCCGGTGTAGCGGTGATTGTCACGGGTGGTGCGGTCGTCGGCGGCGGGGCAATGCTGCTGCTGCTGCTGCTGCTGCTGCTGCTGGTGGCAGTTGTCTCCGGACTTGCTGATCCTGCCGTCAGGTTTCCGCACCCGGCCAGGACTGCTATTGCGATGGCTCCTGCGGATATAGCGACTGCTGATCGTGCTTTCATGGTTCCCTCCTTGGGGAAGCTGACCTTTCCGTGGGTCCGCATCGTCGGTTCCCGACGTTGAAGACGAGATCCCTGAACTTGGAACGGATCTCGTTCTCGTCAACCGGCGCGCTCGTCGCCAGGGGAGGGTCGACAGCTCTTCGTCCGCGCTTGCTGGACGAGTGTGCCTGCCAGCGAGACAATCACGGCATCCCCCATTTGGCGCTGGCGCGCCAACTCATCGCGACTGACTGTTGCTCGTTGGTGCGCTGGTGGAAACGATACGCTCGGTTGGCCTAACCGGCTGACTGAAGCTCGCAATGAGTGACGGCTGTCATGGTCACGCACTCCGGTCAGCGGGCGGTAGTAATCCGCGGATATATTCGGCGGGGGTCCGCGGATCTATCTGGCGTGGTCAAGTGCGGGTGGGTTTCACCCACCTGTCCGGGTTGGCCGGCGCCGACCAGGCCGTTTCCGTTGTTTGCGTTCGTGATCCTGATCGCCCTGGGTATCGACGACAACATTTCCTGACGAACCGGGTCCGGGAAGAGTCGGTGCACTTCGGCACCCGCCCCGGGATAGCTCGTTCGCTCGGTCATGATTCCTCCTCGATCGTGTGCTCCTCGGCCAGACAGCGCGCCAACGCGCGGACCGCGCGTTCCAGCTCGCGCGCCTCACGCATCCGCGACTTGACGAACACCGTGAGCAGGATGATCCGACGACCCGTCGCGATCCAGTAGGTGATCCGCAGCGCCTGACGGTCAAGATGGAACCGCAGTTCCCGGAGCTTGCCGCCCAACTGCCGCGTATACGGCTCACCCAGC
Organism: Mycobacteriales bacterium; assembly: GCA_038322925.1. Classification (GTDB taxonomy): domain Bacteria; phylum Actinomycetota; class Actinomycetes; order Mycobacteriales; family Nakamurellaceae; genus Nakamurella. The sequence goes on from JBBQGJ010000037.1 coordinate 6,689, forward strand.
AGCGGCCCCTACTTGGCCAACATGTCGATGTAGACGCCGCGGTGGCGAACCGCGCCGTCGGCAACTCGTGTCACCAAGCCTGGACCTCAGGTTCGTCCCGAATGTTCGATTTCCATGTTCTGAACTGGTGTTATATGCGACCGAGTGTGTCCGAGGGGGGACTTGAACCCCCACGCCCCTAAGGGCACTAGCACCTCAAGCTAGCGCGTCTGCCATTCCGCCACCCGGACCGGGCTCGCGGCAGTCGTTCGCCGCGACGGCCCAGCTTACTCGATGCGCAATGCTCCCCCAACCCGCTCGCCGCCCCGACGAGCCGGCTCGACGAATTGTGCCGACGCTGGACCGAAGACTGCCGGGGCATGAATTTCCGGCCATCTGGTGTTGTCAATCGACGAGGCGCCCGGGTGCCCACAAGCCGGCACTGACGACAATGGAGGCACTGCATGCCCTTCGACGGGTTCAGCAAGGCCGAACGCTCGTACCTGGCCGGCCAACGGCTCGGCCGGCTCGCGACCGTCTCGCCCTCGGGAATAGTCGGCAACGCGCCGGTCGCCTTCTTCGTGCGAAGCGATGACACCATCGACATCGGCGGCCAGCGGATGGGCGCCACCAAGAAGTTCCGCAACGTGACCGCGGGTTCTCGGGTGGCATTGGTGGTCGACGACCTGGCACCCGGACCCGGCTGGCATCCCCGCTACCTGGAGATCCGGGGCACGGCCGAGGCGCTGTCCGATGTGCAGCCGCCCACGCGCGGGTTCTCCCGGGACGTGATCAAGATCCACCCGGACTGGGTCCGGTCGTTCGGGCTTCCCGACCCGGAGTAGCCCTTCATCGCACCCGCCGGCGGTTCGTCCCGGTCGAGGTGCGGTCGACAGCCGAACCGGGCAGCATCATGCCGTGTCGATCAAGTAGGGCCGAACAACGCGGGAGGTGCGCCCATGCGCCGGATCATGGTCGTGGCCAATCAGACGCTCGGCGGTGATCACCTGGCCGAGGCGGTCAAGGCCCGGTTGGCCGAGACACCCACTGAATTCAACCTGCTGGTGCCGGCCACCCACCGGGCCGACTTCGTGGTCGCCATGGCGGAAGCATTCGCGGTACAGGGCGGGATGCGCCCTCCCGCGCCCACCAACGGCGACGACCCGGACGCCAGCGCCCGGCTGGCGGCGGGCCTGGAATGGATGCGCGGCCTGGGCGCGGCCGTCGACGGCGAGGTCGGCGACCACGATCCGGTGCGCGCCATCCGCGACTATCAGGCGCGCGAGCGGGTCGACGAGATCATCATCTCCACGCTCCCCCATGGCCTGTCGCAGTGGCTGCATCTGGACCTTCAACACCGGGTCGAGCGGCACTGCGGGGTCTCGGTGGCCGTGGTGAGCGCCAAGACATCGATGCAGGCCGAGTCGGATGGGTGACCATTTGCCGCGCAGAATGCCCCCGTGTCAGGCGTTGTCCGGCCGGTCCCCGCCGACTACCGTTTGGACAGCTGAGGAGGCGGGCGGGTGCAGCAGAGCGGTAACGGTGGTTCTTCGGACGACGGCGCTCGCCGATCGCTGCGTTCGATCCTGCTGTCCTGGCCGGTCATCCGGCAGTACACCGGGGGCGATCCGCTCGGCCGGGGCGCCGCGGCGGTGTCCGCGCGCACCAAGGCATGGACGGCCCGCACCACGACCGCCGACCGCGTGGTGCAGAGCGTCTGCCCGTACTGTGCCGTCGGTTGCGGTCAGCGGGTGTTCGTCAAGGACGAGAGGGTCATCCAGATCGAGGGTGATCCCGACTCCCCCGTTTCCCGCGGCCGGCTGTGCCCGAAGGGCTCGGCCAGCGAACAGCTGGTGAACAGTCCCGGCCGGCAGACGGCCATGCTCTACCGCCGGCCCTACGGCACCGAGTGGGAGCCGCTGGACCTGGAGACCGCCACCGACATGCTGGTGGACCGGATCCTGGACACCAGGGAACGTACATGGCAGGAGCACGACGACGACGGCAACCGGGTCCGCCGCACCCTGGGCATTGCCGCTCTCGGCGGGGCAACCCTGGACAACGAAGAGAACTACCTGATCAAGAAACTCTTCACCGCCATGGGTGCCATTCAGATCGAGAATCAGGCCCGTATTTGACACAGCGCCACCGTCCCCAGTTTGGGGGCCTCTTTCGGCCGTGGAGGAGCCACGGGTTTCGTGCAGGATCTGCAAAATTCTGATTGCATCATCATTATCATTCAGGGCTCGAACATGGCCGAATGCCACCCGGTCGGGTTTCAGTGGGTGATGGAGGCAAAGGCTCGCGGCGCGACGATCATCCATGTCGATCCCCGGTTCACCAGGACCACCGCGGTCGCCGACATGCACGTGCCGCTGCGCGCCGGTAGTGACATCGCCTTCCTGGGCGCCATCGTCAACTACATCCTGTCGAACGAGAAGTATTTCCATGACTACGTTCTCGCCTACACGAACGCGGCGACGATCCTGCGTGACGACTTCCGGGACGTCGACGAGATCGATGGGGTTTTCTCCGGCTACGACCCGGAGACCGGAACCTACGACACCACGACGTGGAACTACGACGGAATGCCGGCGCAGGAATCCGCCGCCAGCGGCGAGGAGGAGCAGGTCCGCCACACCGCGGACCACGGCGCTGAAACCGCGGAGGGCGCTGAAACCGCAGAGGGCGCTGAAACCGCAGAGGGCATCACGCCGTTCGACGGCGGGACCGCCGACGCCCGCGACACCGACGAGCGTGATCCGGCCGCCGCCGACACCCAGGACGAGCAGTCCAAGAGCGCCCGCGCAGCCGGCCACGAGATGGGCGGCCATGGCGCGAGTCTGGCGCACAGCAGGGTGCGCCGTGACGAGACCCTGACCGACCCGCGCTGCGTGTTCCAGGTGCTCAAACGGCACTACGCCCGCTACACCCCGGAGATGGTGCAGCGGGTCTGCGGGGTCCCGCCGGAGCAGTTCGCGAAGGTCTGCGAGGCGGTCACCGCGAACAGCGGCCGGGAACGCACCACCGCGTGGGTGTACTCCGTCGGTTGGACGCACCATTCCGTCGGCGTGCAATACATCCGCGGCGCCGCCATCATTCAATTGCTGCTGGGCAACATGGGCCGCCCCGGCGGCGGCATCATGGCCCTGCGCGGGCATGCCAGCATTCAGGGCTCCACCGACATTCCCACCCTGTTCAACCTGCTGCCGGGCTACCTGCCGATGCCGAAAGTCGGCGAGCACGGCGACCTCGAGCACTACCTGGCGACCATTTCCTCGCCCAACCAGAAAGGTTATTGGACCGAGGCCGATTCCTACACGGTCAGCCTGCTCAAGGCCTATTGGGGCGACGCGGCGACCTCCGAGAACGATTACTGCTTCGACTATCTCCCGCGACTGACCGGTGATCACGGTACTTACCAGACCGTCATGGACATGCTCGAGGACAAGGTCGAGGGCTATTTCCTGCTCGGCCAGAACCCGGCCGTCGGGTCGGCGCACGGCAAGATGCAGCGACTCGCCATGGCGCACCTGAATTGGCTGGTCATCAGGGACCTCAACATGATCGAGTCGGCGTCGTTCTGGAAGGACGCGCCCGAGATCGCGACCGGCGAATTGGCCACCAAGGACATCGGCACCGAGGTGTTCTTCTTTCCCGCCGCGTCGCACGTGGAAAAGGACGGCACGTTCACCCAGACCCAGCGCATGCTGCAATGGCATCACAAGGCGGTCGAACCGCCCGGCGACTGCCGCAGCGACCTGCACTTCTTTTTCCACCTCGGGCGCAAACTCCGCGCGCGGTTGGCGGAATCGACTCTCGAGCGGGACTGTCCGCTGCTGGACCTGACGTGGGACTACTCGGTCGACGAGAAGGGCGAACCGTCCGCGGACGCGGTGCTGCGGGAGATCAACGGCTACCACCTCACCGGCGACAAGGCCGGACAACCGCTCAGCAGATTCACCGAGATGAAGGCGGACGGGTCCACCTCCGGTGGCTGCTGGATCTACGCCGGGGTGTACGCCGACGGGGTCAACCAATCTGCCCGGCGAAAGCCAGGGCGGGAGCAGTCCTGGGTGGCGCCGGAATGGGGCTGGGCATGGCCGGCGAACCGCCGCACACTGTACAACCGGGCATCCGCCGACCCGGACGGCAAGCCGTGGAGCGAACGGAAGGCCTACGTCTGGTGGGACGAGGCCGCCGGCAAGTGGACCGGGCACGACGTCCCGGACTTCCCGGTGGACACCGCGCCGTCCTACCGGCCACCCGAAGGCACCGGCGGGCCGAAGGGTCTGGCCGGTGACGACCCGTTCATCATGCAAGGCGATGGGAAGGGCTGGCTGTACGCGCCGACGGGTCTGCTGGACGGACCGCTGCCCGCACACTACGAGCCGCACGAGTCGCCGGTCCGCAACGCGTTCTACCGGCAGCAGGCCAACCCGACCCGACAGGTGTTCCGCCGCAAGGACAATCTGTCGAACCCGTCACCGCCCGAGCCGCATGCAGAGGTGTTCCCCTGCGTCTTCACCACCTACCGGCTCACCGAACACCACACCGCGGGCGGGATGAGCCGCTGGCTGCCCTACCTGTCGGAACTGCAACCGGAGTTCTTCTGCGAGATCTCCCCGGAACTGGCCGCGGAGCGCGGGCTGCAGCACGGCGGCTGGGCCACCGTCGTGACGGCCAGGACCGCGATCGAGGCCCGGGTGCTGGTCACCGATCGGGTGGTGCCGCTGCGGGTCGGCGGGAAGACGGTCCACCAGATCGGCCTGCCCTACCACTGGGGGGTTGGCGGGAACGCGCTGGTCACCGGTGATTCGGCCAACGACCTGTTCGGCGTCACGCTGGATCCGAACGTGCACATCCAGGAATCCAAGGTCGCGTCCTGCGACATCCAGCCCGGCCGGCGGCCGACCGGCCCGGCTCTGCTCGACTACGTCAGGGAATACCATCGGCGGGCCGGGATCACCATCTACACCGGGAACGATCAACGCACCCCGGTGGAGGGAGTTCAGGTCACCCGCCCGGATGCCGGTGGCACACCGGAAGTCGGTCCACGACAGGGGGATCCGTGATGAGCCCACGCAACGGGCGGGCCAGTGAGGTGGTCACCGCGCGCAGCCTCGACACCTCCGATGCCAACCTGGTTGCCAGTGATGCGGGCTGGCCGGAACCGCCGCCCCGCAAGGGTTTCTTCACCGACACCTCGATCTGCATCGGCTGCAAGGCCTGCGAGGTCGCGTGCAAGGAATGGAACGGCGTCCCAGAGGACGGGCTCAATCTGCTGGGCTCCTCGTACGACAACACCGGTGCGCTGGGTGCCTCCACCTGGCGGCACGTCGCCTTCATCGAGCAGGCCAGGCCGTTGGGCCGTCAGGACGCCGGACTGATCGGGCTGCCCGTCGGTCCAACCGGTACGGACGCGTCGAATCAGGCTGCGGCGCAGATGGTGTCGGGCGAGGTCAGCCAGCTCGGCAGCTCGATGCGAGCTGTTGACCTTGGGCTGCCGTCCTTCACTCTCCCCGGGCAATCAGCCAGTACCGCCGATCGCACGGACTTCCGCTGGCTGATGTCCTCCGACGTCTGCAAGCACTGCACCGAGGCGGCGTGCCTGGACGTGTGCCCGACGGGGTCGTTGTTCCGCACGGAATTCGGCACCGTCGTCGTGCAGGAGGACATCTGCAACGGCTGCGGATACTGCGTGCCGGCCTGCCCGTTCGGCGTCATCGACCGGCGGATCGGCGATGAGGGCCCAAAAAGCGTCGGCATCGCTCAGAAATGCACGCTGTGCTACGACCGGCTGGGCGCCGGGCAGACGCCGGCGTGCGCGCAGGCCTGCCCCACCGAGTCCATTCAGTTCGGTGACGTGGAGGAACTGCGGGAGCGGGCGGCGAACAGGCTGGCTACCCTGCATGCCGCTGGGGTCAGCGAGGCCCGGCTCTACGGCGAGGATCCGGAGGATGGGATCGGCGGTGCCGGCGCCATGTTCCTGCTGCTGGACGAACCCGAGGTCTACGGCCTGCCACCCGATCCGGTGGTCACCACCAAGCACCTGGCGGAGATGTGGCATGCCGCGGTGGCCGCGGCCGGAACGCTGCTGGTCGGCGCAGCACTGTCCTTCATCAAGGGCCGTCGCTGGTGAGCAACCCGATCAGCCGGTGGCGGCAACGAACCCGGCAGGACCGGTCCGACGGGCCGAACGCCGAACCGAGCACCAACGATCGCGATGCTCCGATCGAGAGTCGTCCCGGCCGCGAGGTGCTACCCGGGTCCCGCGGCCGGGCGGAACGTCCCGCCGTCCAGACGGATACCGGTGCCGGACATGGCTCCGGCAAGCGCCGCGGCCGCGGCGAGCAACCCGTGGTGCCGGACGCCTCGTTCACCTCCTACTACGGGCGGCCCGTGCTCAAGCCGTCGCCGTGGGAGGCCGACATCCCGGCGTACCTGTTCCTGGGCGGGATGGCGGCGGGCTCGTCGCTGCTGGCCGCGGGCGCCGACCTCGCCGGGTTGGCCACGCTGCGCCGCGCCGGCCGGCTGGGTGCCATGATCGGGATCAGCGGTAGCTTCATCGCGCTGGTGCACGATCTTGGCCGGCCGGCCCGGTTCGTCAACATGCTGCGGGTCGCCAAACGCACGTCGCCGATGTCGGTAGGCACCTGGATCCTGACGCTGTACGGACCGCTGGCCGCGGCAGCCGGCGCGGCTGAACTGCGTGGCCTGCTCCCCCGCCGGCTGTCCTGGGTGTCCTCGCTGCTCGAGTTGGCGGCCAGGCCGGCCGGGATTGGCGCCGCGGTCGCTGCCCCGGCGATCGCGTCCTACACCGCGGTCCTGCTGGCCGACACCGCCACCCCGGCCTGGCACGACGCGCGCCGCGAGTTGCCGTTCGTGTTCGTCGGATCCGCGGCGGCAGCGTCCGGCGGCCTGGGCATGATCGCCTCCACCCTGGCCGATGCGGGTCCGGCACGACGGCTCGCGGTTGGCGGTGCGGCCCTTGACCTGATCGCCGGGCACCGGCTGGAATCCGCGATCGGGATCGCCGCCGAGACGCTGAACACCGGCGCCGCCGGACGGCTGATGACGGCCAGCAAGATCCTCACGGCCGCCGGCGGTCTCGGCGCGATCTTCGCCGGGCGCAGCCGGATACTGTCCGCGGTCAGCGGAGTCGCGCTATTGGCCGGTTCGGCGTGCACTCGGTTCGGCCTGTTCGAGGCCGGCCAGGAATCCGCCCGCGACCCCAAGTACACCATCGTGCCGCAGCGAGAACGGCTGGAGCGCAAGGCTTCTGCTGAAGCTGCCAACCCCGGGAACTGACGCAGTCCAGGGTTCACAGCCGGGAGTCGGTGGCCTCGTCGGCAGCACCGCCGAAATACTTGTCCAGCACCTGCTGGAACACCGCCTCGTCCGGGGCCGCGCGCAGGAACAGCGTCATCGACGACCGCAGCTTCTGTGCGTCGATGGAGCCGAAGACCTGCTCCGCGCTCCGGCCTTCGATCCCGCCGAGCACCACGGCGCACTGCACCAGCCGGGACCCGAGGACCGGGTGAGCCAGGTACTCCCCGGCTTCGTCCAACGACGAGATCGCATACTGCTGCGCTATCGGGCTCCGGCCGAGTCCGGCGATCTGCGGGAAGATGAACCACATCCAGTGGCTCGACTTGAACCCGCGGCGCAGTTCGTCGAGGGCGCGGTCGTAAGTGCCGCCGGCGTCCTGCGCGGCGACGAATCGCTGGAGGTGATAGCTGTCGTCCATGGGATCGCCTCACGATCTTGCCGTGCCTCGCTGCTGGGGGAATCCGGTCCCATCAGTAGCCCGTTACGACCATGCTCACACCGGCAGTCGCCCGGGAACGGCTCGAAGTGGGCGCAGACTGACTCTATGGACGGACACCCCGGCACGGTGACCAATCGGGTATGGCGGGACGGCACCGTGCACGTCGACAACTGTCCGGCTCAGCAGGTTCCGGACTTCCTCGACGAGGAGGGCTGCCTGGTGTGGATCGACCTGTGCGATCCGAACCACGGGCAACTGTCCACCTTGGCGCGAGAACTCAACCTGCACCCGCTGGCCATCGAGGATGCCGTCGCCCACCTGGAGCGCACCAAAGCGATCCGGTACGGCAAGTACACGGTGCTGACGGCGTACGCGACCCGCCTGAATGGCGCTACGGCGGCACCGCCGGACGGCGGCAGCGAGGGCCCCCGCGCGCGCGCCGACCGGGACAGCCGGCCCGGATCCCTGCGCCCGGCATCGACACTGCGGCTGGACCGGATATCGGTGTTCATCCTCCCCCGCGGGATCGTCACCGTCCGACAACATGCCGGATTCGATATGGCGCAGGTCGTCGAGCGTTGGCAGGAGAACGCCGATCTCCTCAAGTTCGGGGTCGGGGCACTGCTGCACGGACTGCTCGACGTCATCGTCGACGGCCATTTCGACGCCGTGCAACAGCTGGACGACGCCATGGAAGAACTCGAGGACGGGCTGTTCGACGCTGAATCGCATAGCGCCGAGGTGCAGCGCCGGACGTACCAGATCCGGAAGGATCTCGTCGAACTGCGCCGGGTGACCCTGCCGATGCGGGAGTTGGTCAACACCGTGCTCCGTCACCATCGCGAGACCGAGAACGGTTCCGCGGCAGCCGATCTCAACAGTTCCTACGACGACCTGTACGACCACGTGCTGCGGGTCGCCGAATGGACCGAATCGTTGCGCGACATGATCACCACAATCTTCGAGACCAACCTGTCCCTGCAGGACGCTCGGCTGAACACGGTGATGAAGAAATTGACCGCGTGGGCGGCCATCATCGCGGTGCCAACCGCCATCACCGGCTATTTCGGCCAGAACCTGCTCTACCCGGGAATCGACACCCAGTGGGGATTCGTGCTGTCCACCGCGATCATCATCGTCATCGCGGGAGGGTTGTATCTGCAGTTCCACCGCAAGAGCTGGCTCTGACCTGTCACCTGACCTCGATCACCGCCTGCCGTCGCGCCACCGTGTGCCCGATCACCGGCGCACCCGGCACCTCACCGACCACCAAGAGTCCCCCGCTGGTTTGCGCGTCGGCCAGCAGGATCAGCTCATCTTCATCGACAGCCGCGCCCACCGAGGCCGACAGGTGCGGGCGGACCCAGTCCAAGTTGCGCCGGGTGCCGCCGCTGACGTAACCGTCGGCGACCGCCTGCCGGGCACCGTCCAGGTACGGGACCGCAGCGGCGTCGATCACCGCCGTCACCCCCGAGGCCCTTGCCATCTTGTAGAGGTGTCCGAGCAGCCCGAACCCGGTGACGTCGGTGGCGGCCCGCACCCCGGCGGCCAGTGCCGCCTCGCTCGCCGAGCGATTCAGCCGCACCATGCTCTCGACCGCCTGGCCGAACACCTCGCCGGTCGCCTTGTGCCGGTTGTTCAGCACGCCGACGCCGAGCGGCTTCGTCAAGCTGATCGGCAGACCCGGCTCGGCCGCGTCGTTGCGCAGCAGCCGATCGGGATCGGCAACACCGGTGACGGCCATCCCGTACTTCGGTTCCGGGTCGTCGATGCTGTGCCCGCCGCCCACCACGCAACCTGCCTCCCGGGCGACGTCCAGCCCGCCGCGCAGCACCTCGCGGAGCAGTTCGATCGGCAGCACGTCACGGGGCCAGCCGACCAGGTTGACCGCCACCAACGGTCGACCGCCCATGGCGTACACGTCGGACAATGCGTTCGCCGCGGCGATCCGGCCCCAGTCATAGGCGTCGTCGACAACCGGGGTGAAGAAGTCCGCGGTGGCGACCACCGCAATGCCGTCCTCGATGCGGACAACCGCCGCGTCGTCCCCGGTGTCCAGCCCCACCAGCACGTCGGGCGAATCCAGGCCCGCCAGGCCCTGGACGATGCTTTCCAGTTCCCCGGGCGGGATCTTGCACGCGCATCCACCGCCGTGCGCGTACTGGGTGAGCCGGTACAGGGTCGACGTCATGATCAGACGGTAGCGCCGGGCCCAAGGCGGCCCGGGCTGCGATTGGGGTCTCCGGCTACGGTGTGCGGCGGAGGCGTACAGGCGCCTGGTGGCCCTCCCGGTCTTCAAAACCGGTGAAGCCTAGCATCTCGGCTTGGCGGGTTCGATTCCCGTCCGCCTCCGCCAGCACGTGCCGGACCGACGGGGAGCGCTGAGCCGATGACGACCGACCCGCGCCGCCTGGTGCCGCGCACCGACTCGGTGCTGGCCGACCCGCGGCTGACCGCGGCGGCCGACCGGCTGGGTGTCAGGATCGTGCGCGCCGCGGTGACCGACGCGCAGGATCGGGCCCGCCGCGGGGACATCCCACCCTCGGCTGTCGCGGATTCCGCGGTCGCCGCGCTGCCTGCCCTCGCCACCTCGATGGTCCCGGTGATCAACGCGACAGGTGTTGTGCTGCATACCAATCTGGGCCGCGCGGCGTTGTCGCCCGCTGCGCTGGAGGCGGTCACCGCGGCCGCCGGGTATGTCAATGTGGAGTTCGATCTGGGCGGCGGGCAGCGGGCCGGCCGGGGCACCGCCACCCTGCAGGCGCTGCGCGCCGCGGTGCCCGGCGCCGAGCAGTCGCTGGTGGTCAACAACGGCGGCGCGGCGCTGGTGCTGGCGACGACGGCGCTGGCCGCCGGCCGCGAGGTGATCATCAGCCGCGGAGAGATGGTGGAGATCGGCGCCGGCTTCCGGCTGGCCGACCTGATCCGGTCCACCGGGGTGCGGATCCGCGAGGTCGGCTCGACCAACCGGACCACGTACGCCGACTACGCCGACTCCGTCAGCCCGGACACCGCGGCAGTGGTCAAGATCCACCCGAGCAATTTCCGGGTCGACGGATTCACCTCGTCGGTCGCCGTGCGGGAGCTGGCGTCGCTGCCGGTCCCGGTGGTCGTCGATGTCGGCAGCGGACTGCTGACCGCGGACCCGTTGCTGCCCGACGAGCCCGACGTCGCAGGTGCCATCGCGGACGGGGCGGCGGCGGTCACCTGCAGCGGCGACAAGCTGCTGGGCGGCCCGCAGGCCGGGCTGATTCTCGGCCGCACCGAGGTGATCGAACGGATGCGTCGGCACCCGCTGGCCCGGGCCCTTCGGGTGGACAAACTCACCCTCGCTGCCCTGGAGGCCACCCTGCTCGGGCCACCGACACCCACCCACCGGTATCTGCATGACGACCCGACCATCCTGCGGTCTCGCTGTGAGCGGTTGGCCTTGGCGACCAACGGCGAGGTGGTGCCCAGCACGGGAGCGGTCGGCGGCGGCGGTGCTCCCGGGGTTCCGCTGCCCGGCTGGGCCATCGCGCTCCCCCCGGAGCTGGCTCGCCCGTTGCGCACCGGGACGCCGCCGATCGTCGGACGGATCGAGAAGGATCGCCTGTTGATCGACCTCCGCTGCGTGTCGCCCGAGTCGGACGGCGCGGTCGCCGAGGCAATCCTTGCGGCCATCGCCATCGTTGCGGCGCAAGGCAGCTGAGCCCGTGCACGTCATCGCCACCGCCGGTCACGTCGATCACGGCAAGTCCACATTGGTCCGTGCGCTGACCGGGATGGAACCGGATCGCTGGGCCGAGGAGCGCCGGCGCGGCATGACCATCGATCTCGGCTACGCCTGGACGTCGCTGCCGTCGGGGCGGACCCTGGCCTTCGTCGACGTGCCCGGGCACCAACGATTCATCGGCAACATGCTCGCCGGGCTCGGACCGGCGCCGGCCGTGATGATCGTCGTCGCCGCGGACGAGGGGTGGCGCGAGCAGAGCGCCGAGCACCTGGCCGCGGCCAGCGCGCTCGGCATCCGCCACGGGGTGCTGGTGATCACCCGGTCCGACCTCGCCGATCCGGCAGCGACCGTCGAGCAGTCCCGCCGCAGGCTCGCGGAGAGCTCCCTTGCCACCGCCGAAACTGTCGTGGTGTCCGGTGCCAACGGTGCCGGGCTGCCCGACCTGCGCGCCGCGCTGGACAGGTTGGTCGCCGGCCTCCCGGCGCCGGACGTCGGTGAGCGGGTCCGGCTCTGGGTGGACCGGGCGTTCACCATCAGGGGCGCGGGCACGGTCGTCACTGGAACCCTGGGTGCCGGCACGATCCGGGTGGGTGACCAGCTGGAATTGCGCGGCGAAAGGGTGGCCGTCCGCGGGCTGCAGATGCTCGGCGAGGACCATCGGGCGGTGTCGGCGGTCGCCAGAGTCGCGGTCAATCTGCGGTCCGTGCCGAAGCAGGACGTCGGACGTGGCGACGCCCTGCTGACCCCGGATCGCTGGTGGCACACCGACTCTGCCGACGTTCGGCTGGTCCCCGCACTGCTCGGACCGGCGGGCGACGGGCTCAACCCGGAGATGGCCGCGGACCTACCGAGTGAACTGACGATGTACATGGGCACCGCGGCGGCGCCCGTCCACGTCCGGCCGTTGGCCGGTGACATCGCGAGGTTGCGGCTCACCCGGGCGCTCCCGCTGCAGGTGGGTGACCGCGTCATCCTGTCCGACCACACCCGATGGCACCTGCCGATGGGCGCGGTCGTCCTGGATGTCGATCCGGTCCCGTTGCGCCGGCGGGGTGCGGCGATCGTCCGAGCCGACGCCTTGCGGTCCGCATTGCCGGTGCCGGGAGTGCGGGATCAGCTCCGCTGGCGGGGCGCGATCCGGTGCAGTGTCGCCGAGGCCTGGGGGCTCCCGATGGGCGACCTGGCCGGCGTCCGGCAGGCCGGCGACTGGCTGGTCGAGCCGGCTACGTGGGATCGCTGGGCCACCCAGTTGGCCGGTGCGGTGGACGCCCACGCATCGACGCACAGCCAGGACCCGGTCCTGCCGATGGCGTCGGCCGCTGCCGCGCTGCAGCTCCCCGACCCCGATCTCGTGGCCGCACTGGCCGCCGCGATGGGCCTGCATCTCGCCCGCGGCGGAATCCGTCGGCCGGGCCGATCACCCGGCATGGGCGCAGCGGGACCCGCGCTCCAGGAAATCGAAACCGCCTTGCGGGCAAACCCTTTCGCGGCGCCCGAGCGTGGCGAACTGGCGCGGCTGGGGCTCACCGGGCGGGACCTGGCGGTCGCTGTCGCGGTGGGTCGGCTGATCCGGCTGGAGGCCGACATCGTGCTGCTGCCGGATGCGCCGGCGCGGGCTCTGCAAATCCTCGGCCGATTGCCGCAGCCGTTCACCACCAGCCAGGCACGCATCGCACTGGGCAGCACCCGCAGGGTGGTCATCCCATTGCTGGAGCACCTCGATCGCGAGAGGGTGACCACTCGGGTCGACGAGAACCGCCGCCAGGTCACCAACTGACGGGTGCTCCACCGCAGCACCGCCCCGGCTCCCGCCCGGCGGCCCGGGTTCGGCCAGACTGTGGCCATGAACAGGCTAGCTAGCCATCCACGAGTCCGTGGCCGCCGATCTCGAGCCGACGGAGCTCATCACCGTCGCCCAGCAGTCTGGATTCGACTCCGTCGGCCTCAAGGTCGCGCACGGCCCCGGAGCGCAGCGGTGGTGGTGTCCAAGGGCGCCGGTGCAGAGGAACTGGTGCGGATGGTCGACCACCTGCTGGCCAGCCGGGTGTCGGCGCTGGACATCGGGCGGGTGGAGCTCGGCCATCTCCCCGACGCGGTCGCGACCACCGAGTCCTACCGCGGCGTGCTGGATCTGGGCACCCGGCTGGGCGCGCATTCGTCACCGCGGCCGCGGTGCCGTCCGAGCAACTGTCGACGGACGTCGCGGACCTGTTCGGCCGGCTCGTGCGGGATTGCGATGCGTACCAGTTGATCCCGCTGCTGGTGCCACAGCCCAACACCTCGGTGGCCACCCTCGTCGACGCATTGGACATCGTCCGGCGGGTCGGCGGCGGATTGATGATCAACGTGTCCACCGCGCAGACGGCCTTCGAGATCGAATCCGTGGTGATGGATGCGGGCAATCACCTGGGCTACTTGCGTGTGCTGGCAACCGATCTCGATGCGGGCACCGACAGTATTGTCGCGGGTTTGCTGGCCACCGTCCCCGTGCACGTGCCGATCGCGGTGGGTTCGGCGGTGGGGTCGGAGCCGGTGGCTACCAATTCCGGCGATCTCCTGGAGCGGGCCCGCAGCTGGTACCGCACGATCGACATCATGCTGGAACACCCGCGTGCGCGCGCCGAACGAGAGGGTCGGAGATAGCACGAAGCCGGTTGGCGTGGGGTCACCATGGGGTCACCAAGAGCCCGGTGTCCGGCGGCCTCGCTCCGTCATAGATGCTGCCCGGCGCTCCTGTCCGGCGGGCGATGGTCCGTTCCATGCTGCGGCGGTCCCTTGACATGTTCCCGATTTCACGGTTACGTCAGGGGCGCTGATCCCGACAGCCGATCTGGGGCCGGTGCTGCCGCCGCTTGGCCGTGGCCCCGGACGAGAGCCCTCTCGCCGCCCAGAATTCCCGGCCTGCCAACCGCTGCCCGCAATCCACCCGACGGACTAACACACTGCCGAAAATCGTTGACGGTCAGCAGATCTCAGGCGACCCCAGAGAGGGACCCATTGTGAGCACTCATGCTGCGAACCGTGCCGAGCCGGCGCGGCCCGGCAGTATTGCCGACCGCTACGAAGACCTATTGGCGACATTGGACGACGGTCCCCGCCGCGGCCTGATTCACCGCCTTTCGGTGGGTTACTACGAGGGATGGCGACCGTCCCGTCAGGAGGTCGCCAACCTCATCGCCCGGGAAACCGGTCGGATCACCGAGAGTGAATACCTCGAAGGGAGGCGCAATCATGCGCCGTCATCGGTGTCGAGGGCTGGTCGGGTGAGTGACCGATGAAAGCCGACCCGATGAGAGTCAACCCGATGGGACTCAACCCGATGAGAGTCAACACTGATCGTCGGGATGTACGCCGGGTGATCGACACGGCGACCGGCCTGCTGGTGAGCGCGCATCGAATGACCCACTCCGAGGCCTACCGGTGGTTGCAGGCGAATGCGATGAAACGCCGAACGTCACTACTGGCCGTAGCCGACTCGGTCATCGCGGCGGCGGGTCGGGTGCCTCCGATGGTCGGCGGCACCCCCTGACACGCGCTCAGCACGGCCTGACACGCGCTCAGCACTGAACAGGCACGACCAACGCGCGGACTGGAGGGCCTCGGAGTTTCTACCGTCAGGCCAACTCTGGTACATGCAGGTGCGCCATTACCACGTCGAACTCGCGGACCTCGATGATCCCGATTCCTGCCTCCGACGTTCCGTCGGAGGACACCAACCCCACCAGCCCGTGGTTGCCCTCCATCGCCTCGTGATCGCGATAGCTGACCGAGACCACCGCGCGGCCCCACTCGCGGTGCATCAGCAGACTTGCACCGCAAAAGCTCCGACGACTCGTCATCGCCGGTAGCGCTGCGAACGTGAAAGCGTTCACCACGGTCGCGGCCTGACCGGAATCCACCCGCAACCACGTCACCCGCATGCAGGATTCCTCGCTGGCATGACGTTCACGATGGACGGCCGCGATGTCCCATTCCTCGACCTCGGCGAACCCGCCGAGGGCCTTCGCCACCCGTTCGCGCATCGGCCGAATCGCCGCCACACTGGCGTGCATGTCCTCCAGGGTGCGCCAGGCCGTTGTCGCGATGCAGCGGGAAGACCGCCGCTCCGCGATCATCGACACCCCGACGCAGCCGCGCATCGACTGCAGCGGCGCCATCACGTCGTCCCGGAAAAGCCTCATCCCGGAATCGACGGATTCCGGCCGCGCCTGAAACGTTGTTGAACGCGCGTACACTCCTCACGCTCCCTTCGCGCAGCGTCGCGCCATCGGTTTCGGTGCAGGAATCAAGTGGTGGGAATCACCACTTTCCTCTCCGAAGGTGATGCTGGCAATGGTTCGGAATCGATTTGGCCAACCATGACATTCCGCCCATTCCCCCCGTCGCTGCACGACACCGCCGCAGGCGCGCGGTAACTTGTGGCACCAGGGGACGGAAGGGCGAAGACCGGTGGCCGATGCTGGCAGCTGGCCGTGGACCGGCCCCGCGGGCGGGGCCGGGGTGGCCTTCAGGGTGGTCGGCCGTTTCGCGGTGGCCGTCGATGGCCGAGCGGTCGAAGACCGTCAGGTCGGTAGCGCAAAGGCACGCCGACTGCTCGCGCTGCTCGTCGTCCATCGTGGGCACAGCGTGTCGACGGACCGCATCGTCGGCGCCTTGTGGGAAAGGGAACCGCCCCCGCGGGCCGCCGAGAACGTGGCGACGCTGGTCAGCCGGCTTCGTCGTGCGCTGGGCACATCGGTCATCCGCGGTGCGCGCGGTAGTTACCGGCTGGGTGACGGCGCCGCGATATGGGTGGACGTCGACGCCGCCGAGGAACTGGCGACCCGCGCTGAGCACACGGTGCGGACCACGCCCGCGATATCGATGGCCGCTGCCGGCCAGGCGCTCGAACTGACGGGGACCGGTGACTTGCTGGAGAACGAACCCGACGCGGAGTGGGCGCACCAGCCACGGCTGCAGTTGGCCAGCCTGGTGCGGAGCATTCGGCTGATCTACGCCGACGCGGCTCTCGAGGTGGGCGAGTTCGCTGCCGCACGGAAGGTTGCGGAGGAGGCACTGTCCGTCGATGCGCTCGACGAATCCGCGTGCCGGGCGCTCATGCGCGCACTGCACCGCGAGGGCGAGCCCGCCGCCGCGCTCGCGGTCTACCAGCGCCTGCGGACCGTGCTCGACGCGGAACTCGGCAGCGCGCCGGCGCCGGAGACCAGGGCGATCCATCTGGCGATCCTGCAGGAACGCGGCAGCACAACGGCCAACCCGCCGTCCCTTGCGCGGCGGGGGTCTCACGGCAGCGACATCTCTTTGGTGGGAAGGGATGTCGAGTTCGGCAGGCTCACGCAGGCCTGGGCCGAGGCAGCCGCAGGGCACCCGGGATTGATCATCCTGACCGGCGAAGCGGGCATCGGCAAGACCCGGCTGATCGACGAGCTGGCGACGTTGGCCGCGTCCACCGGAGGGGTGGTGCTTCGCGCCCGGTGCTACGAAACGGAACGCTCGATGTTCCTGCAGCCGGTGGTCGAGGCGATCGGCGGCCAGGTGGATCGGATGGCACCACGCGAACTGCGCGACGTGGTCGGCGAACGGGCCGGGGTACTGGCGGGGCTGGTGCCGGAAGTCGGTGCCGTGCTGGGCGCGGTCCCGGCCGAGCGCGGAGATCCGGACACCGAACGGCGCCGCGCCTACGACGCGGTGACGATCTTCCTGCGGCGGCTGGCGCTCCGTCACCCGGTGCTGCTGCTGATCGACGACCTGCACCACACCGGCCTGGCCGTCATCGAGTTGCTGCACTACATCGGGCGCCAGCTGACGGACACCCGACTGCTGATCACCGTGGCGGTCCGGACCGAGGAAGGCCAGCGGGTTCTTGCTGACCTCGCCGACGTCGGCAGGACCGTCGAGATCGGGCCGCTGTCCATGGAGGCCGTGCTGCAGTTGGCGGTGGCCGCCGGTCATGCCGAGCAGGCGCAGGTCGTCGCCCGGCGCAGCGCAGGTCACCCGTTGTATGCAGCAGAAATGCTGCGCGGACTTACGGTCGGCGAGCAGTTGCCGGCCAGCCTGCAAGAGGCCGTCCTTTCCCGGGTGCGTCGTACGGGCCCGGAATCCGAGCGGATCCTGCGCGCCGCCGCTGTTCTCGGCACGTCCTTCGAGCCGGCCACGATCGGCAGACTGCTCGACCTGTCCACGGCCGAGGCCGTCCGACGATGCGAGGACCTGCTACGGACCAGGCTGGTGGTCGTCGCGGAACGGGCGTATGAGTTCGTCCACGACCTGGTCCGCGAGGTGCTCTACGCCAGCACCCCGCTGCCGACCCGCCTGGCCTATCACGCCCGAGCGGCCGACCTGCTCGGCGAGACGCCGGAAGCGATGGCCGAGCATGCGGCCGCGATCGCCGATTGGTCGCGAGCCGCCCGGGGCTGGCTGCGCGCCGCCGATCAGGCGATGCACCGGTTTGCGGCCGCCGATGCCGAGCGGCTGCTCGATCGTGCCATCGGGGCCGCGTCCGCGGTCGGCGAACCAGAAGTCCTGGCTCGGGCGCACCTGGCCCGCGGACGGGTACGGGAAGCGCAGGCCCGATACGGGGACGCCGTCGCCGATCAGGAGAAGGGCGCCGAACTCGCCCGGTCCTGCGGCGACCTTCGCCTGGAAATGCTGGCGCTGCGGGAACTGGGCGGCGACGCCGCCGTTGCGATGGTCGGCGGCTCCGGGCCCCCTTGCTGAATTCCTTGCCGAATACCGTGCCGATTTCTTCGCTCGAGCGGCTGGAGTCGGGGCTGCGGTTGGCCGAATCCCTCGGTGATCGTGGAATGCAGGCCGATTTCCTTGCCCGGATGGCCGTGGTGCTGAGCAACCGTCTGCGGTTCACCGAAGGCCTGGACGCCGCCGCCAAGGCTGTTGTGGTGGCCCGCGGCGCCGGCGATGCGATGGCCCTGGCCAAGGCCCTGGACGGCACGAAGACGGGGTTTGCGTACCTGGGCATGCTGCCGGAGCTCGCGACGATCCTGTCCGAACTGGAACCCCTGTTGCGACGTCAGGGTGACCTCTGGCGGCTGCAGTGGACCGTGTTCGAGTCGTCCTTCCCGTTCGTGGCCGCGGCCGATTGGACCGCCGCGGTCGCCCAGGTCGAGGCCGCGCTGGCGTTGAACCGACGCAGTGGATATGTCGGTTACGAGAGCTGGCTCACCGCGCACCTTGGCTGGCTGGCCCGGCTGCAGGGGCCCTACCCCGACGCCCTCGGCCACGGTCGGCGCGCGATCGACCAGGAAGCCTCGGCGCTGCATGCCTGGTTCATCACCACCGCGGCCGCGATGCTGTCCACCACGCTGATGGAGGTCGGCGACCGCGAGCAGGCGGTGGCGGTGCTGCGCGACGTGCCGTTCGGCGGTGCCGAGAGTCAGACGGAGGCGTACCGGCTGCGCTACCTGGCGGCGCTGGCCGAGGCGACCGGCTCCGCCGACGCGCTGGCCGAGGCGGATCGGCTGCTGACGGCCATCGACGCTCCCGCGGGCGGTGCGTGGCTGCTCGGGTCCGATGCGTACCTGGGGGTGGCACGGGCCTGGTTGGCCGCCGGTCGTCCTGACCTGGCGGCGGACAGGATCGCACCGTTGGTCGTCGCTGCCGAGCAGCAGCAGTGGATCCCGGTGCTGGCGCAGGGCCTGCTGGTTGCCGGCGAGAGCGAGCTGATCGCCGGAGACCAATCCGCGGGTGACGAGACCCTCTCCCGGGCAGCAACTCTCGCCGAACACCACGGAATGCCGGGGATAGCCCGCCGCGCTCACGAGCGGCTCCCCCGGCTGTCCACCGGATGAGAAATCTTGTGCCTGTTCAGATCAGCGAGGCGATCAGTCCGGCGGCCCGCTGCGCGCCGTCGGTCTCCACCGGCAGGTAGTCGACCTGCCGGCCGATCTCGCACGCGATCGCCTCGGCGATGGTCTCGGGATCGCTGGCGTGGTAATCCATGCACCGTCCGGCGCGGTAGCGGTCGAGCCGGTGCCGGACGTGATAATTCTGCTCGAAATGGTGGCGGAGCGGGAAATACAGGAACGGTCGCCGCAGCGCGGTCAGTTCCATGCACGTGGTCAGTCCGCCCTGTACCACCGCGAGGTCACAGGCGGCCAGCTGCCGGTACAGGTCGTCGACATATCCCCGTATCTCCAATCCCGGATAGCTGGGGAAGGAGGCCGGGTCGATGCGGGGTCCGGTCACGACCACCATCCGCAGGCCCGCCACCAGCTCCCGGGCCAGCGGGAATGCGGCGATCACCCGGCGCAGCAACGGCGCTCCCACCGCCGATCCGCCGACCGTCACCACACACACCGGTTCGCCCGGCAGATAGCCGAGTTGCTCCCGCACTCGTCGTCGGTCGGCGAAGCCGGTCTGATCGAAACCGGTGATGTAACCGGCGAACTCGTAGTGTTCGCGGGTCCATTCGCGGATCGTCGGCAGCCCGCGCCCGAAGGTGTCGGGAACGATGTCCTCCGGGTTGCCGACGAAGATCGCGCGGTCCCTGACCCTCGGGTAGCGCTCGACCTGCTCGATCATCTCGGCGTTGTAGTCGGCGGTGAGGAACGCCTCGCGCTCTCCGCCGGCCGGCATCGGCAACGAACCGACGAAGTCGGTGAGCCAGGCGAACGCGGTCCGTTTCAACTCCGGATTGTCGTGCCAGAAATGGTCCGCGTCCCACGCCTCGTCGCCGACCACCAGGTCGTAGTCGCCCGCGTCGACCACGTCCTGGAGCACGTGGAAGTTCGCGACCATGATCTCGTCCATCCGCCGGAAGGCCTGGAAACAATGCAGATCGTGGCCGCTGGATTCGCTTTCCAGGTGAGCGGATTCGTTGACCAGCAGGGCCGACGCCGGATGGATCGACTCCCCGCGCTTGTCCAGCATCGCGGTGACCGGGTGCTGGGTGAGCCAGTCGATCGTCAGATCCGGCCGCAGGGTGCGCAGCTCGCCGGCGATGGCGATGTCGCGCAACGCATGTCCAAGACCGATCGGTGAGGACAGGTACAGCGCCCGCGGGCTGCGTGAGCGCGCCCTTGTCCACTTCCGGGCCGGCGGCGTTTGTGCTGGCTCAGGGTGGACCCGGTTCACGAAGTCCCGCAGCAGCAGGTTGAACCGTACCGGGTCACGGACGTTGGGCGCGTGCCCGGAGCCGTCGAACATGACGAACTCGCAGCCGAGCGCGCGCGCCAGTCGCTCCCCCGCCGTCACGCTGATCAGTTGATCGCCGTTGCCGTGCACCACCAGGGACGGGCAGTGCACCCGGCCCGCCAATTCCCGCGGGGATTCGCTCAGAAATGGGCCCAACTCGTTGTCCACGATCGTCTCCGGCGTCGTCTCCATCCCCCAGCCGATGGCGTCCTCGATGGGTTTGGTGGAATGCGGCTCGGGAAACATCTCGCCCATGAAGAATTGCAGGAAACCGGGCCAGTCGCGCACCCAGGAATGGCGGTTGTACTTTGCCCAGCCCTCGTCGGTGTCGAGCCGGTCGTGGAAGCTGAAGCTCCCGCGGCCGAGCAGTTTCTCCCCCATCCCGATGGCCGGGCTGATGAACACCGCCCCGGCCACCCTCTCCGGGTGATGCGCCGCCAACCCGAGCAGGTGGCCGCAGCTCCTGGAGATGCCCACGCACACCGCCGCATCGGTCCCGGTCGCGTCGAGCACCGCGATGACGTCGTCGACGATCTCGCGGTACGCGTAGGCGGCCGGGCCGACCGGCCGGTCGCTGCGGCCGTTGCCCCGCTCGTCACAGGTGATCACCCGGAAATGCCTTGCCAGCGCGGGAACCTGGGCTTTCCAGTGCAGTGAGGTGATGATCGCCCACGGCGGCATCAGCATGACCGTCGGCTCGCCGCTGCCGAACACCTCGTAGCCGATCTTGACTCCGTCGCGGTCGACGTATCCCTGGATGTCGGGCTGCCGAGCACGCATCCGGACCTCCAGTCACGACGGACGTCCCAGGTTTCCGCGAACCATTGCACCGCCATTGCAACGGGACTGCAAGGTCGGTGAACAGAATCGGGCGGTCAACGACGATCCGGCTGATCCAGCCGGCAGCATCGACATTGGAGGACACCATGGCCGTGGACCAGGACAAACTGATGGCATTCGTGGGGCACTTCGTGGGAGACCTCGGAGCGACCATCGCCGCCGGCAGCGTCGTCGTCGGCGATCGCCTCGGGCTGTACCGCTCGCTCGCCGAGGGCCCGGCGACGGCTCATGAACTGGCGCGACGCACCGAGACCGACACCCGGTACGTCACCGAGTGGCTCCGCGGGCAGGCGGCCGGCGGTTACGTGATGTACGACCCGGCGACGGACACCTATTCGCTCACCGAGGAACAGGCGTTCGCGTTGACCGACCCGAACGGCCCGCTCTACCTGCCGGGCGCCTTCCAGCTCGCGCTGGGCACGCTGCGAGCGGAGCCGGCAGTGACGGATGCCTTCCGGACCGGCGGCGGCATCGGCTGGCACGAGCAGGATCCCGACGTGATCATCGGGTGCGAACGGTTCTTCCGCCCCGGGTACGTCGGAAACCTGACCAGCAGCTGGCTGCCCGCGCTCGACGGGGTGACCGACAAGCTCCGCGCCGGTGGGCGGGTCGCCGACATCGGTTGCGGCATGGGCGCATCCACCATCCTGATGGCTCAGGAGTTCGGCAATTCCACCTTCGTGGCCTCCGACTACCATCAGGGGTCGATCGACGGTGCCCGCAAGCGGGCGGCGGAGGCCGGGGTCGGTGAGCGGATCGCATTCGAGGTTGCCTCGGCGCAGACGTTCAGCGGCACCGGGTACGACCTGGTCACCACCTTCGACTGCCTGCACGACATGGGTGATCCGGTCGGCGCCGCCCGGCACATACGCGAGTCGCTGGACTCGGACGGCACTTGGATGGTGGTGGAACCCTTCGCGCACGACACCGCGGCGGACAACATGAATCCCGTCGGCCGGGTCTACTACTCGTTCTCGACGTTCCTGTGCGTACCGAACGCGTTGTCCCAGTCGGGCGGCTACACGCTGGGCGCGCAGGCCGGCGCGGCGGGTGTGCGGCAGGTGGTCACCGACGCCGGCTTCACCCGGTTCCGGCAGGTGGCCGAGACGCCGTTCAACCTCGTGTACGAGGTTCGTCCCTGAATTCAGGTGTCGGCGGCGAGGGCGTTTCCCCGTCACCTGGGCGGGGCACCATTGTCGTCATGGGACCTCGAGTGGTGGTGATCGGCGCTGGGGTGTCCGGGCTCACGACGGCGGTTCGCCTGCTGCAGGCCGGAGCGCGGGTGCTGGTCCGGACGGCGGCCGCGCCGATCGGCACAGTCTCCGCGGTGGCCGGGGCGATGATCGGTCCGGTCTTCGGGGATCCCGCGGATCCGGCGGTAGGTTGGGCACGCGCGTCGGACATCGAGTTCCGCAGGCTTGCCGGCCAACCCGGCACCGGCGTCACCGTCCGCCGTGGACGCCTTCTGTCCACCCCGGCCTTCGGCGATCAGTTGCCGTCCTGGGCCTCCACCATCGCCGGTTTCCGGCCGTTAGGTCCCGGTGAACTACCCGCCGGATTCCCGACCGGCATGCGGGCCGAACTGCCATTCGCCGATATGCCCGTCTACCTGACCTGGCTGGTCGGTGAGGTCGC
Organism: Mycobacteriales bacterium; assembly: GCA_038322925.1. Classification (GTDB taxonomy): domain Bacteria; phylum Actinomycetota; class Actinomycetes; order Mycobacteriales; family Nakamurellaceae; genus Nakamurella. Next base: position 29,779 of record JBBQGJ010000037.1, read on the forward strand.
ACGGTTAGGCGGGCGAATCGAGCAATCCCCCGTCACCGATCTCGCCGACGTGGACGGAGACGTCGTGGCGAACTGCTCGGGGCTGGCGGCGTCCGCGCTGGCCCACGACCCGCAGCTGACTCCGGTGCGCGGGCAGCACGTCATCGTCGACGCGCCGTGGCTGACCGAATTCGTCTACGAGGGCGGCGCGGAGGATCACTGGGTCGGGGTGATGCCCCATGGCAGGCGGGTCGTGCTCGGCGGAGTGGCCCAACCGGGCGATACCAGCCTGGCGCCGGATCCGGTGATCACCGAGCAGATCCTGCAACGCTGCATCGCCGTCTTTCCGGAACTCGCAGCCGCGCCGGTGTTCGGCGTCGAGGTGGGCATCCGCCGGGCCGCCCACGGGTCCGGCTGGAACGGGTGGACAGCGGGCCGCGCCCCGTCGTGCACAACTACGGGCACGCGGGCAACGGGGTCATGCTCTCCTGGGGCTGCGCGGACGCGGTCACCGCGCTGGCGTTGGGTTGACGTGTTCCGATTTGACCGCTCCGGGCGGCGTCAGGACCTACCGGGCCTTGCGCGCCTTCGAGGCCGCTCGGCTCGCCTCGAGCACCTGCGGTGCTGTCGTCTTGTACTGGTCGTACTTGGCCACCGCCTCGACGACGTACTGACGGACAGACGCCGCGTCGATCACCTCGGCCGTCCCGAAGTCCCAGCTCATCAGCACGGAACTGCCGGATCGCAGCACCCGGAGCGGATCATCCAGCAGCACGCCGTACAGGAACTTCAGGCTCACGCCCTTCTTGGTCGCCTGCAGCGCGCAGACCCAGGTGCGCCAGTCGCCTCGCAACCCGTACATCAGGATCCCGTACTTGATCGCCACATCCAAGTCCGGGAAGGCGGCTCGGATGGATTCGTCGAGGCTGGTCAGCAGCTTTGTCGCCGCAGGATCGGCTCCCTCGAGATAGGTGTCCAAGGCTGGACTGCTCACCGGACGCGTCCTCCGATCGGTCAAGTCTGTTGTGTGCTCGGGCGGTGCCGCGCCATGTCGGGTGTCGACGGTCACGGTAATGCGCCGTCCCGATCACGCCCCGACGTACCACCCGGGGTGCCCAGCGTCACGCCCAACCCGCCTGGTTTGGGACTTACGGCCCTATGAACACGGTTTTTGCGAGCGCCACCATGACCTAGGAAGGGGGCACCATGACCCACATCCTGGTCGCCTATGCAACGAAGCACGGATCCACCCAGGAAGTTGCTGAGTTCATCGGCACGGTCCTGCAAGAGGACGGCGCGGACCTGGAGCTGTGCCCCGCCAAGTGGGTGCGCGAGCGCATCGAAGGCTACGACCTGGTGATGCTCGGTGCGCCGCTCTACTCTGGGCGATGGCACCGCGACGCCCACCGGTT